>JAGGTJ010000027.1 GCA_021163815.1 Deltaproteobacteria bacterium | reverse complement strand
AATACAACGTTAGAATCTGAGGAAGAATTAGATGGGTTAATAACAGAATACAACGATGGAGATAATATATATGTGAAGATGCACGGGGAATTATATACACCAAAAGCATTCAGAGATAATTTTTATTTATATAGTAATAACGAGTTTGATAAACTTCCCCTTTGGCTTTATGAACCTAATGAGGAAAGAAGAATGCCGTTAAAGGAGGCGAAAGCATGAAGCAAGGGATAGTATATAAGGATGAGAATGGAAATCATGCTATGTATATTGGTGATGACTTGGAAGAAATAGAAAAAATATCCAAGCAAGATGGATTTGGGAAAAACGATGTAGTTCTTGCATTCAAAATAACAATGATATATGGGGATGGGAACGACTTTTTGGGAATGTATGAGGGGCGAAAGAATGAAAAAATGGATTAAATGGGAACTTGAGAGCATAATGAGATTGAGGAAATTGCAAGGAAGGGGGGATTGATTAAAAATGTCTCCAGAGGAATATGATATTTACGCTAGGCAATCGACAATCAAACACGATGCAAGGATAGAGCCGACGGAAGAATACCGTCGATGGCGACTTGCGGAGGGGAGAATATGAAAATCGAAAGAATACCTGATGATGTTTTAGTTTTGCGAGTGCATCTTGCAGAAGCGACAATGCCAGATGGCAAAAAGATAGACATATCTCTTGCAGGAAGTGATTTAATCGTTGAATTAGACCACAAATTTTACAGTGTCGGCATGGAAAGCATAGTAAAAGATGTGATTAAATTCTCAAAGGAGGAATAAAATGAATGATGAACCAAAAGGGCTTATCTCAAGAGCAGACGAGGAAGCAATGGAGTATGAATTTCAAAAACAAAAAAAGAATAAGGAGGTGAAACATGAATAAAGAAAAGAAAGAACCACTTATAAAGCAGGTGGTTCTGGATAAAAACGCAAGAGACATACTAAACGAAGTAAAAGAACGCATGAAAGCGGAAGGCATGACAGGCAACTCATACTCCGATGCCATTCGCTGGCTGAACAACAAACTCAATGAGGTGCAGACAGAACTTGCAAAAGAAAGGAGACCTGAGTTTTGAGGTGCAAGAATGACTAAAACTAAATCAAAACCAAAAACCCGAAAAATCAAGGGCATTGTCCTTACATACAATACAAGCAAGACAAAAGATAACAAAAAACGCTATGGCATTCAGATCAAAGAAAAAGGCGGAGAAACGCTATGGCTGAATGGATTTGGAGACCTACCACCTTTCATAGAGGAAGGCACAACCATCGAGGCAACCATCATAGACGATGAATGGCACAACATCAAAGCCATCGAAAAAGCCCCAGAAACGCCCACAGACAGCGTTTCACCCAAATACGACCAATCCCAAGGCATACCTGCGTTAGAACCACCAGCATCGCTAAAACCCGCCAGCACAACCGAAATTAAGCTCGAATGTGCAAGAACCATCGCAATCACCATGAAAGGCGAACTCATAGACAAGACCGACATAAAGATGTTCATGGATGCAACAAAAAAACTCTATGAGTGGGTGATGGAAAATGATAAATAGAGAAAAAATAAAGAAGTGGGTAAAGCAGGATTTGATTGTAAAAGATTTGTTTAGAGAAAAGGATTTGTCCTTCGATAGCGTATTAGACAGCGTAACCACAGAAGTAGCGGTAAACCGAGCCATCGACCTTGCAATAAAGAAGACAATGCGAGAAGCAAATGCTGAAAAAGAAAATATACGACAGAAATTGATTGAGGATTTAAAACAATATGAAAAAGAAAATATTGATACCGTTAGACAATCCAGATTATTTGCAGTTATGTTAAATGATATGGTTGAAATCATTAACAAACGCTTCGGGGTGAAAGAAGATGACTGAAAAAGTAATTGACAGAGAATGGGCGATTAAATTCATAAAAGCAGCAGAACAAGACAATCCATATAAAGATAAATTTGATGGCACAGAATACTTTTGTGTGGATGAATTGAAATGGATAAGCACAGATATACTTGATTATGAAGAACATGACCCATCCCATACGGTTTTGAAGCATTACCCCTACGAAGGGAATGATATTCAGGCAGTTATCGACTTTCTTATGGGGTTCTTCAAAATAAAAAGGGAGGAATTAAAATGACTAAAAACACACTGGAAGCAGGGGAATTGTCCATCCAGACGCATAGCTCTCAACCCCGGGTTTTGCCTCCTTCTCCTGCTTCCTTCCTCCTTTCTGAATGCAAACATTATGGGGCAGGGACAGGGTTTTTCTCAACTCCTAGACATGGACATGATAAGTTCCCCTGCCCCACCTTTCATTTCACAACACACTGGGAGATAAGGGACTCTTTTTCATTTTGCGAGTTTTCCATTCTCTTATCTCCCACCCTCATGGTTACGGAGGTGAAAAATGAATAAATTCCTTGCAGGATGCCAGGCAAAAGGCGGACTCACCCACTCAACCCAGGTAGTAAAATGCTTCTACCTGCCAAGACAGGGTGAACTCACAGAAAAACTTTCAATAAAGCATGAACTCGTGAAAGATGGCGGAATAGTGGAAGAACGCTTTTCATTCCGACTTGCAAACGGCAGGGAATGCATGGATTACTGGCGTGCCATCACAAAAGCCATCACTGCATTTATGATGCGTGCCTACAACAAGAACATCGAGGAAATCGCAGAAATCCTGAACTACAACGCAAAACTCGCCCTCGCCGATGCAAAAGAAAGCAACCCGACAAAACAACAGACATTGGAGGTGAGTGAATGAAAAGCAGATTTAAAATTGTGAAGAAGGGAAAAAGATACTGCATTTATGATAGAGAAAATAAAGGATATTTGGGCAATCCAACACGACCAGATGCCATTTCAACATTAATGATATTTTGGGATAAATCAAATGCAGAAAAATGGATAAAAGAGCATGAGGTGCAACCATGAGTAAAGAAGACGAAGAATGGAAAGAAATGAATGAAGGATTTTATTATCTGTTGATGGAACAAAAGTTTATCGAAAAGTATGGAGAACCACCATTACATTGGTGGCAAATCATTAAATTTAGAAGATGGCTAAGAGAATTGCGTATATTTATTGACGGCTCTATTGCAGGACAAGAACATGCCTTTGAATCCATAAATAGGGCAGGTTGGTTGAAAGATGAGGTGAAACCATGAGCATCTCTCTAACAACAACCTATGTGGAATATCGCTGCCCTAACTGCAAGCAAATCCTATGGAGCAATGACCCCGACGAAATACAGATATGGCGTGAACTCCACGAGCAGGGAGCATTCAAATGCCCTATATGCTACTCTCCAATGCAATTCCACCGAGCATTAGGCAAAAACAAGGAGGTCGAGCAAAAATGAGTGAGGAATTATTAAATAAAGCAAGCACCGAAATATTGAAGGAGATTGATAACGCCATTTGGCGTATGTATATAAATTTAAATATTTCAAGTGATGATGCACGATTTTTAGAAAGCATCCTAAATCCTATTAAGCAAGAATTATCAAAAAGAGAGCAGGAGGCAAAGATAAAATGAAATTCAAATGCAAAATCAAAGACAAATATCTCAAGCAAATCCTCAAAGGAGAAAAGAAAGTAGAATACAGGCAGGTAGAAAGCATCATATTTGTCGATGAACATGGCAAGGAGTATGAGTTTGAGGTTGAAAAAGTTGGAACAGTAAGTAGAGATTATGGCGGACTTGGGATAATGCAACTGTTAAAAAAGAAGTATCCTGATGTATGGTGGAAGGACAACCTTCCAACAATCGCAATAAGATTAGGCAGGAGGATAAGATGACCGCTTGCTTCCTCTGTCCTAACTGTGGAATGGAGGCAAATCATATATGACTCAAAAAACCATAAACGAATATGTAAGGCAAAATAGCATCCTTCCGCATGACGAACTCAATCGAAAACGCATGGCTAACATCAGGCGTGCCGTAGAAGAAGGCCTTGGCATCTCATGGAAGCAATGGCAGAAAATGATAAAAAACGAAAAGTTGTGGACAAAGCGAGGTGGTAAGTAATGCATCATGGAGAGCATGGAAGTCTTGATTACTTGCCAAATTTTTCATTATTCCATGCTCTCCGCCTTCGTTTTTCACTCTGGCGAAAAATTACTTCTGTTAAACGCAACAACTCTGCAACTAAAACGCAACAACTTATATCTGTTGCACGATTTTTTTCGCAACAAAACGCAACAACTAACGCAACACCATGGGGGTGGTTATGATGAAAAAATACAAAGTCCTGAATCTCTATGCTGGCATTGGTGGCAATAGAAAGTTATGGGAGAATGTGGAAGTAACAGCAGTTGAGATAAATCCAGAGATAGCAGAGATATACAAGGATTTCTTTCCAGACGATGAGGTTATAATCACAGATGCACATGAATACCTGTTAAAACATTATGATGACGGCTGGAATTTTATCTGGAGTAGCCCACCATGCCTGACACATTCGAGAATAAGAAATCTTGCAGGTGTTGGCAGAGGTGAAAGTCCGCCAGTATATCCTGATATGCGGTTATATCAGGAAATCATATTTCTAAAGCAGATATACTATTCCAAAGGAACAGATTTTAATGGCAGGTTTTGTGTTGAGAATGTGAAATCATATTATGAGCCATTGATAAAACCACAGGAGTTGGGAAGGCATTATTTCTGGACAAATTTCCATATTTCAAAGATGAGTGTAAAAAGATTACCTGAAAAATTCCGCTCAACAGAGAAAGGACTTACACAGTATTATGGTTTTGATATATCTGGATACAATGGAGATGATATGGAACGCAAGCGGATATTAAGAAATTGTGTAAACCCAAAAATAGGGAAGCATATTTTTGATTGTGCCTTCAAATTAGAACAGAAAAAACTCTTGGAGGAATCACAATGAAAAAACTCACATACAACCAACGCAAACTAATCTACAAACTCCTTGCAGATGGAACGCCCCAGTGCAATGTCCTAAAAATCCTGAAAAAGAAGCACATCTCAATAGATAAAAGCACCCTCTCCAGATTCACTAAAAAACTGATAGAGAATGGCTACCTGAAAGAAAAGGCACGCTACGGCAAAAAACCCATAATCTACATGGCAACGGAACGCAATCCCGACAACTTCTTGAAGAACCATCGAAAGAAAAACGTTGCGTTCGACTGGCGTAAGTCAGGGATTGGCAAAATCAACGGAAAATCAATGTTTGACAACCTCTGCAATGTCCACACATTAGCATTCTGGGTTCCCATCCTCCGCCCGCCTTCAATCGAGGTTAAATGGGATAATATCACCACTTGGAAGAATGGCGTAACAATATACGATAGAAAAGAAGTAACGGAAATCGGAATAATCACATTCAGACGCATAAAATCAAAGAACGTGGACAAACTCGTGATTTTCATACCGGAACGATATCTCACAAAAGATGAAATGAAGCGATACCTCCCTGTCCTGAGAAATTACGTTTACCCTGCCATTCAATTATTCCAGAGAAAATACAAGTGTGAACTCGGAGGCCTGCCGGAACTCTACCAGAAGCCACACTTTGCCTTCCCTGCTGAGATGGAAGAAAAGCAACTCGCCAAGCGTGGGCTAATCACAACCGAGTTAGGCACACGCCTTGACGAAAGCAAGGGCTTCCCGGAAGTAGAATATGACGATGATACCCTTGCTCTTTACCGCATGGAAGCACCCCAGCGGATCCTAATGCTGGAAGAAAAAATAATAAAAATGGAGGAAACCATGAATGAAATAATAGAAAGCGTGTCTATGCAAATCAAAATGATAGAAAAGCACAGCGAAATGATAGAAAGAACGCTGGGCATGGTGGGGGAACTCACCGCCAGCGTTGAAAGGTTGGGGCAAAACACCGCACACATTGCAGAAATGCTGAATATTCCCCCGCCCAGGCATGATAACGGAATGGAGGTGCAGTAAATGTCCTCAGATAAAGGTTTAACTGAACAATTCCATATTAGAATAAGCCCAGAATTGCATAATTTTATCAAGATGCTTAACAGAGAGGGAATAAATGTTGGGGAATGGATACGAAATAAGTTGTGGGAGTTTAAAAATGAATACCCTCATGAAATAAAGAAGCAGATTAAACAAAAAGAGAAAGAAATAGAGGAATTAAAAGCAAAATTAGGGGAGGTGCAATAATGGATGAAAGCATAGAAGAATCGGCAGTAAACTTGTTGCATTTATATTGGAAGTTTAAGTATATCTTTGGTGAAAAAGGAGCAGATAAATTAATGCATCTTGTATTCGGAGATTTATGGACAGATAACGTGAAAAAAATATTTCACAATACCATACATACCGCCGAGGAACGCATTACCATGCAATCCTTCGGGCAATTCATGGAAAGAATAGACAAGGAGGTGCTTCCATGAGAAAAGAAATAGAAGAATTTGCGAAAGCGATGGAAAAGGTTATGCAAAAGCATGACCATGAGAAAGGAGACAGTTGGAAGGAAATGCCATTACATACATTAGAACATCTGTTGCTGTCTGAAGTTAGAGAATGGAATGCAAACCGATTAGGGCATATTGATGGGGAAAATCATCCAAAAGAAAAGGAAGTAATTGATATTGCAAACATTACCATGATGTTATGGCATCGTTATAGAAAGGAGGATAAAAAAGAAATTTGGGATGGAGATGTGCTGTTACTAAGAACACCATATACATTGGAGACAAGTAGTTGTGTTACCTTCATAAAAGAAAATGGATTGCAACCCTATATCACTAATTTAACAATTCAAATTCCTGCCTCTTTTGTAGAGCCAAGTAATAAAGATTTGAATGTCTTAGAAGAACATTACAAGCATTTAATCGGTTTATATTGCAATGATATCTTTAGCGGAGATGACATAGCAGTGGCAGAAGTGATAATTACCGCACTGGCTAATGCAATTGGTGTATTGCGTGGAATTTTAAAATTGCCACCCTCAAAAGTTGTAACGGAATATGGGGATAAACTCCAAGAATTTATAGATAAGAAGCGAAGGGAGGTGCAATGATGCCAGCATATAACCCATTCACTGGAAAATATTATGAACTCCGAAAAATCAAACCAAAGACAGGAAAGGGCAGCAAAACAAAGAATCTATGGAACGAACCAAAAACTAAACGCTCATTATGGGATTTAGTGAGGTGCAAAATGCCAAATAAAACATGGAAGGATTTAGAAAGAAAAGTAGCCAAAATGCTTGGAGGCCAGCGTATTGCTGCATCTGGCACTGGTGCAATAAAGGGAGATGTCCAGCATCCCATCTATCACATCGAATGCAAATGGGGAAAGCAGATACCGAAATGGGTAATGAGAGAATATATATTTTTAAAATCCATTGTTGATGATGAAATTTGGTCTTCAGCCAGTTATATTGATACTGTTCCTAAAACAATCCTGAAATGGTATAACAAAGCAAAGGAGCAGGCAGGGGATAAACAACCATTACTCATAATGAAACCGAAGGGCATACATGAGGAATTTGTTTTCTGGGAAGTCGAGCCAAATTTGTATGCTTTCACAACCCTAAAGAAATTTGCAGAACGATATAAGAAAATTCATGGAAAGGAGGAATTAAATGAATAAACAAACTCTGGAAAAAAGATTGAAAGAACTCAAATCCCACAAGATTGACGTCTATCTCTTGCTGAAGAAGGGGGGAGACAGCGAGCATTTAGAGCGTGAAATGTGGGAGACAGAAGGCAAGATAAAATTGCTTGAAGAATTGTTAAAGGAGGTAGAATGAAACCGATAATTTGTTCGTTCTGCGGAAGGGATTGCTCGCAAGATGACGGACATTATGAAGCAGTGGATGAAAATAAAATCATGTGCATTTACTGTTATGAAAAAATCGTAGTCAATCATAAGGGGGTGGAAGAATGAAAAGTAAATGCTTGGTTTGCGGAAAAGAAATCCAGATATATCCTTGGTCGCTTGCGATTGATGCTATCTGTCTGGATTGCAGGTTAAAGATATGGGAGGATATAATAAGATTTAGCGAGGCCGAGCGAAAATGAAAGACAGCAAAATAATAATAGATTATTGTTTGCCAGAGAATGAAGAAAAAGCAATAGAACTCATACAGAGAGGATTGGAAAACATAAAGAATGATGGCTTAGCGAAGGAAAAAATAGCGGAAGTTATTACTGGTGAAGACCCAGATAGAGTAGGAATAGAAATATCAGAAGCGGTGCATGTTGTATGGATAAAGAAAGAGGATTTTCTGAAGATTGCAGAAATGATTAAAAAGGAGGTCGAGCAAAAATGAATGAATACGGAGACATGCAAAGAGGCATGATGTGCCTCAATTGCGGATACTTGACAGATGCAAGCAGTAAATTCTGGAGTTGGGTATATGAATTTCGAGAAGATAATATCCCCAATTTATGGCTCAAATGTCCGAGATGCCATCATATCAAATCGAATGAAGTCGTAACTTATATGATTGTAGAAAAGGAGGTAAAACATGCCTGATATTATTTGCATGCCATTATGCCCGATACACGACTGCCCCCGACCGTGTCCCATCTGCGAGCCAGAAGAATTTGAAAAATGGTATAAAGAAGAGGTCAAGCAACATGAAAGGAAAACATGAAATGCTAAAAGAAATTGCTAAAATTCACGGACAAATTTGTCCTAAATGTGGAAGCACCAATATAGAATTTGGAACTCCTGTATTTCCCAACCTTTCAGGTGATGGTTTTCAAAAGAATAAATGCAATGAATGCGGATATGAATTTACTGTAAAGATTTTGCGTAATAGTGGCATTCACATTCTTGATAGAGGTGAACAATGATTCTAACAAATTACTGGACTTGCAACCGATGTGGCCATCGCAACAGTTATCGCCTTCCTGCCTGCGAAATTTGCTTGAATAAAAGAGAGGTGGAAAAATGAACTTTGACATGATTATCGCCATCGCAGCCTTCTTTTCTGCATTGATACTTGCTATAAGCTCAATAATTTATCTTGAATATCTAAAACTCATAGATGAAGCAAAATACAATGAAGCAATAAGAGCAACAATATATGGCAATCTACCTGCAATAGCATTTGCATACATTGTCCTATTTCCTTTCATAAAATTATATGAGATATTCCACAAAAGAGGTGAACCATGAAAACACCATCAATAAAAGAGAGAATGGATTTCATTGAGCGTTTTGCCAACGATGGCAGAGGAAAGATATTCACCGTGAAAGCAGTATGGCGAGCATACACCGGGCAAAATGTGGGAAATCATGTAAAGTTGCGAGTGAACGGTATGCACATTAACATCATGTCAGTGGCAATAAAAGAACTCCATCGCATGGGAAAGATAAAGAATATAGGAAGAAGCACGTGGAAATGGATAGGTGATTAAAATGCCATATATAAAAGTAGGAAATGAAGTAATGGATTATGGAAAATACTGCGAGGAAATAAAGCCAAAATGGAAAGAGCAAATGGCAAGAGAATGGAAGAAAGAACATGATAACTGAACTCACAATAATAATCCCAACTTGGAACTCTATGCCCGAATTTGAGAGATGCCTCAACTCAATCCCAAAGGCATTTCCAGAGGGCATAGTAAAGGAAATCATAGTCGTGGATAAACACTCGACAGACAGCACGATAGAATGTGCAAAAAAACACGGATGCACCATTCTATACGATGACGTCTCACTCGGCTCGGCACGCCTGAAGGGATTGCAGCACGCCAAGACGGAATGGATTGCCTTCATTGATAGCGATATAGAATTGCCCGAAGGATGGTTTGAAAATATGCATTTATTATATCTGTTTCATAACTCATTGCCCCCATCCAATAAGATAGGATGGATTTATGGTAGAACAATTGATGACAGAGAACCGATAAAGAGTGAGAAACTGTGGAAGATGCAAAGAGAACTTGGAGCAAATGGCTATCACTTATTAAAAGAAGGAGACAGGGCATATACAAACAATACCCTGTGCCTGCGTGAACCTTTGCTAAACTCAAAAATAGAACATCTCAATGCATGGGAGGATTATGTCCTCACCCAGGATATGCTAAAAGCAGGATACAATATCGTGGAAGTTCCTGTAACTTGCACTCATTTACGTTCCCATACATACAACAAATTTGGCATAATGACAGAAGCATGGGGAATTGCAGGAGAAATAAAGGCCAAAGGATGGAATATAAGAACGTTATTAAGACCATTCTGGTTCTTATATTGGGGAACACGATGCACTTTCCATTTCAAAGAGTTGATACATTTCAAATTCAATCTTCAAATCTTTTTAAGCATGATAAAAGCCATGTTTATCAACAGAAAAGAGGCGTTTGAATGGAAAAGATAAAGCTTAATTTGGGTTGTGGAAACGACATAAAGAAAGGCTGGATAAATGTAGATAAAGAAGACTTCGGGCAAGAAGTGATGTGTGATTTGAATAAAAAGCCATATCCATTTGATGACAACTCTGCCGAAGTCATATTGATGCAAGATGTTATAGAGCATTTAAAAAGCCCAAAATTGGGGTTGAAAGAGATATATCGCATTGCCTCTGACGGATGCACGCTTGTCATAAGAACTCCTCATCCCAAGAGCCCAAATTGGAAAAAAGATAAAGAGCACATAAGCCCCATATATCCTGAATTTCTGCAGAAGTTTGATGTATTTCCTTGTGATGTTGTATATTATCACTGCCAAAAAGGACTGTTTCACTACTGGAATCAGTTGGCCGTGATAAGGGTGAAAAAATGAAAGAAGATGTGATAATCCATGTAGGGTTGGCAAAAACAGGCACAACCTTCTTGCAGGAAGAAATCTTTAGAAAAATGAAAAATGTGAGATATATAAGGAACATAAGCTTTACAAACTTGTGCTTCAAGCGAGATAAAAAGACAATAATCGCCAACGAAGCACTATCTGGCGACCCATATTCAAATAAAATTGATAGATTTAAAGTGATAGACAACCTTCATAAATTGTTTCCCGATGCTAAAATAATAGTTGGCACTCGTTATATGCCTAATATGATTGATAGTTTATACAGCCAATACATAAGAAATGGAGGATATAGATATGACATATTCGATATTATTGTTGAATACGCAGCATATGAAGAATACATAGAACACATCCAATCCCTTTTCAAAGATGTATTAGTTTACAACTATGACCAGGACTTAAAAAAAGAACATAAAGAAGCATTCATAAAACGGTTGTGCGACTTCATAGGCGAGCCAGTTCCCAACTACCAAAATAAGCGATATAGAGTAAGATTAAAACCATATCAACTCCAGACAATGAAAATGATAAACAAACTCCTAAAGCATCATCCATTCATAGGAAAAGTGGTGAGAGAACTCATCAATGCAGTAAGCAATTCAAGAATGCAGGTGAAATAAATGACCGAATTTCAAAGAAATATACTAAAGTTTGCAAGCATAATAATATTTGTTTTTATGGTATTGTTCATATTGACAGGTATGGTGATGAAATGAAATATTTCCGACTCCCACGAGAAAAGGCAAAAATGAACGAAAAGGAGGGCTAAAATGCCGAAAAAAGACATGAAAAATAAAGAAATTTCCGTTTCCCGCCACAAAAAGGAAAGTTTGACATTTGAGGAATTGCAGCGTGTTTTGTCCGTATGCGAGACGCTGGAGGACAAAGCACTCATTGAATTGGCTGTCACGACAGGCATCCGACGTGATGACATTGTGAATATAGAATTATCAAATATAGACCTTGAGAGGCGAACACTCACGTTCTGGGAAGAAAAAAAGGATAGGTGGTGGGTGGTTGCATTGGAGCCTGAGGTGGCTCAGACCCTCCAGATGTTCATAAATCAGAATCCTAATCGTAAACTTCTTTTCGAGTTCTCGGGAAGGACCGCATACAACAGATTCCAGGCATTATTAAAAAAGGCGGGCATAAAGAAACATCTCGCCTTCCATGCACTCCGCCGGACATTCATACGCCTGAGCAAACGCATGGGGCGAGATATTCGCTTTGTGATGGATCAGACAGGCGATACTGCAAGAGTTATCATAGAGGAGTATGAAGGATATGATGTCGATGAATTGGCAGAGTTAATGGCAAAGGATGGAATAATGAAAAGGTTGGAAAATGAAAGGGATTAAAATTCAACCGTTACACAATCACTCC
>JAGGTJ010000031.1 GCA_021163815.1 Deltaproteobacteria bacterium | reverse complement strand
TTTTATAATCTAATAAATATGCCAATGTCATATTTAATAACCTTTTTATATTGCTAAAGCTATGTCATAGCATGGCGAGGTGAAAAACATGAAATTCAAGAAATTTGTTGAGGACATAAAGGCCGAGCTGTCTATCGGAAAGATAATCATGCTCGTGCTTGGCGTCTATGTGACCGCTGCCCTCATACCTGGTGCTATCACTACTTTGACTGGTGCGAACACCACAGGCTGGGATTCATCAACGATAGCCCTCTGGGGTATCATACCGTTGATAGTGATAATCGGAATCGTCTGGGCGATACTGCCGAAATTCAAGTGATACCATGACTAGCAATAAAACAGTTAGTGGGCCAAAATCGCCCACTTCTTTCTCTTTTATGTTTTTCTATTTTCGCCGAGGAGGTAAAAATGATAGGAAAAAGAATAAAAAATAAAATAAAGAATTTCGAACTCTTGAAAAAGAAAGAAGGAAAATTTTGGAATGAGAAGGCGAGAACTCAGTTGCTCTCGGCATTTGTTCTTGCTCTGATGGTATTGACTGCGTTTACTGGCATATTTTTAATGTCAAGCCAAGTAAACGCAGAGCATCCTTCATACACATGGGATTCTGGCACACTTGCAGTTGATACATCATCAACTCTTGCAGCTGGTGCAGGTCTCATAAAGGACAGTAATGGAGAATACTATCTGATATATGCTATAAACGATGCAAACGTTTATGCAAAAAGCAGGACAACTGATGCTAACTTTACTACATCAGATTCTGCAGTTTCAATTATGGATGGAGTATATAAGTATGGTCCTTCCGTCTATGCAACAAATAACGGTTCTGTGGTTGTGATTGAAGGTAATTCTGGCTATGATTTGTTATGGACTAAACATGATGCTGGCGGATGGAGCACTCCTGCGTACATGGGTGTAAATTGTACAATTGACCCCAGGATAGGAGAACATACCGTCGAGTTTGATGGTAAATATTGGATGGCATACGGAGATGGCGGTACTATTAGTGTGGCGAGTTGGAACACAACGGACTATCCGTATGCGTCGAGTGTAGCTGTGGAAACAGTAAATTCAAATGCTTCGAATGACAATAAATACTGGTATACAGATTTGGTTGTTTATAATGGCAAGCTGTATTGCTTCTATGACTATAAAACTACTGGGGAATTGTGGTATAAAACAAAGGATTCCGCAGCAGGGCCATGGAGTTCTGCCACTCTTGTATATGATGCAACCGAAGAACATGGTCTACTATCAACGGAGCTGGATGAGGGAAACAATGTAATATTTTTGCAGTGGTGGAATAGTACTTCTTCACAATATTCATATTTCACTTATGATGGAAGCACATTCAGTTCTCTCACATATAAACCTGGAATGGAACTCGGTGCTTTCTGGATAGACAATTATATGTATATGCTCAATAGGACAGGCAGCAATCAGGACCTGATGTATTTCAAAGCATCTGCAGCTGGAAGTGCATTTACAGCCGATGAAGTAGTGACCGATGATTTCACAGGCTCAAATTGGAATGTAACAGGCAATGTAGTTCATAATGCAACAGGAGGATATATATGGGTAAAAAGTGATTATGGTGCAGGATTGAAGGAAGGTAATGCTTGGTGGTATCCTCAGTATCATACCTCTCATCCAATCACTAACTTGACTTTACAGGTAAACTATACAGGTGAGATAGACCAGACGGGAAGCAATCTTGGCTCTAATGAGATTTTTATAAATATAACCTTGACAAATGAGACAGGCACGACAACATCTTCGCCCCAAGTTATGGTGCATCGTGCTGATTTTGATACTACATACAATGAAACATATACATGGAATGTTGTAGACATATATCAATATAGATATGTAAACATCTCATTCTATATGGCTGCCAATGCCACAACAGACAATTTAGCGTGGGTAACTGTGAGATGGGTCAAACTCAGTCTTGATACTAATTCCGAAGACACAGAAGATGAAAGTTGGATAGTTGAAGATTTATCTGCTTTTGGGCGTGCTAAATCGGTAGTTTATGATGATAACGAGGATACATTATATGTATTCTATTTTGATAATTCCCACAGGTCTGCGGACACACATCTATGCCTAAAAAAATTATGGTTGTCAAACAATACATGGAGTAGCAAATTCACATTCCCTGAACCATATTATAAAGTTGGGGGGAATATGTACGGTGAAAACTATGAGCATCATATAACTGTTGCCGCTCAGATTGATAATAATAATTACATATGGATTGTTTATGGTGGTCATGCAAATGCAGATCATCCTATATGCTCGGTAAGAAGCAATTATCCGATAGACAGTCCATCATTTGTATGGAATGATAATAGTAGCTGGTCTGCTCCTGTTACAGTAGAAACAGATACAGATTCATCTTATCCAATTACATATGTTTCCCATAATAATACATATTGTTTGTACATGAGAAAAGGAGGGTTATCTTCAGATACAGACAGTTATATGGTCGTCTATTGGAGCTTTGATAACGGTACAACATGGAATAGTAGAGCAATTGCTGATGAAGCTTACAGTATGACAGAATGGACATATGATACGGTAAATGAAAAAGATTTGTTATTCCTTTGTTTTGGTAAAGCAAAGACAGACGGGAGCAGTTTTACGGATACCGATTATGACTTTATTTGGACTACGTTAGATGATATTATAAACGGTACTGGTGCGTATACATCACAACAGGATGTAGGAGATACCCCTTACTATACATTTCCTGTTACTGAGCCTGATATATTAGCTCAAGATGGAATAGCTGTATCAGCTAATGGAGACAGATACTATAATATCCAATTCGATATCAATACAAGAAATGTTTATCTGGCTATGGGTAACGATACAGACAGCAATGTAGGTGCAGATACAGTATGTATTATTAATAAGACATTAGGCACTGCTAACGCATGGCAAATAACCGAAATACAAAATAGCACTACATTAGGCGGTGGTGATGTGATAAGTATTCCATGTGATATACTGCTTTTGGGTAATAAAATGTTTATGCTTACGCTTTATAATGATACACAGGCAGGAGATAGTACTACATACTGGAAATTGCGGTATGGATATTCTACTACACCTTTAGATAATTCTTCATGGACATGGATAAATGTAACTAATTCAAGATATCACCCATACTCATATAGCTATTATGTACTTGTGGAAAGCTTTCTGATTCCTATGGATAGTAATCATATAGGTTTTCAAATACAGGTTGGCAGGGATAACGTAACATATACTTATGATTATGGCATGGTAAAATATGCTACTATCGGTGATATAAATTATTCTCCCACAATATCCAATCCATCACCCGCTGACGGTGCAACAGATGTTTCTGTGAGTTTGTCTTCATGGTCGTGTAATATTTCGGATGCTGACGGTGACACTATGAATTGGACAATACAGACATCACCTAATATTGGTAGCAACAGCGGAAACAATGCACCTAATGGTTCTATCAGTTGTTCACTTTCAGGATTGCAATATTCCACTTCATATACTGTATATGTGAATGTAACAGACGGCACATCATGGACTAACAATACATATACATTTACTACCGCTGCCGAAAAATATTTCACAGACAGCGGAACAGCTGAACCAATGACATTCCCCGATACAGATATAAACGCCACAGGCTGGGTTGCCGCCAATGGAAATTATCTTGTCATAACAAATAACAATAAAACAATAGATGGAAGCACAACTTGGATAATGGCATTCCATCCTGTGCTTTTGAATGATACACTTCTTGAATATCTTACTTCCCCAAGTGATTCAACAAGTTGGAAATGTTATGCTAAAATTCCCGAAGATGACAATGTATGGCACGAAGTTCCCGCATCTAATTCCGTTGATGGATGGTTTTATATCAATGACAGCATTTGGGATTATTCCTTTGATGTTGGAGAGCATATGTATATAAGATGGGCTTTTAATGCTTCCAATATGACAACAAGCTATGCAGGTATTTATTCAGGGAGTTCCGCATGGAATATATCGGATAGCCCAGGTTATCCGTCAGATTATGAATATAATTTGACAGTAACGCTTACGGGTGAACAGCCACCTAATGTATATCCCCCTGCTAAACCATATGCATATACCCCATCAAGTGGCGAAGTTATAAGTGAGGGGGAATATTCACTCATGCAATGTCTTGTATACGATAGGGATAGTATATATCTTACTGTATCGTTCTATTGGGGAAATGGCACATTAATAGGAGTAGATACTTCTGTTTCAGGAGATTATGGTATTGCTTCAATAGAATTTCCTGATGTGGAAGTTGGAGAAACTTATACATGGTATGCAGTAGCTGATGACGGCACATATACTAATCGCTCAGACAATTGGACATTTACTGTTTCAACTGGTGGCGAACCTCCCTTAGTATACTTCCCCTCTCCTGCCAACGGAGCAACCAACATCTCCCTGCTTCCCACCCTCTCGGTTTTAGTATATGACACAGATAGCGATAGCATCTCAGTCACATTTTATGACAGCAACAACATCACAATCGGAATAGATACATTTGTAAATCAGATGCCCCCTTCCCCGGGACAGGCAAGCGTGCAGTGGAATAACGTAATATTAAGCAATCACACATATGAATGGTATGCAGTAGCCGATGACGGAGATGGAAATGTTGTGCGATATCCAACAACAGGCTATCTATCATTTACAACAGGCATAACATACCCACCAGTAATAACATTCCAGGTGAAAGATACAAGTGGCTTCCCCCTATCTGATGTAAACATTTCATGCTCAAATCTTAACCAGCAGATATTGCAGTATGCAACAACAAACACAGGTGGTTTTGCCTCATTTTCCTTCAATTACAACGATATAGGCCAGACATATGATTTCGTATTCAAAAAAGCCAACTACACCACTGTAAAGAAGACCTACACAATAGCCACAGGACAGTATTACATCACATTGCAACATAAAGCAACACCTTCCGGGGGAAATACAACCAATCCAACAGACATAGCCACCATATTTGTAAATTATGCAAGAGATAACTTGGGCTCAACTGGATTGGCATTTCTGTCCGTCATACTTGTGATTTTGGCGATGTTAATCGCAAGCAAGCAATTCAATGCAGGCAATACTGCCACCCTATTTATCGGTGCATCTCTCTTCGGATTATTCATAGCTCTCGGATGGATACCGTTCTGGCTGTTACTGTTGCCACTTGTATTGGTAGCTCTCATGTTTGGTGGCAAAATACGAGATATAATATTTGGCAAAAGCACAGGGGGTGATGAAAGTTGAACTTCGCAAAAGTATTGGTATTCATGGTGGGATACTATCTGTTTCTTGGCATACTGCTTGGTGGCATGACGGATGCCTATCAGCAACTCAACACAACAAACGAGACAATACCAACGGATGATTATGAGCGAGGCATATTCGAATACAACAGCATAGCAGAGATGTATGAGAATTTGAGCGGGCAATTCGAGGAAATATCACAGAATCAATGGCCTGGCGACAATAGAGAGATGGGGCTGAACAGCAGAATCACAATTGGGCCTGTTTACGTTAGAACGGAAGATTACCCGGAATACCCAAAAGGGAGAGAGATATTTGAACCAGATAGCTGGCAATCATTTGCAAATCAATGGTTCCCGCATAGTGATGGGCATGGAGGAATTGCATGGGGTGGAAATTGGAAAATGGAATATGCATACTGGAAATATGGAATTAATGATTCTTTAGACCCAGGAGACCCAGTATGGATTTATCCCCATATATATTACAATAGCCCAGGTGTGTATATCGGTGGGGAATTTTTTAAATCCTCAATATTGGTAGTGTGGGGATTTGACGCATCACGAGGTAAAATATTCCAGGAGGCAATAGGTTCAAATGTGCAACCTGCCTATCAACAGAATATAACAACTCCTTATGGTTACACAGCAATATATAAATTCTATGCTGGGACAATGGGGAATAAAGATTTGCAGTATGTCATAGATGTTGTTACGTTAGATAAGCCAGGACTGATTGATAACTTTATAACTGCATTGAAAGGAGGAATGAACTACCAGCAAATTGAGAATATGTGGGATGTAAAAGTAAAACTTGCAGAACGATATTGTGGTGTTGTTTATGGTGTGGATGGTCGTTCTGAGCAATTACAATGGATACCACAAGGGGCAGTTCCATATCATGCAAACACAGGAGGGGGACTTAAAGGAATCTGGGAGACATTGAAGAGTGCGGTAACAGGATATGCAATACTGACAAGCGACCAGGTTCCCATGCCAATTCAAGCCATAATTTACGCCTTGACTTTGGGCCCCTTTAGCTTACTCTTGGTATATATTGCAATAAAAGAAGTATTATGGGCTGCACCATTTGTTGGGGGGGGAGGTTAAGCATGACTAAAAAAACAACCATAAACAGGGCAATAATCGCCATCCTTGCGTTTTCGCTCATAATGCCTGCATTATACGCCATTCAGCCAGCATCCGCCTACACCAACTCCTACGGCACGATTGAATATTGGGCAGGAGGAAACCAAATAAATATCACTGGTAACTCAAGCGATGGCGATGCGTGGAAATTCTATGATTTTTGGTATTGGGCAAATATTGACCCAGGGACTTATCCAGATATTGTTGTGTCTCCTGATAGCAACGCAACGCATGAAGGCACGCAATATTACTTCACCTGCAAACTTCAAATAGGTGATGGCTCAACAGAAACATGGTTCAAGGACACGAATAAGCAGGTTACGTTTGCAGATGGGTTAATATCAGCAAATAGGGGTGCGATTACATCCATAAAAAACAATGCAGTTTTTCAATTGGGAAATCTAATTGATGAGACAGACAAAATAACAAATGGGGGATGCAGCATTTTTACAAATGAAGCAACATATATTCCTAAACTATTCAGTTGTTCAGATGGTTCTACAATATATCTTTATTCCACACAAATCAAAGCAAATGGCAAAGGTATTCTCAATACATACAAAGGAGGGAGGATGTGGAATTGCAAACTTGAGAATGCAGGCATAGACCCGCTAAGCAATATCGACATATTTAACGTGATAGGGGAAGATTTTAGTTATTCAGTAATTTATCATGGGTTCGCAGGTTCAATAGAGAGATTTACAATTTTAAAAGGAGTAAGACCATTTTATTTGGCAAGCACTTATTCATTGACAGCAAGAGATGTATATGCCAGAGATTTTTCATATGTTGCTGCAATAGAAAGCGGATGGAGTGGAAATGCATATCTAATTGATGCAGACATTGATAATTGGGTATTTTCTTGGTTAGGGGCTGAAACAGGAAAAATCTATCGTCAATACACCTTCAACCCGATAATAACATATGTAAACGGTTCTTCCGTTGCTCATGCTCATGTAATTCTAAAAGATAGATATAACAACACAATTATTGATGACTACACAGACAGCGATGGCAGAATTTTAAACGGAACAGAGCCATACGTTGTAACCTCTGCCTTTTACAATCAGACAGGAGGAAACACTCCATACTTGCAAAGTCCACATCATCTAACCATCACCAAAGCAGGATATGCAACCTATGAAACAAACATCACAATCGACCATCCAGTTATAGATGATGCCTTCGTTCTTGATAGCCTCACCTACACCTATGACGACATAATGAATTACCTCCAGCAAAAATGGGGCAGTTATAACGCCTCGCAGTTCTGGAATTACATAAATCAAATAGATGCAAACCTGACAGATGTATACAATCTCTTGCAATTGACGGATGGCAACCTTACCGATGTGATGAATCTATTGCAATCTCCATTCGCACAATATACATATGACATTCAGGGATGCAATATCAGATTCCATGAAAATGCCTTTGATTGGAACGGATACATCACAAACTATACATGGGATTTCGGGGATGGAAACATCAGCTATGAACAAAATCCATTACATTCTTACAATTCAGTCGGATATTACAACGTAACATTGACCGTAACCGATAATGAAAGCAAATCCAGCAATGTAACTCATATGATAAATGTTACATCTGCCTGCCCCTTCCCGCCTCTGCTTGTCTCCCCAAAAAACAACTCAAATGATGTAGATAAAGATGTATTGCTGAGCGTTTATGTCTATGACCCAAGTGACAACCCCATGACCGTAACTTTCTATCAATATAACGCAACAGGCAATGATACTGTGATAGGCACCTGCAATGGAATAAGCGGGCAGGAAGCAAGCATAATATGGAAAGACAGAACAGTAGGGCAGACATATCAATGGTATGCCATAGCTTCTGACGGCACACATAACGCCACTTCAGGCATATTCTCATTTACAGTGAGTGAAACTCAGATAAATGTACCCCAGACAGCATTTTATGGCGGTCTCATTCTCTTTATAGGCATGGCAGCAATAGGCGAATATGCATACCGTAAAAGCGAAAAGAAAACCACGATACTATTCGCATTGGTAGCACTTGTATCGTTCCTCAATGTCTATCTTGTATGGAATTGGAAATGGATGGTAACTTTCTACATTCTGACAACTTTGCTGTATTCATTACGCTGGGCTTTCTCAAGAGTATCGGGAGGTGAACTATGAATCATTCATCTCTTTTGAAAAAAACAGTCAAGCGAAATGGTGTTGTGCTGGAAGGCGAAGGCTCATTCAGAATTTACATCCATCAATGCAAACCCAGTGATGTAAGAATAGATTACATCAAACCCATCACCCTCAAAAAAACCATACATGAAAGAATAAAGGCCATAAACATTGCCTTGAATATCCCGAACGGGGCAAATATGACTTTCGATGAGCTGAGAAAGGAGGTGGAAAAAATCATGGCAGAGAATGGAAATGCAGAAAAAATAAATGTGAAAGTAACGGCTGGGGCGGAAATAGAAAAGGAACCTACCCCAGAAGGTCAAATAGGAGGTGAAATATGACTCGATATATCATAATCCACAGAAAAGGGCATCATAGGAGGGGATATACAAGAAGTGACGGCACATATGTAAAGCCATGCTATGTATCCCCCACCACATTCAAAGCAAAAGACAGAGGGGCAGCAGGCAAAGGCATAAAGAAAGTTCCGATAAAACACAATAACGCATTGACACGTTACGGCTATGCATTAAATAAACCAGCATCGCAACGCCATAAATCCCTGAATAAAGCGGTAAAACGATATGGAGCAAAAAGAACATGGAGACGGTTGCTTGCACTCAGACAGGTTAGAGAAAGACCAGCAGGCAGGGAGGGCCCATCGCCGCCACCGGGAAATACCAGAATAGGCAAGGAATGGAGAGCATTAGACAGCGATATGAATTACGTCAAAGATAAATTTCACCCGGATTTGAAACCAAGAGCAGCAATAAATGCAAGACGAGGTGAGTAAAATGAAAAATAGAAAAGGTTGGTATGAAAAAAGGGAATATATCCCATCAATAGGGCGATATGTAGCTCCAAGGCACCGTGTAGCAGCCTTAAAAGGGCAATTGCATGGGAAAAAAAGAAGCATGTATCACTCAAAGAAAATAACATTGCATTCCGATGCTGATAAAGATAGGGTGCCAGATATAAAGGATTGCGACCCGTATGACAAAACACAGCAGGACATTCTCAAAAAAATAAAGGAATACCGAGCAAAAGCTAAAGAGGCACAAAAACTTAAGAAAGAAGCAGTATATGCTGAAGAATTGAAACGCCTTGAAAAAAAGGAAGCACAACTCCGAGAGGAAGCAGAAAAACTGGAAAAACTTGCAAAGAAGCGTGAGGAAATCGCAAAATTACAGGAACGACTAAAGAAAGCAAAGGATGCAAAGAAAAGAAGCACATTAGCATATCAGATAAAGGCCAAAGCCAAAGCAGCAGTAAAAGAACTTGGAAAAGAAGCAGAGAAAGCACTCATGGAAAAACCGAAGCCCAAAAAGAAGAAATCAACCAAGAAGCGAAAGACTACAAAAAAGAAGACAACAAAGAAAAGGAGATGATACTATGCCAATCGACCGTGAAAAACTGAGACAGGAGCTTGAAGCATCAAAAGCCCATCTCCAAAAAAGAAAAAAAGGAAAAATAATGCTGTGGTTAGTCAATAAATTAGAAAGGAAGGGATTGATATGAGACCAATAATAAGATTAAAAACGGATTTGCCACGGAAAACACTTCTTGAACAATACTGGGATTGGAGAAATTATCGCTGGTGCAGAGTAAAGATATACCTACCATCCCAAAAATTGATTGCCGTTTATTCTGTCAATAGGGATAAACTGAAAGACCCAGATAGGATAAACATTCAGAACGGAGCATATATTCTCGATGACAGCTTCTTCTGGGAGGAAGATGGAATACAGAAAGCCAAATTTGTGAAAGACGGCCCTATCTCCATGATAATCGACCCGGATGAGGAAGAAAATGGAGAGATTGTAGATTTGGAAGGGAGACAACTTGCAGTAACCCTTAAACCCCTCACAATCGGGCATATAGACGCTCAAACATTCCTGCAGAGATTACAAACTGAGTGGGGCCAGGAAATGTTTACTGAGTCAGGCATCCTTTCAAGAATAAGACAGATTCTTGGAATAACTGTCTTGATGGCTGCTGCGGCTGCTGGCATTTCTCTGATAACTCTATTGAAAATACTAACAATGTGATAAAATGAAAAAACAGAATACCGAGGAACAATTAGACGAAGAAACATTACGCAAACAACAACAGTTAGCAGAGTTAAAACTCAAAGCCCAGCAACTCTACGAAAAATACGGAATACAAAGCCTCAGGGATGTAGTCAAAACAATAGACTTAGAGCAAGAAAATATGTCTCCTACAAAAACAATCATAGAAACCGCTAAAGAATGGTTTGATGTAAATGAGGAAGACGAAAGATTGCGTTTTCTTGGAAAAACAGACCTTACAAGGAGTGATGCAGAAGTTATCGGAGCAAAGGGAACGGCATACATAAGACTCATAAGAGCAGATGTATATCAACTTCTAAAGGAAGAATATTGCAGAGAAAATGGAATCACACTGAAAGAATTTGAGTATCTTGTAAAAACTGGGGCTGCAATACCAGACATGGAACCCCATACTTTCGATGAGCTTGATGAGTTTTTCTGGCAGGAAGCAAAACATATGATGGAAGAAACACCCATAATATGGGATGATGCATCAGTGGGATTCATGCGTGGCATGGTATCAAAGGGCAGAAAGGGCAGATATGAATACAGAGATATACTTGTGGGCCCACCACAAAAGGATTACAAGGAGGAAAGCGAAAAGGATAGAATACTGAAAAAAATAAAGAACTCACTCGATTAAAATGCCGATGCCATTCTCAGGAACAAAACAGAATCTCATAATAATGGTTAGCGGAAAGCAGGGAGTAGGCAAGACAATGGTGATGACAGCAATGGGCTTCATGGAATATCTAAGGGGAACAAAGATTTATGCAAATTACCATCTAAACTACGATTATACACCTGTCACAAGCATGGATGATATGTTTCAAATGAAAAATGGCTTGTTCCTTGCCGACGAGTTGTGGCGATGGCTCCAGTCTCGCCGAAGTATGAGAAAAGACCAGTTGGAAATCCTGTCCGATGTTGTGGAAAACCTGCGAAAACGAAACATGGACATGATATTCTCTACACATCACCCGATGCACATAGATACAATGGTGAGGCGTGTTACAACGCATTACATCATTCCCAAAATCATACCTCTGGTTGTGCCAGATAATGACTTGCTATCCCAGTTCATAGATGACAAGGAAGAATTGAAAAATGCATATATTGCAGTAAAGGACATGGTAAGCCATCCGGAGAACTATGCCGTTCATGTAACAATATATGATGAAATGGATTATCCCATAAGAACATTCATGCTGGAAAATCTTGAGTTTTGGGGAAGCATGTATGATACAAGGCAGGAAATAGGACAATTGAATAAAGAAAAAAAGGAAAGCAACAGGCCAGGGGTAAAAAGGGAAAGAGAACTTGAAAAAGCATTACTCCGCCGCCTTCCAGAGAAATATGTATATAGAATCCCGAATAGCGGAGATAGGTCCCCTTATCCTGGGGATTTGATTGTGCAACGTAACCTCATAGATGTAAAGGAGATATACAAAGGGGATTACATTGATTTGAGAAGCAGAAAATGGCAGGATTACTTCGATTGCGAAAAGATTTTTGGGTTAAAACCTTGGCTTGCAGTGAAAAACGGACAGTGGATATTCATTCCTGTTACCCCAGATAGCGAAATCATAAAAAATCAAAGCAAAATCAGTGTTAGCAAATTAAAGCAGAATGCTATCAAACTGAAAGAATTTTGCACTTTTGTTCTATCTGTTGGGCGTTCAAATGGGGAATAGTATATCATGCACCCTCGCTGTGTG
>JAGGTJ010000148.1 GCA_021163815.1 Deltaproteobacteria bacterium | reverse complement strand
CTAAAACCTGCATAAACTATTTTCAAGAAGAAAATTATGCTTTTAATATCAACGGATTATAAAAATATTGTGCTTGTCACGCATCAATTTGAATGAGGCCATAAAGGCTGGGATTTTTGAAAATAGTTTACCCTGAAGGAGCGCCGATTTTACCGAATCTGCAGTGTTGGCAAGGACTTGAAGTACCATAGTACGTCTACGACCTTGCCGCCTTGCATCTTTGGCAAACTCGACGCTTGCAGGATTTAGGTGACACCTTAGAAAAATGACAGCTCTGCTCACAACTTAAAACCCATTGATCATTTTATCTTTTTAAAGACACAAATTCGATGAACCGAATTCTCAAAAACAACTCCGGCATTGCACTGTTCCTTGTATTGTGGATACTGGCGTTTTTATCCGTTATTGTAGGAGAATTTTCCTATGCAATGAGGACAGAAATAAACATTACACGCAACTTCAAGGAACAGACAGAGGCATATTACATTGCTCTGGCAGGACTTAATACTGCCATAAAAGAAATAATACGCAACAAAACAGGGCCATTACAGACCGAAGATACAGAGGCACCTACCGAAGAAAACACAGAAGATACGGAAAATAAGATTAGCTGGAGAATAAACTTCGACATTCCTCCCGTTCCCTTTGAAAACGGGGCATTCAAGGTTCGAATAGACAACGAAAGCGGTAAAATAAATATTAACACCGCAAGTACGCAACTGCTGAGAATGGCCCTGAACACCTTTCAGATGAGCAACAGTGAAAAAGACACCATTGTGGATTCCATCCTTGATTGGCGTGACAAGGATAACCTGCACCGTATCAATGGAGCAGAAAACGACTATTATCACTCTCTTCCCAAACCTTATGACTGCAAAAACGGAGATTTTGATTCCATACAGGAGCTGTTACTTGTAAGAGGAGTAACCCCACAGATATTTTATGGAGGATTAAAAGATCTTTTTACAGTCTACCCAAAAAACACCTTACATAATTACAGAAACAGGGGAACCAACAAAATAAATATAAACGCTGCATCAGCAAAAATGCTCAGAGCTCTTCCCAACATGACGGATGATATGGTAAAAGCATTAATGGAATACAGAAAGGAAAAGGATTTTGATTCATTAACAGAGGTTTTGTCCATTGTCGGCCCTCATGTCTATGATTCTATCGCTATGTTTATTACTAAAAACATGAATGCTTATTATACAATCACCAGCACAGGTACAATCAACGGAAGCAAAACAAATGTTGGACTAACAGCCGTTGTGCAGATTGATCCGGGCCAGCCCACCGGATTCAGGGTCATTGAATGGATAGACAGGTCTTTACCGATACAGGACCAGCAATCTGTCTATGAATAGCATCAAGTTTGCCCGGCATACGCAGGCACCGCTAACAGATCGTCATACAAAAACCGGAGGAACAAATTGAATCTTCAGGCCAGTATTGGAGTTTTTATAGAAGATTCCCGCATATCCATGGTATATCTTGTGCGGAACCTAAGAAATATAAAATTAACTGCATATGAAACCAGGACACTTGAAAAGGGCCTGTCCTGGGAAGAAAGGCTGAAACAGGCAGGCGACCAGCTTGAATTATTTATTAAAAGGAACGATATAACATCTGCCGACATTTTTCTTTCTATTCCGCGCTCAAAGGTCATTGCAAGATTCATTGAACTTCCGGCCACTGTTAAACATGATCTCAGGTTTGCCATACGGTATGAAATAGAAAAATACATACCTTTTCCACCTGATGATATTTATTATGACTGTCAGGTTGTCCTGGAAAACAAAGAGGACAAAACACTGACAGCCCTTTTGGTTGCAAGTTCCAAAAAGATAATGTCACCCATTTTTGACATTATTGACAGACATGATCTGGAAGTTTCAGACATAGAGATTTCATCTCTTTCAATCTTTACTTACTGTTTATTAAATGAAAACATCCCTGACAAAGGCCACTGGGCAAACGTCTGGGCAAACGATGAATACATAGAGTTCAATCTTTTCAAGTCAGGCCAGTTATGCTACTCAAAACACCTGCCTGTTCCTGAAAAAGAAAAGACACTCTACCAGGTTGTAGCAGATGAATTAGACGCCCTGAGGTCAGCATCAAAGAAGGATGAACTTGACATTATTTTCTGTGGCCCCCTTGTTGATCCTGACAGACTTGCTGATATAAAAGAGGCCAAAGAAAGTCTTCGTCTGCACCGCACCTCATCAACAAAAGACATGACTCCGTCCATAATGGCAGCCTACGGGGCGGCACTCAGGATATGCAATAAGGCCCCGATGGATATTAACCTGTTGCCGGACACCATGCGCAAAAAGCCAAACAAGACGGGCATGTATACAATGCTGGTGCTTTCCTGTATGCTTGTTATCTCTGTTGTTGTCTGGGCAGGTAGTATTGTTGTACACAAGAACCTGTATCTCAAAAGACTTAATTCCACAATTGCCCGGTTTGCCCCGGAAGTACACAGAATTGAAAGGATGCAGACAAGATACAACGCCCTGAAGGCCAGGTTTGAATCTCTCAATTCTTTCCGTAAAAAAAAGAACATTGTACTCGATATCCTGAAAGAACTGAGTCTTCACATCCCTGACACTGCATGGATAAACAGGTTCATATTTTCAGATCACAGGGTAGAAATTCATGGCAGGGCACAATCAGCTTCCAACCTGATTCCAAGGCTTGAGGCATCTCCCCTGTTCAGCGATGTATCCTTTATCTCCTCCATTACAAAGCGCAGAGATGGAAAGGAGGATTTCAGGATAGGCCTTTCCGTAAAGGATGCTGTTGCAAGAAAGTAGTGTTACAGCTTGATTTGAGGATATTTTTTATCTGTTATCACCTCAATCCTGCAAACATCGGGGTTGCCGAAGATATGCCTGCGGCAGGCAGAAACAAGACGGCAAGGGTGTGTCCTCTTATAAATGCTTTTACAGGTGGTATGCCTTGCATTTCAAATTTGATGAAAGAAAAAAATACTTATATCTGATTGCAGTTGTTCTTTTTGTACTTGTGGTAGTTTACAGGATAAAACCGTTCCTTGTTCAACTAACACCAAGTAATGATGAAATTATTTTAAAAGAGGCAACTCTTGTAAAATACAGAAAAATCATAAGGAAAAAAGGGGCGCTTGAAACAGCCCTAAAGGCCCTTGCAAGGGAGGTAAAAAATGCGGAAAAAGGACTGTTGAGCGATAAAACCGCTTCTCTTGCTGCAGTTGAAATACAGAATATCTTAACCGAGATAGCCGCAAAAAATAATGTAGAAATAAGAAGGGTACAGGTTCTGAAACCCGAAAAGGCATCTGCAAAAGGTTATATGCTGATTCCTGTCAGATTTTCGCTCAACACAACGATCAGACAATTAAAAAAAATCATGTGCAGCATAGAAAGGGAAAAAAAATATCTGATCTTTAAAAAAGTTGTCATCAGGGTTATCAGAATTGGTCCCATAAACAGTACAGGCACAATAAGATCAGACCTGACCCTGTATGGAATCATGAAAAAGACAGAAAATTAATAATCTTGCTACAAAAGTCTCAGTCATCTTGATAATAAATTATATAAGGAGATACAGTCATGGAAAAAAAAGAACAGGAAAGACCTGCCTCAAACAATAAAGAAATAAAATGGGGAAATCTCAGGCTATTCTACGCTGTCTGCATAATTGTTTTGATCTTCATTGTAACAGTTATGTATAGGAACTCGGAAAAACCTACCGGTATTAACCTTGGCAGGATTGATACCAATGTAAAGGGCACAACCTTTATAAAAACAAACCAGGCATTAATTGAACAGGCATCCAAAAACTGGCTGCCAAATGATCTTTTCTGGCCTACAATATTTTTGGACAATGTGCCCAATTTTCAGATTGGTGAACTTGAAGCCATACGATATAACATCCGGGTATTAAGAGACAATCTTTCACGTATGCGGACAACAGACAAGATTGATCCCCTTACAGACAAGGCATTCAATGCACTTTCCAATGATCCGTACAAATGGTGGATGCCATCTGCTGAAAGCAAGTTAAAACTTGCTGATAAACTGCTCGGTGAATATTACAAAAATGTTTTGAGCAGAAAATCAAACTTTTATCCCCGATTTGACAATTTTATTCAATTGCTGGAACAGTATGCATCCCTTATGGGAGGCGTTAACACAAAGTTAATCAATGCATCCAAGGATGTGAGAAGAATTATGGTCATATCCGAAGACGTAAAAGGTGCTGAAAAAATAAATGAAATAAAAAACGTGAATATTCCCTGGTATGAGATAGATGACAATTTTTATTATGCAGAGGGAGTCGCGTATGTCCTATATGAATCCTTTAAGGCCATACAAATCGATTTTAAAGATATTATCAAAAGTAACAAGGCAACGACCCTTGTAAACAATATAACAAATGAACTGGGCAGTTGTAACTTTGAGCCCCTGGTGATCTTAAACGGGGATACAGATTCCATCTTTGCCAATCATTGCCTGAACCTGTCCAGCATATTTAACGATGCAAGACAAAAAATTAATTCCCTGATTTCGATCCTGAAACAGGGTTAAGGCATACACTAAGCACTTAAAATATCCCAAAGGTTGTAGGGTATTCACGCCATCAAAATTGACACCTAATTATATCTGACAGATACATCATGTTTGAATCCTTAACACTATCCAATCTTCCTGAAAAACAGTGCGGCATACTCAGGGAGATGTCCAGCACAAGGCCCAGGATATGGCTTTTGCAGGAAAACGGGGTAAATGCAATTGTCAAGGATTTCAGCTCCAACAGGCGTGTGTATCGCAATACGGTTGGTAGATTTTTGATATGGAGGGAGGCCAAGGCATACAGAAAAATCCAACATATTCAAGGGGTACCATCATTGTACAGGGCCATAGACGGCCTTGCAATGGTAACAGAATATATCCCTGGCAAGGATCTGGGACAAATCAAAAGAGGAGCCATATTCCCTGATAATTTTTTTGACAGGCTTAAAAATCTCGTGGACAGGATTCACGCAGAAGGAGTGGCACATTGTGATTTAAAAAGAAAGGCAAATGTTATTCTTGGTGATGACAACCTGCCATACATTATTGATTGGGGCGCATCTATTTTCAGTGACGAATTCAGATTACCTCTTATGAACCTGATATACAGAAGATTTATTGTGGACGATTACATGGCCATAATCAAAATCAAACTGCACTATGTGCCAAACCAGGTCACTGAAAGAGAGAGATTGCGTTATTTCAGAAGGTCACCTGTTGAGAGAGCAATAAGACATATCAGAGATATATTGCGCAACACCCTTCAAAAAATCGTATAATTGACTACGGAAACCGACGCATAAACACATTGGCGGCAAAAATCCTTAAAAAGATAAAAGGAGGAGACATTGTAATGCTTCATGATGTCATGCCAAATAAACTGGCAAATGCTACAGACGCTGCAGCATCGATTCGCAAAAGGAAATTCCTATCACACTGGCTGCATGAACTGGAAACCATAATTACGGAGATAAAATCCAAAGGCATCAAAATCCTTTTATTATCCGAATTAGCCAACATACCTGTAAATTACAGATATGAAGACCACTAATCAACACAACCGGAAAAAATGAAGGTTTTTTGTTGACAACATAACAAGTCAATATAATAATATAGAGGTATCGGGACGTGGCGCAGTCTGGAAGCGCACCTGAATGGGGTTCAGGGGGCCCGGGGTTCAAATCCCCGCGTCCCGATCATTCGCTTATAAATATATGCACCACCAAAAAAGGCCATTCCATCTATTTGTTTGGAATGGCTTTTTTTATATCAGCTCAATAATTAGGGGAATAACAGCAAACATGGTGCTGGGGTAGGAGGCTTTTTCTGACGCAACTGCCGGGAGGGTGCCGTTTCTTCGTGACTTATCAGTGGGGGAAACCGCAGCCCAGCACTCAACTCTCCAAAGAACTCTATAGAAAGCATAGTCCTTCATCAGGTGACCCAAGCCTCTTGGCAAACCATTTTTTGATTAGTAGTTGAGTGCTGGGAATGCACAGGGGCGGGTGTCCCCCGCAGATAAGTTACTGAAGAGACCAGTCCGGAGGCCAAAAGTGGAGGGAAAAGTCTCCTGTCCCTGTTTGTTGAGCTATTACAAAAAACGCCTAACTATCATCCCTCTGCAAAAATGGAGCAGGTCCAGTTATGTGATTTTTTTGCCAGGTTGTCAAACAATCACGTGATAAGAAATATCTTTTTTATAGCTTGTATAACTCTTTGTGCTGTCTTTCCATCCCAAAACAAAGGTGGAGACCCAAAATCCTTTTTTATTACTTCTTCCAGATCAGATTTCACCCTTTCCGGTGAACTCAGTTTATTTGTTCCCTGAGTGATTGTTATCGGTCGCTCCGTATTGGGGCGCAGTGTCAGGCAAGGGATCTTAAGATAGGTCGTCTCTTCCTGAATCCCGCCAGAGTCGGTTATTACAAATTTGCAGCCAAATATCAGGTTCATGAAGGACTTGTATCCAAGCGGATCTGTCAAAATAATTTTTGGGGCATTATCTAACAAATCGTACAGCCCGAATTCACGCAGATTTTTTGCAGTACGAGGATGAACAGGAAAAACAAGAACAGTTTGTTCTGATAGTCTTACAAGGGTTTGACAAAGATTGGACAGGATATCGGGGTTATCCACATTAAAGGGCCGATGCAATGTGACCACACCGTAGCCTTGGGACACAAGACCCAGGTCTTTTTGCGTAGTTTCTTTACGGATTGCAGGGGTCATCATTACAAGGGAATCAATCATGATGTTACCTACCATAGAGATCTTTTCAGGGGCAATACCCTCATGCATAAGATTTTCATCTGCATCAGAAGAAGGTGTCCACAGATAATCGGCAATGGAATCTGTCACAATTCGGTTTATCTCCTCCGGCATCGTCCTGTCAAAGGAACGAAGGCCTGCCTCAAGATGGGCAACCTTGATACCCAGCTTGACTGCAGCGAGGGTACAGGCAACCGTTGAATTTACATCTCCCACCACAACCACAAGATCAGGTTTGTTTTCTATAAGAACCTTTTCATATGCTATCATGACACCGCCGGTCTGTTCCGCATGCGTCCCGCTTCCAATATCAAGATGAATACAAGGTGCCGGAAGATTCAGGTCCCGAAAAAAGGCGTCTGACATGTTCAGGTCATAATGCTGACCAGTGTGCACAATTACAGGTTCCACCCATTTTTCCCTGGCGAGGGCGTGGTAAAGCGGCGCTATCTTCATAAAATTTGGCCGGGCAGCTGCAATCAGATGAACGGCTTTTTTAAAAGCAGGGGATGTTGAAGGATGGGAAATGTTGTTACCTGACGATCCTATTGAAGACACATTAACAGTTTTTATCATTGTCATACCAATCAGCAAGATACAGTTTCAAAAAAGATTACAGACAGAGGTGCCCATTTTAATCAAAGCACTTCAGTTTTTAACCATACTTTTCCATCAGGCAGAAAAAATGTGGTAAATTTACCCTCTAAAACTACAATGCGAAAACCTTTGTAAAACATATCCGGATTCTTACGACGCCATCAAATTCCTCATTTTCCTGCGCAGCCAGAAATAGAATTATAAAGCCACGCAAATAATGCTCCGCCGATTAATCCATCTATTGATGCCCAGACTAAACCAATAAAGCTGCCAACGGGACTTATACTGTACCCACGATAAAGCCGCCCGATTAATGTGATTTCGCCTGTTGCACCATCAAAGGCAATTATCCACCATGTAATAAGAAACAATCCTATTCCCCAAATCAAAGCACAGGTCAAAGCAAATGCCTTTACGTTCAGTTTCATATTTTCCTCCATTTTTTCCTATAACGGCAGAGTTGAACTGCAAAACCGGACAGCTCAAGCTCCGAAGGAAATTGAAAAGCAGGTATCAGGTTTTGTCAGCTCTAACGGATTGATAGTGCAGACGTGTTTTGCGCTGTTTGCACTATCTCATTTTTCAACCTACCCTATGGAACTAATGACATTAATATGGCCCTGTACTCATAACATGACTTAACTCTTCGATTTTATTGTGTTTGATCCTGTAGTCATAAATATCTTGCATATCTTTATAGACCTGAAACATCTGGAAAAAGCCATGCCAGTGTGCATAGTCCGGGGCATTCATGGCCGCTCCCTGCCGGGCCCGTCGTCCAGTGTGATGCCAGAGATAGTATTGCAGTTCCTGGAATCCGTCTTTCCATGGATCCCTTTTCAACAGATTCTTTGCCTTCAAATCTGCCTCCATTTTGAGAGTACCTTCCCAGTATCTGTTATACAATGACACAGCGTTATCCAGCGTGGCAAACTGGATATCTGTATGCATCTTCCAACAAACTTAATTCACAGGAAGTCACGTAACTACTTTATGTCATTTGATATTTAGCCTACATCCTGTAAACGTCAAGTTCGTTCCTCATAGAATGCGGCGAAGCGGCATAAACCAGATTCTTACAAGTTCACCAAGAAAATTGACCAACCGAACAGTTTCTGATTAAAAAACCACGTTAAGGGCAAAACAGATCAAATGAAAAACAGATCAAAAAAAGATTGATCTTAGTTAAAAAATGTGTTAATAAAAAGAGTTTGTGGTATTTATACAGAAGAATAAGGAATGGAAGGTATCTTCTTAATAACTAACAAAAACAGGATATTTACAATTTACATTGTGCCTATCCATAAGTCAATTTAGAAAGCGGTGGCGTTGTAAAAAAGCAGTTGGTGCCCATCCACAAATCAATTTTGATGGCGTCGTAAAAAGTCTCCATCTACTGTGAGTGTTTGGTCATACGTTCGACATACTACCTGTATGCCTTCACGCATAACCAAACACTATGCCTTGTATATGAAGATTTTTACTTAGCCATCAACTCGACTTTTTACAGGTTCATCAATTTTGGGTACTGGCGAGTTTCCAATCCAGAGATGGAATATTTTTTACAAGGATGGAAACCAGTTAAAAACAGCCATGGATAGAAACTGACAGGGCGATTAGCTCAGCTGGATAGAGCGTTGGTCTCCGGAACCAGAGGTCGCGCGTTCGAATCGCGCATCGCCCACCATAAAATTAAGCGCAAAATGCAAAAGCCTACTTTTTTTTTACAATACTGATGGCATCGTAAAAAGTCTCCATCTACTGTGAGTGTTTGGTCGTATCAGCTTAATAATTAGAGGGGGAATAACAGCGAACGTAGCACTTAGGGGTAGGAGGCTTTTTCTGACGCGACTACCGGGAAAGTGCCGTTTCTTCGTGACTTATCAGTGGGGAAAACCGCAGCTCGACAAAGTCGAGAATGCACAGGGGCGGGTATCCCCCGCAGATAAATTACTGAAGAGATCATCCCGGAGGCCAAAAGCGGAGGAAAAAGCCTCCTACCCCTCTTTGTTGAGCTATTATGTTTGGTCATACGTGTGACATCCTGTATGTCTTCGCGCATAGCCAAGCACTACGCCTTGTATATGAAGATTTTTACTTAGTCATCGGTATTATTTTTTTACAAGTTCATCAAATTCAAGGAGAGATACTGAACATGTGTCGTCTTTTCGCCATTACAAGCAACGAGCCATTATCTCCCATGATAGCCATGGAATCGATGGAAGTCATGAAAGAAGGCCATGATGGCTCCGGTGTCGGGCTGATGCTGCGCGACCTGGCAGGACCTTTTGAGGACATGAAAGATGCTCCGATCCTCTCAGGGATATTTACCAAAAATGGTATAAAACGATTTGACACTTTCATGGTCGACCTGGGTTTTATGACCAAATACAAACTGTCAATAAAGGTATCAAAGACACCGCCTCCAGAAACTCCAAAAAGAGATATGTATCTTATCAGGGCCTATGAATACCCAAAAGAATGGGAAGGGTTGTCTAAAGAGGATAAGGCACAGAAACTGCTCGAACTCAGGCTGCAATTACGAAAAATGGGAGAAGAAAAGGATGACATGATTGTATATTCTTTTTGGCCGGACGTTATAATGATCAAAGAAATCGGCGATCCCATGCAGGTAGCGAGGTTTCTGGACCTGGGGCGAAAGGAACTCTGGGCCAGAGTAATTCTGGCACAGGGCAGGCAAAATACCAACTATTCCATTAATCTTTATGCATGTCATCCGTTTTTTATACAAGGCTACGCATCCATGACAAATGGAGAAAATACCGCATTTATACCTATTCGTGACTTTCTGGAATCACGCGGCTTTCCAGGATACTCCGGCTATCAGTCTGATTCAGAAGTTTTCACACACATTCTTCATTATACCACAACACAGTTGGGGTTGGGTATTGAGTATTACAAACATGTAATCACCCCCTTAAAAGATGAAGACATCAACGATCATCATGATGCCGATTTTCTGAAACACCTGAAACATAGCTGCCGCCCACTTATTATTGACGGTCCTAACTGTGTAATTGGAAGTTTGCCCGATAACAGTGTCTTTATGGTTCAGGACAGAAAAAAACTTCGCCCTGGTGTCATTGGTGGAAGACCTGGTTTGTATGCCTTTTCCTCAGAGATGTGCGGTCTGGACGCTGCCATTCCTGATCGTGACAAAAGCAAGGATTTCCAACCCATGTATCTTGATACGGCCATTGTCGGTCCGGACCGCAAGGAGGTTTTCGTATGTACCCAAAAAGATCCCTTACCCCCTCTACATTAAGTGTAAAAGATCTGCCATGGCAGATCAGTTGGGATCAGGGTAAATGCACCTTGTGCGGGCGATGTACAGCTGTCTGCCCGGTACAGGCCATTGAACTCGGAGTATTCAGAAAACGGGAGGTAAGTACAGAGATTAATCTGATGAGCCTGCCCGAAAACAACATCAAGATATGGTATGGCATTCGTCAGAAAACTGATCCAGCATACAGATGTGTAGGGTGTGCCATGTGCAACCTGGTATGTCCCAACAATGCCATTACACCAATCAGAAGCGACGAAATCGACAAGCTCCGTTTCCATACAAACGCCGGAGGACAGCCACGACGTCGCGGGGGACGCCGTAACAACACTGAAAGCCTCCTTGACCAGATAAAGTTCATCAGGATCTCAATGCTCACGGACCCTGCCTTGGATGCAGGAAGACATGAATTTGAAATCAGGACCATGCTGGGAAGGATCCTGTCTCCTGAAGAAAATCTTTTGAGGATAAAGGAAAATGGCTGGATTCCCCCGGTAAGGGAGATATACCCCCTGATAATCGGCGGAATGTCATTTGGTGCCCTTTCCCCCAATATGTGGGAAGGCCTTCAAATGGGTGTTGCCTATCTGAATGAAGAGTTAGGCATGCCCGTAAGGATTTCAACAGGTGAAGGCGGCTGTCCTCCGAGACTGCTTAAATCACGTTTTATCAAATATGTAATCCTGCAAATTGCAAGCGGATACTTTGGATGGGACGAAATCATACGTGCCATACCGGAGATGAAGGAAGATCCGTGTGCAATTGAAATCAAGTATGGTCAAGGTGCAAAACCAGGCGATGGCGGGCTGTTGATGTGGTACAAGGTTAATGAACTGATAGCCGCTATCAGAGGAGTTCCCGTTGGTATCAATCTGCCAAGCCCTCCTACCCATCAGACAAAATATTCGATAGAGGAAGCTGTAGCAAAAATGATTCAGTCAATGAGCATGGCATGGGGGTTCAGGGTTCCTGTTTGTCCAAAGATATCTGCCACTTCTACAACATTGGCCGTTTTGAACAACCTGGCCAGGAACCCCTATGCAGCAGGTCTTGCCATTGATGGTGAGGATGGCGGCACAGGTGCTGCCTATAATGTCTCCATGGATCATATGGGGCATCCTATTGCAAGTAATATAAGAGATGCATACCTGAACCTGACAAGGATTGGAAAGCAGAATGAGATCCCCCTGTTTGCCGGCGGAGGAATAGGAAAAACAGGGAACCTTGCTGCCAATGCAGCAGCACTTATAATGCTCGGTGCAAGCGGTGTTCAGACAGGCAAATATATTATGCAGGCCGCTGCAGGATGTCTTGGTTCTGAATCTGATCGATGCAACATATGCAATATAGGTCTGTGTCCAAAGGGAATCACTTCTCAGGACCCAAGGATTTATCGTCGTCTGGATCCTGAGGCAGTGGCCCAACGTATAGTAGATGTGTTTCTGAGCTTTGATACGGAATTAAAGAAAATTTTCGCACCATTGGGAAGATCAACATCCCTTCCGATTGGCATGTCAGACGCCCTTGGCATAGATGACAAGAGTGCCGCAGATCGGTTGCATATAAAATACGTGGTATAAGAGGGCTATGAACATGGGTTTTGATAAAGGTGGTGGAATCCCGTATTTTACCATGAAAACACACAAAACCATGTTGAAAAACCAGTCTGTATTTTCATATCCGTGGGTGGCCAGGATATCCTGTCTGCGCCTGTCTGCG
>JAGGTJ010000115.1 GCA_021163815.1 Deltaproteobacteria bacterium | reverse complement strand
ACATAAGGATATTATAAATGGATAAAACAGAAAGTCTGGTAAGAATGGATGCAGAAGATACTTTTAAGTTTAACTGTATGCCTGGAGTAAGTTGTTTCACCCAATGTTGCCAGGATGTTACTATCATTTTAACGCCATACGATGTTATGAGGCTGAAAAATTCTTTAAAGATGTCGTCCGATGAATTTCTGGATGAATATACATTGATTTTTACAAGTAAGGACAAATTAATTCCGTTAGTTATGTTGAAAATGAATGAAGATGACAAGAAATGCCCCTTTGTTTCAGAAGATGGATGTCATATATATAATGACCGGCCTTGGCCATGCCGTATGTTTCCACTGGATATTAATGACGATGGGACATTCCGTTACATTACAGATAAATCCCGGTGCAAGGGTCTGTCTGAAAATATATCCTGGCGCATATCTGACTGGTTAGTTGAGCAGGGAATTCCGATATACGAGGAGGTTAATGCACTCTTTTCCGAGGTGATAAACCCACTTCGGGCACAATCTCTTGATATTGATAATCCCAAAATTTATAAGATGGTATTTATGGCCCTTTACAATCTGGATAAATTCAGGGAATTTGTGTTTAACAGTTCTTTCTTGTCCAAGTTTGAGGTAGATCCTGTTATTATAGAAAAGATTAAAAGAAATGATTTGGATCTTTTGAAATTTTCTTTTGATTGGATCAAATTCGGTATACTTGGACAAAAGACATTTCAGGTGAAACCTGAAGCTGTTCCCAAGGATAATAGTTTAAAAGATAATTGATGGCTGAATCTGTGCTAACTGTTTTTAAAATGGGGGTTTTAAAAAAAGGGGCTTAATGGTAATGACAGACAACGGACACGATATCTTCAGATCGCTTGAGGGTGATTCCTTCAGGTTTGATTGTCATAAGGGTATTTCATGTTTCACTCAATGTTGTGCAAAACTTCAGCTTGTATTAACACCATACGATGTGATTCGTATCAAGAACAGGCTTGGGCTGCATTCCCAGGAATTTCTCACAAGGTACACCGATACAATCTTAAAAGATAAGATGAAATTTCCTGTAGTTATTCTTAAGATGAATGATGATGAGGATAGAAGATGTCCTTTTGTTACTTCTGATGGTTGTGCAATTTATGAAGATCGTCCAGGGGCATGTCGATTGTATCCCTTGGCCAGGGCATCGACTGTGGCTAATCCAAAAAAGGGAATGTTAGAGAAATTTTTTATAGTAAAGGAACCCCATTGTATGGGTTTTAAAGAAGACCGGCTCTGGTCCTTGGATGAATGGATGAACCATGAAGGATTGAATCAATACAATGAGATGAATAACAGGTGGGTAGAGATTGTTACTTCAGATAAAGACCTTGGTTCAGATTCGGATGTCACTAAAAAGATGCAGATGTTTTTTATGGCATCATATAACCTGGACAGGTTTAGAGATTTTATCTTTCACAGCAGTTTCTTTTCCCACTTTTATGAAGATGCTGAAAAGATTAACAGATTAAAATATGATGATGTGGCACTTATGTTATTTGCATTTGACTGGTTAAAATTCAGCCTTTACGGTGAACCTACAATGACTCCCATATAAAATGTGTTAAACCGGCATGGCCGGATCCAGAATATCCTGGCCACCCACGGATATGAAAATACAGACTGGTTTTTTAACATGGTTTTGTGTGTTTTCATGGTAAATGTGTAAGCGGTGTCCATATTAAGGGAATCAAAAGGTTATGTAAGGAATAATGCAAAATACCGCATGAGTGTTTTTGTAGATCAACCGCTGTTTTGTCTCCAGTACATGCGGCAAGTTCAGATCTTGTGGAAAAAGACTGTTTGTGGATGAAGTTTGACCCACTGAGGCAAAAGATATATGAGGCAAAAGATATATAAAAATTCAGTAATAGTTTTTTGTGTAGATATTCTCCTCATTGTTATTTCATATTATTTTGCCAATTTATTAAGATTTAATTTTAGTATTCCTGCCGATATCTTGAAGATATTTTTCAGGACTCTGCCTGCCCTTGTTTTAATAAAGTTGGTATGCTTTTTTTACTTTGATCTGTATCGTGGTATGTGGCGCTATACGAGCATCAAGGATTTTTTTAATGTCATAAAGGCATGTACCGTAAGCTCTGTTTTGATAATTGTTTTTATTGCCTTCAGGCACCGTTTTGTCGGGGTATCCCGTTCTGTTTTTATAATTGACTGGTGCCTTACCCTGTTGTTTATTTCAGGTTTTCGCCTTGGTGTACGATTTTATTTTGAAAGTTTTACCGAGAATGGTGCGAATAACATCCTGGATTTTTTGAGACAGTGGAAGAAGTCTAACAAAAACACGAACAAAAATCTTTTGATTCTTGGCGCTGGTGATTGCGGTGAAAAGATTTACAGGGAGATTCGTGACAACAGGAGGATGTTATACAATACGGTCGGTTTTCTTGATGATAATCCTGTTAAGTTGCACAAAAAGATCCATGGGATACCTGTACTTGGTCCCATAGAAAAACTTGCTGAAATCAGTCAGGCTGTGAGCGCAGATGAGGCTCTTATAGCCATTCCATCAGCCAGTGCTGATCAAATGCGTAGGATTGTTGCAATATGTAAGGAAAGTGGGATCAGGTTCAGGACCGTGCCGAGGATGGAGGAACTCCTGAATGGCAAACTATCGATCAGTTCTATTCGTAATGTCTCCTATCGTGATCTTTTGAACCGTGAGGTTATAAGGCTTAACAGGGATAGGATAGGGTCTTATCTTAAAGATGAAACAATCCTTGTTACAGGGGCTGCAGGATCTATAGGCTCTGAACTTTGCCGTCAGATATGCACGTTCAATCCTAAAAGACTTATACTCTATGAAATAGCCGAAAGTCCTCTCTATGAAATAGATCTCGAGTTAAAAAAACACTTTAGTAATGTAGAGATTCTTCCATTCCTTTCTGATATGAGAGATAAAAAGCAGCTTGCTTATGTCTTTGATCGGTATTGTCCGCAAACGGTTTTTCATGCGGCAGCATACAAACATGTTCCCATGTTGGAACTTCATCCCTGGAAGGCAATTGAAAACAATGTGATTGGCACATTGAATGTTGTTTCATGTGCAGAGAGCTTTGGTGTTGGCAGGTTTATCCTGGTTTCCACAGACAAGGCGGTCAGGCCCGCAAATGTAATGGGGGCATCAAAACGTGTTACAGAAATGATTGTGCAACATTACAGCGAAAAATGTTCTTCTCGGACAAGATTTATGTGTGTTCGCTTTGGTAATGTTCTTGGCAGCGTTGGCAGCGTTGTGCCTCTGTTTAAGAGACAGATTGAAGAGGGAGGCCCTGTTACTGTTACCGATCCTGATGTGGTAAGGTACTTTATGACAATTTCTGAGGCCTGTCAGCTGATTTTACAAGCCGGTTCCATGGGCAACGGAGGTGAAATATATATTCTGGATATGGGAGAGCCTGTAAAGATTGTTGATATGGCCAAGGAGATGATCCGTCTTTCAGGTTTTGAGCCTGACAGGGATATAAAAATAGAGTATATTGGTTTAAGACCTGGTGAAAAGCTTTTTGAAGAATTGATAAGGGAAGGGGAAGGGGTCGTTCCTTCCGGTCACAAAAAGATTTTGGTACTTAAGGGGACTGATGGTGATGAAAAATTCTTGGGTGAACATTTGGATGAATTGATTGCATTGTCAGGTTGCTATAACAGAAAGAAAATAATGTCCAAATTTGCCGAGATAGTTGATGGATATAATCCTTGTTTGTAGTTTGTACTCACCCGCTTAGTTTACCCCTAAGACCTGCATAAGCTATTTTCAAAAAGGAGATTATGCTTTTAATATCAGCGAATTATAGAAATGTTGTGTTTGTATAATATGTATCAATTTGAATGCGGCCATAAAGGTTGAACTGAATTTTTTTATAGAAAAAGGAGGAGATTATGAAGGGTTTTAAAAAAATATTGTTTCCCGTTGATTTTTCGGAAGTCTCTCCTATGATCGTTCCCTGGGTAATAACAATGGTAGATAAATTTAAGTCTGAGCTTCATCTGATATTTGTTGTCCGCAGCCTTTTACCCCTTACATCTTTTGATGTTACTGAAACGTCAATTATATCGTTTGAGGGCGAAATCCTGAAGGCTGGAGAAAAAAGTATGGATGAATTTGTAAAAAAACATTTCAAAAAATATCCTGCATGCAAGGCACATGTGTTGACAGGTGATCCGGCGGAGGAGATATTGAACTATGTAAATAATGAAAATATAGACCTTGTTATTATGGGTACACATGGTAGAAAGGGGCTTGACAGGGTTCTGTTTGGAAGTGTGGCTGCACATGTGATCAAGGAATCAAGTGCTCCGGTTATGAGTATAAACCCATACAGGTTGAGTCTTGATAAAAACAAACGACATGATAATCAGGAGGACTAATTGTTATGGTAAGTGGTGGACGCAGTATGAATAAGAATGATAAATACGAGGCACAGGACAATGAAATTAAAGAACGTTTGAGCAAGGTAAAGCATAAGCTGCTGGTTATGAGTGGTAAAGGCGGTGTCGGAAAAAGCAGTGTTGCTGCCTACCTTGCCATTGCTCTGGCCGAATCCGGCTACAAGACCGGCCTTATAGATGTGGATCTTCACGGTCCCAGCATACCAAGGCTTCTTGGTATAAAAGGTAAAATTCAGCCCGCAGATACCCCTGGCAAGATATTTCCTGTTGCAGGTATCCCTAACCTTAGTGTTATTTCTATTGAATTTCTTATGGGTGAAGACAGGGACAGGGCAACCATATGGAGGGGCCCGATCAAGATAGGTGTCATACGGCAATTTATTGCGGATATAGAGTGGCCCGAGCTTGACTTTCTTATAGTGGATTCTCCTCCAGGAACGGGAGATGAGCCTTTGACCGTGGCTCAGACCATACCTGATGCCAAGGCCATTATAGTAACTACGCCTCAGGAAATATCTTTGGCTGATGTAAGAAAATCCATCAATTTTTGTCGTCAGGTTAAAATGGAAATATTGGGTATCATAGAAAACATGAGTGGCTTGATATGTCCTCACTGCGGGAAAAAGATAGATCTGTTTAGGTCCCGTGGAGGTGAATTGGTAGCAGAAAAGGAGGACCTGACATTTTTGGGAAGGTTACCTATTGAACCTGAGGTTGTTTTGGCTGGCGATGATGGCAAGCTTGCAAGCATAAGAGACAAATCTTTGGCCTTTACAGAGGAGTTTGAAAAGATTCTTGCATATGTTGTAGATCTTATAAAAGAAAAAGAATAAACATGTGTTTTACTATAAATTTAGGAGGAAATAGGTTATGGAAAAAGTGGTTATCGTTGCATGTGGTTCTTACATGGATAGTGGTTATGGATGTCCTGGAGAATGGCGGTGTCTTAAGGCTGCTGCTATGGGAGATGGACACTTTGAAGGGCCTTCCCAGGTTATAGCATTTGTTAAATGCGAATGTCCTGGTCGAACGCTTGCTCCTAACACAGGTATGGCCATAAAGCTATCCGAAATAAAACCGGACAAGATATATATGAGTAGCTGTATGGTAAATGCCAAGCCAGGGTGCCCCTATGCAGATGCCCAAGAGATGGCTGATATCATAGAAAAAAAGACAGGAATCAAGGTGATATTGGGTACCCATGATTATACATAGAGGCCTGGGTGTTTTATATAAGTATAGATAGCGAAGTACATTGATTTTCATACAATCCCAGATTAGGCAGTTTGCAAGTTTGCCCAAGATCTTTACCTGTGACGAGAGCCCGTATTGGCAGACAGGTGTAAATCAGAAGGAACACAGACGTAACTTGAAATGCATAATCTGGGATAACACAACTCAATGAAAAAAAATGGTAAAAGGTCTTTTATGACGTGACTGTCGAAAAATGGGTTGTTTCCTAATGATATACTCCAAGGGGTAGGTCTTTTTTTAAGATGAGACCTTTACATAAGGTTCTCTTTTGCCCAAGCGCTGTTTTATGTTCAGAGTTTGGCGGGATCATCAAATCTTAATTATGAAGATATATTCCTGGAGTTAAAGATTGATGGCATCGTAAAGAGCTGGTTTATGCCGCTTAGCTACATCCTATGAGAAATGAACTTGACGCTTGCAGGATGTAAATATCAAATAACATAAGGTAATTACGTGAGTTTTTGCAAATTAAGTTCGTTGGAAGATAACAAAAGAGGAGGTTTAAAATGTCTGTTGAGATTCAAGATCCTGAATTAAAAGAAATGCTTGAGCACGGCTTGTATTTTCACGGACATTTATGTCCAGCTATGCCATTAGGTTTGAGAGCAGGTCTTTTGGCAAGAAGAAGGTTAGATGTGGAGCGGGCAAAGAGCAAAGAGTTAATGCTTCTTTCTGAAACCGGCTCAGGTCATCTTATGCAATGTGTTTTGGATGGTCTTATGATGTCCACAGGTTGTACTTATGGAAAAGGTAATTGTAAAAAGCTCAATTACAATAAGATGGCATTTGTCCTGATTAATGTAGTAGAAAGTAAAGCAGTGCGCATAGCTGTCAAGCCTGAATTTATTAGACAGGCATTGAATTCACCTTTTTTAGAACGTCGTCAACAAGGTATTCCACCAGAAATGATTGAACCAGAGATTGCTGAAGCAGCAATAAATCGTGTATTAAGCTTGCCAGAAGAAGATTTGTTTAATATTGGGGATGTCTATGATTATGAATACATTTATAAACAAGAAGGGCCCCTTGAATTTTGTGAAAAATGTGAAGAGGTAGTTTTTGGCAGTAAGGCGCGGGTAAAGAAAGGGAAAATCTTGTGTATCCCTTGCAGTGGATATGAGGGATAATAGATGTTTGGATGGGAGAGGATAATCATTTTATTTTCTGCATTTTTTGTTGTCTCTGTAGTTTTTATGATGTTTGGGCAAGGAGGAGGGGCAATTTATGTTCCCATGTTGCTTGCTTTTGGACTGCCCATGTATAAGGCTGCAGCTACAAGTCAGGTTTTGATAATTGCTGCTACATTATCAGCCCTGCTTGTTTTTCATAAGGCAAAGATGATCGATTGGTGGTTATGCCTAATTATAGAGCCTCCAACTAATGTGGGTGCTTTTTTAGGTGGTTATTTTTCTTCCTATTTTCCACCTATGTTTTCTAAGCTGGTTTTTGCAGGCATTCTTTTAATTGGTGCTTATTTTATGATTAAGCCTATCCAAGAAAGGCAGTCTCTTTCTTATAAACAACATTGGTTTTGTCTTTACCGCAATATAGGTGAATATAAATATCGCATTAACCTTCTCATTGTCATGCCAATTATGATCTTGGCTGGTTTTATAGCGGGGATGCTTGGAGTAGGAGGTGGACTTTTTAAGGTTCCTGCACTTGTGCTCTTAGGGGGAGTTCCTATGAAGGTGGCAGTTGGTTCATCAAGCTTAATGATTGGCATCACTGCTTTAACAGGACTGTTCGGTCATGCCCTTGTCGGTCATTTTGATCCAAGGTTAGGTTTAATTCTTGGTTTAGCTGTGTTTTCTGGTGCTCAGGTGGGAGCAAGGATTGGAGTAAGTATTGACAGGACAAAGCATAAGAAATACTTTGGTTGTCTTTTAATCCTTGTTGCTTGCTGGATGATCTATATTGCCTGCCCTTAGATGAAAATAATTTCTGAGCATACAAGATTCCATCCTTGAAATACTGCCCGGCATTTTCTGATCGCTTTGGGTCAATTATTATGCAGGTCGTCTTACCAATATTTCTTTCCCTGATATAACAAAGAATATCGGCATTTGGGTGTCGATTTGATAACACCTGAAAACCTTCATTAGGGTTTTACGCAACAAATTATCGAAAATCGTTCAATGGTTCTTCAGACTGCCTTTCAGAAAAATCTTCAACTATCCAAAAGGAGGATACCACAATTGCTTGTGGCACCTTGGTTCCATTAATATCAAATAATCTCTTCTGTTCAAAATCAATCTCTCTAATCATACAGCAATTCATGTAAAGAATTTGCATTAAGCTCTATTGCTGTCTCCCTATGTAAGACCTAAGATCGGCATAAACTATTTTCAAATATGTAGAGTTCAGAAAGACAGAAGCAATCATATGCGCATATCTTGCTATAACGTTCAGTGGATAGGGTATGTAAAAATGGGAACGATGTTGACGAACGATATAAATGATCATATCATATTTATATGATTAAATCATTCGGATACAGGTATATATAAAGGCTTTTTGATGACATTGAAGCTCCTGTATCTAAAAGCTGTTTTGGAAATCACGAGAGCGTTTGAAATTACAGTAGATATGGCACTGATGACTTCCTTTTGGAAAACAGTTTGTGCAGGTTTTGGGTGTCATAAAAGATAGTGGATGGGCACTAATAATGTTGTCAAAGGTGTTGAGCAGCGCTGTTATTGGTATTGATGCATATACATTGGAGGTGGAGGTAGATATATCCCATGGCCTTCCGTCCTTTACAACCGTAGGTCTTGCTGAAGGCGCTGTACGGGAAAGCAAGGAAAGGGTTAAGGCTGCGATTAAAAACTCTGGTTACAGCTTTCCCTCTGACCGTATTACGGTTAATCTCGCCCCTGCAGATATCAAAAAGGAAGGTTCTGCTTTTGATCTGCCCATAGCAGTGGGAATTCTTGGAGCCGCAGGGTTAATAGAAAGATCCGTTTATACAAACTGTTATATCTTTATTGGTGAATTGGCCCTTGATGGTTTGATAAGGCCGGTAAAAGGTGTTCTGCCCATAGCTATCGAGGCCAGGAAGGCAGGTTTTGAGGGAATATTTCTTCCATGTGAAAATGCCCCGGAAGTTGCGGTTGTGGATGGCCTTTCTGTTTGTCCTGTAAAGACCTTGTCACAGGTTGTGGATATAATGAAAGGCATTTGTGAACCCGAACCATTGGTTTCAGTGTCAAAAGACATAGCGCCAGGACCATATGATGATCTGGATTTCAGGGATGTTCGTGGACAGGAAAATGCAAAACGGGCGTTGGAGATTGCCGCCTCCGGAGGTCATAATATTATCATGGTAGGTCCTCCAGGTTCCGGCAAAACCATGCTGGCCAAAAGACTCCCTTCAATCCTTCCTGCTCTGACTGTTGAGGAATCTCTTGAAACATCCAAGGTCTTCAGCGTAATGGGACTTCTGCCCGGAAACCGTGGCCTTATATCGACACGGCCTTTTCGGGCTCCCCATCATACCATATCTGATGCAGGCCTTATAGGCGGGGGACAGAATCCAAGGCCAGGAGAGGTAAGCATGGCCCACAATGGAGTCCTTTTTTTGGATGAACTTCCGGAGTTCAGAAGAAACGTTATAGAAGTGCTAAGGCAGCCAATGGAAGACGGTTTTGTGACCATCTCACGGGCATCGTCAAAGGTTACATATCCTGCTGATTTTATGCTTGTGGCCGCAATGAACCCCTGTCCCTGTGGCTTTTTTGGTGACCCCAAGAGAGAGTGTGTATGCTCTGTTCCTCAGATACAAAGATACAGGGCAAAGGTATCAGGGCCGCTCATGGACAGAATAGATATTCAGATTGAGGTGCCTTCCGTGCAATACAGGGAGCTGTCTTTATTGAAAGAGAGTGAACCGTCGAGTCAGATTCTTGAACGTGTTATGCGGGCAAGGGAGATTCAAGGCAGAAGGTTTAGGGATATGAATTTTCATGTAAATGCAGGGCTGGACAGTCGCCATATCAGAGAATTTTGCAGGATTGGTAAGGATTCGAGTGCGCTTCTTGAAAATGCCATGGAAAAGTTCGGTCTTAGCGCCAGGGCACATGAACGCATCTTAAAAATTGCCCGTACTATTGCGGACCTAGCAGGGAGTGAAGATATAAATAGGGCGCATGTGGCCGAGGCTATTGGTTATCGAACTCTTGACAGAAAAATATCGTTATGACAATGACTGATAACATTCTGAATGTTTTATATGTACCGTGAAAGCACATAAAACCGTGCTGAAAAGCAGGTTTATGCGTAATAGCTTAACAAACAGGGGTAAGTTCGCTGTTATTCCCCTCATTATTGAGCTGATACGTTTATGCTGCTTCACTGTATCCTATGAGAAACGAACTTGACGCTTGCAGGATGTGTAGGTTAAATATCAAATAACATAAAGTCCTTACGTGACTTCCTGTGAAGTTCGTTGGGAATAGAACCGATGGATAGGTAAAAATCTTTATATACAAGGCAAAAGTGTTTGGTCATGCGTGAAGGCATACAAGATGTTCAACGTATGGCCAAACGCTCACAGTATATGGAGACTTTTTACGACGCCATCAAAGTTGATTTGTATATAAAAACTTATTATGAAGAAATTCAATGTCATAGTTCTTGCCGGAGATCGGTCTACCAATGATTCAATGGTGCAGTCTGCCGGCATACCATGCAAGGCATTTCTCCCTGTAAATGGCCGGGCCATGATATTACGGGTTTTGGATGCCCTTGAATCTGCAAGGAATGTAAGCTCATGTATTGTCTGTGGTCCTGAAAAGGCTTTGTTGCCTCTTGAGCCCGAACTGGATCATCTGATAAAATCAGGTAAAGTAAGATGGATAGAAAATAAAGCCACTCCAAGTGCCAGTGTATATCATGTCCTGAATCTGTTTAGGGATGAACTGCCGATGTTGGTTACAACTGCGGATCATGCACTGCTGACCCCTGAAATAACGGATTATTTTTGTCATGAGGCCTTGCAGTTAGGTTGTGATGTTGTTGCCGGGCTCGTTAAACATTCATTGGTTGTTGACAGGTTCCCTGAAACATCAAGAACCGTGATCAAACTTAGGGATGGTAATTTTTGTTCCTGCAATCTCTTTGCTTTTTTGACTCCTCATGCATGCGAAGCTGCCAGTTTTTGGCGTGCGTGTGAAGAAAAGAGAAAAAAACCGTGGCAGCAGATAAAGGTAATGGGCTGGATAAATGTGCTTCTGTATATAACAAGGCTTATGTCTTTGCATCAGGCCCTTCAAAGATTGTCATCAGTTATGGATGTGCAGACGGATGTAGTGCTATTGCCTTTCCCTGAAGCTGCAATAGATGTGGATAAGATCAGTGACTGGCGTCTTGTCGAAAAGATAATCGTGGACAGGGAAGATAATAAAGATATGTCTGTCTTATGATCTGATGGGACCTTTTCACATTGCCAAGCTTGATCTTCTTCAAGCATTGATGAACTCGTAAAAAATAAAACCGATGGAGATTTTTTACGACGCTATCAAGCATTTATTTCAGGAATATTTTTGTCCCTCCACATTTCCTGAAATAGGTTCAAAACATGGCATCCTCTCTATAATCACGTTATATTGAAAAGCCTGCATAAATTATCTTCAAAAAAATTATGCTCTTACCATGAAAACACACAAAACCGTGCTGAAAAATCAGGCCGTATTTTTTATATCTGTGGGTGGTTAGGATGTTTTGAATTAGGTCATACTGGATCAGGCAGTAAGATTTGCATGCCTTTCTCTTTGACAAAACATCCTGTTTCTGGTGAATATAGCCTTACAGACAGCCCCATCTGCCATCTGCAGCCGTTTTGTGTCAGATGACACACATTGTATCGCGCCCTTCGGTCGTCCCTGATGTCAAGTGCAGATGCAGAGGAAGCACCAAGAACAGGTATCTTTTTCTGAGACATATATATGTATTTCAGCAGATGACGATGGGTATGACCGTGCAGAATCAACTCAGCGCCATAACGTCTTAATATGGCAATGAAATCCTTGGTGTCTGTAAGGGATTTCCTCCAACTTGTAACTCCAGGAAGTGGCGGGTGATGAATCAGTATGATCCGCACCATCTGTCTTCCTTGTGTGTCGGCAAGAAGATATTCAAGTTTATCTAACTGCGTCTTTCCAAGTCTTCCTGTAGCGAGAAATGGCCATGTTGTTTGAGCACTGGACAGCCCTATTATGGCAATTTTGCCTCGCACCCGTAATAAAGGAAAGAGATGTGACAGTTGATTTCTGTTCTCGGATGATGCGCTGTTCTGGTTTTTTTCAGACAGCATGTAGTCTGTCCACAGACCGAATGTGTCCTTCCACGGAGTCCTAGTATATATGTCGTGGTTACCCGGAACTACAGTTATGTTGGAAGGACTTCCCAAAGATATTAACATCTTGTGAGCTATACTAAATTCTTCGGGCAGTCCAAGGTGGGTCAAATCCCCTGTAATTGCGATATGATCAGGGTGAAGGGAACGAATATCGTTTAAAAGTGCTTTTAATACTTTTTGGCTGTGTTTTTTTTTCCTGTGTATACACCATGAAAGGCGTCCAAGAACTCTTTTGTTTATAATATCTTTATAGTGTACCGTTGGCGAGGCTATATGGGGATCCGAAAAATGGGCAATGGTAAAGGTCTTTTGTCTGGTTGAATCGACCTGTTTATTATTGATGTTTCGAGGCTTTTGTAATCTGTCATGTTTTTCAGGTTTCATTAATTTACCATGAAAACACATAAAACCATGTTGAAAAACCAGTCTGTATTTTCATATCCGTGGGTGGCCAGGATATTTTGGATCCGGCCATGCCGGTTCA
>JAGGTJ010000011.1 GCA_021163815.1 Deltaproteobacteria bacterium | reverse complement strand
TTTCTTGCATCAGCGGTTGTAATTTTTTTAAGCATGGTAATCACCTCAAATGAATAATATGCACAAATAGTACTATATGTACATATGGTATACCATGAGCTGTTTGTTGTCAATAGAAAACTTTACCATGAAAATACTTTCCGAAAATTGGAGTATAATCGCGGAGAAATGCGAAAAAGCGAGTATATACGAAAAAAAATAGATGACGTATTCTGTCGCCATTTTCATGCTCGGGGGTGACAAAAATTCTTTGTCATGAGTGTTTAATCGAAATATAAGGCCTTATAACCAGGGCATGAACCTTGGCTGGGTTTTCGCTGGCGCTCAAACCCAGCAGGTTATGCCAGCCGTTAGGTGAATAAAAAAAGATTCGCGATGATTGAACATAACTGTTTTGCAAATCTATGGAAGATTCATTGTCCCATAAAAGGAGAGCTTTACTCGGTGCCTTTCTGCCTTTTGGGTGTAAGGGGTAGTGTTCCCAGAAAGTGTATTCTTTGTCCCTATTTATTTGAAGGAGAATGTTTATGGCAAAGGGATAAAATAACCAAATCATTTTCTTTGAAAATCACTCAATCGAAACGTCATGGGAAGGATGCTCTGAATGAAGCTTTTCAAAAGGTCATTAACAATTTTACTCTATTGCCCAATTCTGTGCGTATTCTTTTAGTAATAGAAGGCAACTTGTTTCACACTACACTCGCCGAAGTACAAGAAATTGTGGATGTATTTTATCACGGTCATCAAGGGATAGAATTTTACTGCGGTGTATATCCAAACCCTTCCTTAGGAGGAGAAGTCAGAGTTTCTATTGTACAAGAATTACAGGAAAAGGATATATGAGTAATTACCTGTGTCATCTAATCATGTTAGATAATATAGCTCATGGATAAGGGAAGATGTTCCAGCACCTAACAAGTCGCTACCTTAAGGCAAAGGATGTCAAGCCCTTTTGAAGATAAAAAAACTAACACAAAAAATAACTTGGGGGTATGGAGAAGAGGACGTTCTTGACAAACCGGACTAACTGTTTTTACCTATTTTATTAGTATGTTACGGCTTCGCCTTCCGGCCTGCAATGCTTTAATATCAAGATCTTCATCTTTACATTCTCTTCAAATACAATCCATGCCGATTTTTTGATTGCCCCTGCCATAAAAGCGTCCTATTCCTGCACAAGGCAAATCAAAAAAGGGACAAGAACCTTGATAATAAGGCGCTTGTCCCTTTTTATATTAAGCGCGATACAAAAAAACAATTAACCGGATGTTAGTCTTTCCCTGCCATCCGTTTATACTGCTCAAATCTCTCTTTCATATCCTGTTCGGCCTTTTCAAACAATACCTTGGCCTCTTCAGGAAAGGACCTGGTAAGACTTGCATATCTCACCTCTCCCATAAGGAATTCCTTAAATTCTTTCTTAGGATCCTTGGAATCAAGGATAAAAGGATTTTTGCCCTCTGCCTTCAACCTTGGATCATATCTGTATAGAGGCCAGTAACCGGCTTCAACGGCCTTTTTCTCTTCTTCCTGCGAACACCCCATGTTAATGCCATGGTTAATACATGGTGCATAACAGATAATAAGCGAGGGACCATTATAGCTTTCTGCCTCCAGAAAGGCCTTTAATGCCTGATTTTTGTTTGCGCCCATCGCTATTGACGCAACATATACATAACCATAGGTCATTGCCATTCGTCCCAAATCCTTTTTCCCTGTCTTCTTACCACTTGCCGCAAACTTTGCTACAGCACCCATTGGGGTAGCCTTTGATGCCTGACCACCCGTATTTGAATATACCTCGGTATCAAGAACCAGGATGTTTATATCATGACCTGAAGCTATAACATGATCCAGACCTCCATATCCTATATCATATGCCCATCCATCTCCACCAAAGGCCCATACAGAGATCTTTGAAAAATAATCTGCTGAATCAAGAATATCGAGCAGAATAGGATTAAAGTCTGCAGGATTGTTTGCAACCTCTGATTCAATCAGGTATTCAATCTTTTTCCCTAACTCCTTAGCCCGAAAGCCATCATCAAAATTCTCAAGCCATGCATTCAAGGCATCCTTTAATTCATCCGGCAGATTTTCATTCATCGCCTCACGCACAGTATCAAACAATTTTGCACGCCTTTGATTTATTCCGATTTCAATGCCAAATCCAAATTCTGCATTATCTTCAAACAGGGAATTTGCCCATGCCGGGCCATGTCCATCCTTGTTCACTGTGTAGGGACAGACAGGAGCAGAACCGCCATAAATAGAGGAACAGCCTGTGGCATTTGCAATTACCATACGGTCCCCAAAAAGCTGGGTAACAAGTTTTACATACGGTGTTTCCCCACACCCGGGACAGGCCCCGGAAAATTCAAACAGGGGCTGCCTGAACTGGCTGCCCTTTACCGAGGTCATAGGCATCAGATTGTCCTTTACAGGAATCTGTGAGGCAAAAAGATGGTTTTTAACCTGCACATCAGTCTGTGTATTTAACGGCTTCATAACAAGGGCCTTTTCCTTGGCGGGGCAAACCTGTGCACAATTACCACATCCGGTACAATCAAGAACACTTACCTGCATACGGAAATGGAGCCCCTTCAGTTCCTTGCCTTTGGCCTCTACGGTTTTAAAGGTATCCGGCGCCTGGGCCATTTCATCATTGTCAAGCAGAACAGGTCTTATTACAGCATGAGGACAAACAAAAGAACACTGATTACACTGTATACAGTTTTCAGGTATCCATTCCGGAACATTGATTGCAACCCCCCTCTTCTCGTACTGAGTGGTCGCAGTGGGAAAGATTCCATCCGCCGGCAGGGCACTTACCGGCAGGGTATCTCCTTTCTGGGCAAGCATTGGACGCATAACCTGCTCCACGAACTCCGGCTCATACGCACTGATCTCCATCTGTTCCTCAGTTTGCTCATCCACGGCATCACACCATGAATCAGGGACATCAATTTCAACCAGGGCATCAACAGCCCTATCAACTGCATCAATATTCATCTGAACAACCTTATCCCCTTTCTTGCCATAGGTCTTTTTTATGGCGTCTTTCATATACTCAAATGCCTGTTCAGGAGGAATCACATTGGCAATCTTGAAAAAGGCGGCCTGCATTATCATGTTGATTCGTCCACCAAGGCCAAGGGCAGATGCAATCTTAACCGCATCAATATTGTAAAACCTGACCTTCTGCCGGGCAAGAACCCTCTTCATGGAAGCAGGGAGCTTTTTATCCATATCGTTAATATCCCATGAAGAATTCAGGAGAAAAGATCCTCCTTCAGTTATACCTTCAAGAACATCATACTTGTTTACAAAGGCTGCATTATGACAGGCAATGAAGTCAGAAGTTACAAGAAGATACGGCGACTGTATCCTGTTAGGCGAAAAACGCAGATGAGAAACAGTAACACCTCCGGATTTCTTGGCATCATAGGCAAAATAGGCCTGTACATACAGATCTGTATTCTCTCCTATGATCTTAATTGCATTTTTATTTGCGCCTACCGTACCATCTGCGCCAAGGCCCCAGAATTTACAACGTACTGTTCCTTCAGTACTGCTATCTATCTTATCTCCGAGTTTCAGTGAAGAATCACTTATATCATCAACAATTCCTACCGTAAAATGGTTTTTAGGCGCCCTGGAACGAAGATTGTCAAATACCGCCTTTACCATGGTCGGAGTAAAGTCCTTGCTGCCAAGGCCATAGCGTCCGCCCACAACAACGGCATCATCTTTTCTTTCCTTAACAACAGTACAGACATCCTGATACAGAGGCTCTCCAAGAGCACCCGGCACCTTCAATCTGTCAAGAACGGCTATCTTTTCTGTGGTCCCCGGAAGGGCCTGCAGGAAATAATCAACGGCAAACGGGAGATACAGACGCACCTTAATCAGGCCTACTCTCTCACCCATGCCGGCAAGATAATGAACAGTCTCCTCTATGACATCACAGCTTGAAGCCATTGAAACAATCACCCTGTCTGCCTCAGGATCACCCACATAGTCAAAGAGATTATATTTGCGGCCGGTACAGTCCCCAACCCGTTTCATTTCTTCCTGAACAATTCTTGGAACATCTGCATAAAAAGGAGTTGAGGCCTCCCTGTTCTGAAAAAATATGTCAGGATTCTGGGCCGTACCTCTCATTTGCGGCCTTTCAGGATGCAGTGCCCTTGATTTGAATTCATCAATGGCATCCCAATCCACAAGAGACGCCATAGTATCATAATCTATGACCTCTATCTTCTGTATCTCCATCGAGGTCCTGAATCCGTCAAAAAAATGCACGAAAGGCAGACTCGCGCGTATACTGGCAAGATGTGCCACCAATGCCAAATCCATAACCTCCTGGACAGAAGCAGAGGCCAAAAGAGAAAAACCCGTCTGCTTAACAGCATTGATATCAGAATGATCCCCAAAAATGGAAAGGGCATGTGCTGCAACAGCTCTGGCTGCCACATGAAATACGGCGGGCATAAGTTCACCCGCTATCTTGTACATGTTAGGAATCATAAGCAACAGACCCTGGGAGGCAGTAAAAGTAGTAGACAGGGCACCAGCAGCAAGCGCCCCATGAACCGCACCAGCAGCTCCGGCCTCAGACTGCATTTCTTCCACCTTTAATACCTGACCAAATATATTCTTTCGGCCGTGCGCAGCCCATTCGTCACAGTACTCTCCCATGGTACTTGATGGCGTTATTGGGTAGATAGCAACAACATCGCTCATGGCATAGGCAACATGTGCTGCAGCTTCATTACCCTCAATTGTCTTTGTCGTTTTATTCATGTTTAACTGCCTCCTAAATCTTGGTTTTGTAACTGCCCATTCTATATGCACGCAAAAGTCTACCAACAGGTTGAATCAAAAAAAACTCCCCTGCCGATCTTTATTAATCTGTTATGAAATTATCCTTGTTCGGCAAAGCCAATGCCTGTATAAGTCAAATATAACCTAAAACCTGCATAGACTATTTTCAAAAAGGATTTGAAGTCCCGTAGTACGTCTGTGCCCTTACCGGCTTGTACTTACCTGCTGCAGGCAGGTCTTCAACAAACTCGACGCCTGCAGGATTTAGATATAATATAATATGATATTCCGATAAGCAAGATTATCATATGCCCTGCATTAACAAGGACTGCAACAGAACATCATTGATGGCAAAAAGGTAAAGGATCTTTCTCAGATACCTGAATAGCATAGTACGGGCTGAAAAATATTATAACTAACCTATAAGATTCATTATTGTCAAGATATTTGATGCTTCCATGAACAGACTTCAAACAATATAGATATTTCGGTAAAGAAATCTCAAATGGCAACCCCCTTAAACCACAACCTAATTATCAATGCCCTGAAACAGTCTGTGTTTTCAGGAAAACTTATGTTCTATGACCGTGTTGAATCCACCAATGACCTTGCAAAGGCAATGGCTCTTGAAGGAGCAGAAAATGGAACAGTGATTATTGCCGAAGAACAGACAAGCGGCCGTGGACGAATGGGCAGAAAATGGCTGTCTCCCCCATCCTCCAACCTGCTTTTTTCACTTCTGTTAAGGCCGGATCTTTATACTGAAAAGGTCTTTACCCTTACAATGCTCCTTGCCCTGTCAACAGTTGAGGCAGTAGAAACACAGACAGAGGTTAACACAATGATTAAATGGCCCAATGATATTTATGTTCAAGACAGAAAGCTGGCAGGAATCCTTACAGAGTTTTCCGTAACAGGAAACAGGCTTAACCATGTAGTCCTGGGAATAGGCATAAATGTAAACTGGAACCCCGAGGAGGCTACAGGCAGCCATATGCTGTATCCTGCAACAAGCCTTATGAGAGAGGCTGGACACACGGTATCAAGGGAATTTCTCCTGATAAACATACTTTCTGCCTATGAAACCCATTATATGGATGTATCAAAAAACGGGCCGGCAAGGGTACAGGAGTTGTGGAACAAGAAATCAATGCTCACAGGCAGAAACGTATCAGTAGAGATATCCAACAATGAGGTAATAAACGGAACAGCAATAGGCATTGATGAAAAGGGTGCACTGCTTGTATCAGACATAAAGGGCCAAACACACACAATCCTGAATGGAGATGTACATATCAAAAACGTGACGTAATAGCTCAACAAACTGGGGTAGGATGCTTTTTTATGTCTGTGTGAACAGATAATCTGTCTTGAATCCGGCCATGCCGGTTTATGGTAAAAGACATTTTTGGACGATATCCATTCGCAACCTAAAAAACAATACGTCCCTCTTTTTTTATTTTGTGATCCAGATAGTAAAGGACAGGAACCACCATTCTGGAAAATATGGTGGCAGCCACTTCACCGGCCATAAGCGAAATAGCGAGCCCCTGAAAAATAGGGTCAAAAAGGATTACAAACGAACCTACCACAACGGCTGAAGATGTAAGCAGCATTGGCCTGAATCTGACAGTGCCGGCATCAATAACAGCTTCCTCTATAGGCATGCCTTCTGCAATACGAAGTTCGACAAAGTCTGCAAGAATTATGGAATTTCTGACAACTATTCCCGCTCCTGCTATAAAACCTATCATGGAGGTAGCAGTAAAAAAGGTATTCATCATTGCATGCGCCGGAATTATTCCAATAAGGGAAAGAGGAATAGGCGCAAGGATAACAAGAGGGACAGAGTAAGACCCAAACCATCCCACAACAAGAATAAATATCAAGATCATAACAACTGCAAAGGCAATACCCATATCTCTGAAAACCTCATAGGTAACCTGCCATTCCCCATCCCATTTTACTGCCCACTCTGAAGAAGAAAATGGCTGTCCTGTATAGCAGATATTGATCCCCTTCTTTCCAGCAGGAGTTTCAAGATCATGCAATGCCTTGTTTACCTTAAGAATTGCATAGACAGGACTTTCCTCCTTTCCTGACACATCCCCTGTAACATAAACTACGGGCTTCAAATTCTTGTGATATATGGGATGATCCACAATCGCCCTGTCTATATGGGCAATTTCTGCCAAAGACACCATATTGCCATTTTCAGAACGTATCCTTACAGCCTTAAGGTCAGGCTCACCCGTTCTGTTATACTGCGGCAAACGCACCACAACAGGAACATCTTCCTGATAATCCATAACATGAAGAAGCCCTACCCTGATTCCTGCCATGGAGGCCTGAAGCACCTTAAGCACCCTTTCTGGAGACACCCCGACCTGGGCAGCCTTATCCCTTTCTACTATTACCCTGTATTCCGGCTGCGGATCTGTCATATACCAATCTACATCAACTATCCCCTCAGTATGCCTGAAAATATTTTTTATTTCCTTTGCAACCTGTATCTGTTTTTCATAATCCGGCCCATATACCTCAGCAACAAGAGTCTGAAGAACCGGGGGGCCGGGAGGAATTTCTGCCACCTTTATATCTGCCCCAAAACGGGCAGCAATTTCCTGAAGCACTGGCCTCAACCGTTTAGCAATCGAGTGGCTCTGCTCCGTTCTCAGACTTTTGGGGAGCAGGTTTACCTGAATATCGGCCACATTGGGCCCCCGCCTCATATAATAATGACGAACCAGTCCGTTAAAATTAAATGGGGCAGATGTCCCGACATACAGCTCATAGTCAACCACCTCTCTTTGCCGGGACAAGACATCACCCAAGGCCTGTGCGACCTTTGCAGTCTGCTCAAGGGATGTCCCCTCCGGCATGTCAATGATCACCTGGAATTCACTCTTGTTGTCAAAGGGAAGCATCTTTACCCTCACCACCTTAAAATATATGAGGGAGCATGAAACAGCAAACAGGATGGCAATAAAGAAGAGAAAGATCCATCTCTGCCACACATTTTCTATCAGATGTCTCATAACCAACCGGTAAACACGATCCAGCCATGAGTCTTTATCCTCCTCATGTTCATTAGCGCCCCCTAAGATATGATAGGCACTCCATGGGGTTATCATAAAAGATATGATCATTGACAGGAACATGGCCACAGACGCCCCTACAGGCATGGGCCGCATATAAGGTCCCATGAGCCCCCTGACAAATGCAAGGGGAAGAATTGCAAAGATAACAGTAAACGTGGCAAGGGTAAGTGGGCTCCTGACTTCCACTACTGCCTCGGTAATAACGTCTTTTACAGGCCGGTCTTTATTGGCGGGAAATCTCAGGTGACGTACGATGTTTTCCACATCCACTATGGGATCATCTACCAGGATACCTATACAGAAGATAAGGGCAAAGAGGGTTACCCTGTTCAGGGTGTATCCGTGGAGGTAATAGATGAAAAGCGTAACAGCTAGTGTAGTGGGGATTGCAATCAGCACAACAAGGCTTGAACGCAGACCCAAAAGGAGCGCCATCAGGATGGCCACTGATACGGTGGCAATAAACAGATGTTCAAGGAGTTCCCGGGATTTTTCCCTTGCGGTCTCGCCGTAATCTCTCGTTACAACACAGTGTACGTCTTTGGGAATGACAAATCCCTTAAGGATGTCAACCTTTCTGATGATCTTATTGGCAAGTACTGTTGCATTCCAGCCCTTTCTCTTTGCAAAGGCTATGGTTACAGCAGATTTAAGCTCTCCCGGACAAAAGGACACACCATTCTTTTCTTTATGCCCCCTGCCCGCCCCTATCATGACATAAGACGCCGGCTCCTCAGGACAATCCTTAATCTCAGCTATCTGACCAAGCCTTATTATATGACCTTTTACCACCTTGACAACGGCAGATGCCACATCATGACGTGCAGAAAAAAATTATCTAACCTAAGGGAAAAGGCCATATTGTTTCTACTTATATCTGATATCCATGATGCCTGGTTTTGTGATGACAGGGCATTAACAACATCCTCAGCATCAAGACCAAGGCTGTTCAAGGCATTTTCACGAAGGTTGACCCTTATCTGACGTCTCAGACCCCCATATATATACGTTCCGCTTATGCCCTGGATCTGCTTGATCTCATTTCTCAGGCCTGCCGCTATTTCCCTGAGCTGAGAACCATCGTAACCATCTCCCCACAGCGTAAGGGCAAGTATTGGGACATCATTAATCGAGTGCTTTTTCAAAAGTGGCCTGCTGCACCCCGGAGGCATCCAGTCAAAATGAGAATAAAGCTTATCATAGGTCTTTATCAGGCTCTCTTCTGTATCCTGCCCTACAAAAAAACGCACTATAGTGATAGCCCTTCCAGGCATTGCAGTTGAATAGATATATTCAACACCCGGTATCTCCCATAGCAACCGTTCCATAGGAGAAATCACCCTCTGTTCGATCTCTTTTGGTGAAGCCCCCGGCATGCGGACCATGACATCTATCATGGGCACAATTATCTGCGGTTCTTCTTCTTTCGGGGTAAAATATATGGCAAATGCGCCAAGAAAAAGGGAAGAAATAACTATAAGAGGGGTGAGTTTGGAATCAATAAAGAACCTTATTATCCCTGTAAAGAAACTGTTATGATGACTTGCGGGAACATGCCCGGTTTTATCATGGTTGTTCAAGTCTGATTCCCTCTCTGACAGACATCAGGTTTGATGAAATCACCTTGTCTCCGGGGACAAGGCCACTTAACACCGCTACAACAAGATCGTTTCTTTCTGTTTTCTGACCTATATCTGAAAAAAACGGCATATAACCGTTCTCATATTTTTTCCACACCTTGCCTGTCCTTACAATTCTCCAGTGAATTATGCGAGAACTATCTACTACGTAAACGCCTTTTATCCCGCTCCGGGAGATGATGATCCTCGCAGGAACCGTAATGGAATTCCTTTCTCCCACCTTCACAAAGACCCTTCCAAAAAGGCCGGGCATTACATCCATATTACCAAGATCAGCAAGGATGGTAAATGTATGGGTAGCAGTCATGGAAGAGGATTGCACATGAGCAACAGGGACATCTTTAACAACCCCAAGAGCCGGAATAAACACCGTGACACTGTTGCCGGGAATCAACCTGTTTACAAGGCTGTCATCTATTGCAGCCTCAAACCAGTAACCCTTGTCTGTTCCGTCAACCCCAACAAGAGAGGCTCCCGGATTTACATATGTTCCAGGATCTACTCGCCTATAAAAGATCTGTCCATCGACCGGAGACTTTATCGCAACATACGAAAGCTGGTTCCTTACCTCACGGAGTCTGGCCTTTAGCGTCGAAATTTCAGCCTTTATTGCCCGTATCTGGTTTTTACGGGCAATATACGTGGTACGCGCCCTGTCAAGCTCATCTTTTGTTGCAGATTCTTCCGCATGAAGTTTTTGGAATCTGTTGAAATTTATCCTGTCATATTCCAGTTTGGCAGACAGGGCATGGAACCTGGATCTTGAGGCCTTTATTTCAAAAATGACAGCCCTGATCCTGGAAAGGATGTCTGTGTCATCCATACGTACCAAAGGGGCTCCCTTTTTTACAACATCACCTATTTGAACATAGACCTCTTTTACATACCCAGGTATCTTTGCAGCAAGCATAACACGGTTCCGGGAACGGACATGTCCGGGAAAATACCGGACTTCCGGAAGCCTGACAGGTCGAACCGTAATTACCTGAGCTACCATACCAGGTAAAGGGGTGTTTTTATCTTCTAAATCCTTATGATTACATGCACATACAAAAAGAAGAAAAAAACAGACTGAAAACAACAAAAATCTCAAACGGTATATCTGCATATTAACCCTCAACAACACAAAATTCTTTAAAAAACATCCCTTTTGTACAATTCCGCCTGTTCGTGCATCACACAGAGATATCAGGCCCGATAATCCTTAAGCATCCCTGTGTTGAAAAATCCCAACTATCTTGATATCGAACAAACTATCCCGTCTATGGATAAGAACCAATCAGATCCCGTCCCAGGATACCCGATTTCCATTTTAATGCCGACCATGCAATCCTGGCATCAAATCTGGAACGAGCCTTGGCGAGTCTGGTTTCAAACACAGCCGCATCTGCAGAAAGCAGTTCAACCATAAGAGCAAGTCCATTTTCATAACGTCTCTGTAATATACGCTGGCTTTCAATGGCCTGCCCCAATGCCTTTGTAGCCACCCGTAGCTGTTGTTTTGCAGTCCTGAATCTGTAATAGGCCTTTCTTACATCCAGTTCTATGGATGCCTTCACATCCCTGAGCTTTGCAAGCTTCTGTTCTGTCTCAAATTTTGCAGCAGAAACAGATGCCTTATCAGCAAAGCTGTTAAACAGATTAATAGACATGGTAGCCATAAAGGTCCAAGAGTCACCTCCCTTATCAAAAAGATCTTTTCTGTCTGTCTCATAAATCCCCTTGAGATTGAACGATGGTAAAAACCTTGCCATAGCCTTACGATGTTGATATTTGGCAATATGAAGTTCATTTTTTACAGCAAGAAACTCCGGCCTGAATCGTTTGGCCCTGTCAATCCACAGGGGCAGATTGCCTTCAACCATTTTTTCGTTATTGACCGGAACAAGCGTCCATTGTTTCTGCTGATTTATTCCCATGGTTCTGTTCAGGGTTGCCATAGCAACCCTGAGATTCATGCGGGCCTGATACAACTGTTTCTCTGTAGATGCCTTTCTAACCCTTGCAGACAAAACATCTGATTTAAGAACAAGGCCCGTTTTATAGCGTTCTTGTGAAAGTTTTTCGTGGGCAACGGCCGTCCTGTACATGGCTTCCAACACACCAACGTTATCCTTCGCAAGAAGGGCCTGGCAATATGCCTGTTCTACCATAAAGAGCACTGCCTCACTGGTACTTTTGAAACTTAGATCAGATATCTTCCGTTTCAGGACCGAAGTTTTATAGGCTATATATTCCCGTCCCTGATTAAAAAGAGGCTGCGTAAGGACAAGCCTGCTCTGCCATTCATTCAGAAAATCCGGATGATTAAGATTGTTAAGAGCAAAATCGTCTGCCTTGAAACCCGCCTGATTGAGCTTTGAAGAAAAAGAGGTTACAGGATTATTAGATCTGATATAGCCTGACTCAAGATCAAGCCTTGGGAAAAAGGCGCTTACAGACTTGTCAACATTGGCGCGAGCCTTATCCTTTGCAGCCCTTGCCTGCAGAATAAGAGGATTGTTTTCCATGGCCTTGCCAAAGGCCTTTCGAAGGTCCAGAGACTCGGAAACATTAAGCGTCAGGCCCTGAGATACGGCACACAAAGAAAAGACCATATAAAAAAATAATGTTCGAAAAAAAAGCATATGTACCTTCAGTAAGTTCTGGCTGTGAGTTTGAAATTTGATGAACCCGTAAAAAGTAAAACCGATGGATAGGTAAAAATCTTCATATACAAGGCATAGTGTTTGGTCATGCGTGAAGGCATACAAAGAGTATGTCAAGCGTATGGACAAACACTGTAACACAGTAGATGGAGACTTTTTACGACGCCATCAATATTTGCCACAGAACCTGAATGGGCTACATGTTTGTTGACGACACGGGTCTCATTCTGTATCTTGAGCCGAAGTTTTTCGACCCATCCTTTTTATGCTGATTTTCCACTGTCTTGCTCACAACAACACATAGCATGCAGGAGGCAGATAACCAGACCAGAAAGTGAAACTTTTTTGGAGACTTTTCTGTAATCAGCCCGGGGTATGGAAAGGCATGGCCGGATTCAAAATATCCTGGCCATCCACGGATATGAAAACAGTTTATGCAGGCTTTAGATTACACCTAAATCCTGCAAGCGTCGAGTTTGCCGAAGATGCAAGGCGGCAAGGGCGCAGACGTACTACGATACTTCAAGTCCTTGCCAACACCGCAGATTCGGTAAAATCGGCGCTCCTTAAGGGTAAACTATTTTCAAAAATCACAACCTTTATGGCCGCATCAAATT
>JAGGTJ010000092.1 GCA_021163815.1 Deltaproteobacteria bacterium | reverse complement strand
TCTGTATTTTCATATCCGTGGGTGGCCAGGATATTTTGGATCCGGCCATGCCGGGTTAGGTTGAATGTAAATCTGACGACTGAAGACTATCTGGTAAAATCAGATCTTACAAAGATCAAAAAACATGACGATGAAATCCCTGCCGAACCAAATATCATACACATCACCATGATCTGATATCTTGTCGCTATAAAAGGGGAAATGCCGGATAAAATCTGCCCTGTCATCATTCCTGGCAAAGACACCAGGCCTACTGCGAGAAGGGAATTTGTTATTGGAATCAGGGAGGCGCGCAAGGCAATTATACGTGCCCTGTCGTATGGAACATCCCGATCTGTCTCTGCCTCTAACCGTTCTATTGCCAGACTGACTGCATTCATTGCATTAGCAAAAATCATACCTGCCAGGGGAATCATGTAACTTGGCATGTACCATGGATGTAACTGAAGAACAAATTGCGTTACTAATACCAGGACTGTGGTTCCACCAATGAAGATTGCTGCAAGGGTTTTGAGATACAAACTTTTTCGAGATATTTTGCTTGTTCTGAGGGCTATCCAGCTTGATGCAGAGAGCATTACTATTAATATAATGACAATTATATACGGGCTGTTGGATTTAAAGATAAAGGCAAGCAGATAGCCAATAAGCAGGAGCTGGAGAAGCATTCTGAATACGGCATAGACATGGGTCATGTAATCAAAGCCCCATTTCCATATTATTCCGATAACAATCAGTACAGGGATAAAGGTCAGTGACAGCTTTATGAAAGGTATAGTCTGAACTGAAGGTTTCATGCATTATCACTCCTTGCACGTGGAAGATGTACAGGGTATTTTAAAAAAAGAGTGATGGCTTTAGGTTTAACATTTTCTCGCATCTTCGGCAAACTCGACGCTTGCAGGATTCAGGTATTAAATGAAATCTTTGCATGCGGTCTGGGAATGGTCGGCCGTTTGTCAATGATCTGCGATCAGGCTTGTTGACAGGTTATGGTGAAACAGGAATCATGATCAGCCTGATGTGACAGACTGCGCAAGATATTTGCAAGATTGGTATAACGCCTTTGAGTTCTGTTGTTTTTGATACCCATTACAAGGGCCTTTTTTGCACCTGCAAGGACTACCAGTTTTTGCCCTCTTGTAACGGCTGTATATATCAGGTTCCGTTGCAGAAGAATATAATGCTGGGTTACAAGGGGGATGACTACAGCGGGATATTCTGAGCCCTGTGACTTGTGAACAGAAACAGCATAGGCAAGTACTATCTCATCTAATTCGGAAAAATCATAGTGTACGGGATAATTACGATCATACTGCACAGTAACTTCCTGTTCTTCATGATTTATATCCGTTATTTGTCCCATGTCACCGTTAAAGACCTCTTTGTCGTAGTTGTTTTTGATCTGCATAACCTTGTCGTTGATCCGAAATTTTTTGGTACCCCTTGATAGAGTTTTTCCTGAAGGGTTGAGGGCCTCCTGGAGCCTGGTGTTCAGGTTGCCTGTGCCGACAATACCCCTGCGCATCGGGCTGAGCACCTGTATTTCATTTATCGGATCAAAGGCAAATTTTTTTGGAATACGTGTCTTGACCAGGTCAACAATGATTTCAAGTAATTTTTGGGGATCGTTTTGTTCAAAGAAGAAAAAATCGTTTGCCTGATCTTTCAGGTCAAACAATGGCATTTGTCCTTTATTGATTCTGTGGGCATTAATTATTATCTTGCTCTCCTTTGCCTGCCGGAATATTTCATTCAGTTCGACCACAGGGAGGATATTTGAGTTGATTATATCCTTGAGGATGTTTCCGGCGCCAACAGATGGGAGCTGGTTCACATCCCCCACAAGAATCAGCGTTGCTTCAGGGGGGACAGCCTTAAGGAGGTTGTACATAAGAACTGTATCTATCATGGATGCCTCATCTATTATCAGCATATCACATTCAAGAGGATCCAGTTCATCCTTTTTGAATTTTTTTTCCCGCATGCTGAATTCGAGCATGCGATGGATGGTTTTTGCCTCATACCCGGTTGTTTCACTCATCCTTTTTGCTGCCCTGCCCGTTGGTGCTGCCAGCATGACTTTGTCTGTAAGTTTAAGAAATATTTTTAATATGGCATTTATAATAGTTGTTTTGCCTGTACCAGGTCCCCCTGTTATGATCATAACCTTGTTTTCCATACTGGCCAGTACCGCCTTTGTTTGTTTTTCAGCAAGAGACAGTGCAAGCTCTTTTTGTACCCATTCAAGGGCCTTTTTTGAATCTGCCTTTCGAATGCCTTTTGGTGCATTAAGCAGGCTGATCAGTTTTTCGGCGACAGCCGTTTCGCATAGATGAAACATTGACAGATAAACCGCCTTGGTTTCACCTGAGGATTTGCTGTCTTCTCCCAGATCCTTGATGACTATTTGATCTTTAAGGGTCAGGGAAGTCAGGGCCGTCTCAATAATGTCCCTGTCAACGTCCAGGATTTTTATTGATTTTTTTATAAGTCCCTTATATGGGTAATAGACATGTCCTTCATTGGCAAGTTTTTGAAGAACATATATTATCCCTGACTCAATTCTCATCTGAGAATCTTTGGGGAACCCCAGCTTAAAAGCAATGCTGTCTGCAGTTACGAACCCGATTCCAAAGATATCGTTTGCCAGCCTGTATGGATTTTCTGTGACGATTTGTATGGCCCTGTCCCCATACTGTTTGAATATTTTGGTAGCATAACCGGAACTGATGCCGTGTCCCTGTAAGAAAAGCATTACCTTACGGATTTCTTTCTGTTCCTTCCACGCCTCCTTGATCATCTCAATACGTTTTTTGCCAATACCCTCCACCTCCATGAGTCGGTCCGGATCTTCTTCTATAATGTCAAGGGTATCCTTGCCGAATTTTTTTACTATCCGTTTCGCCATGACAGGACCTATGCCTTTTACGAGTCCTGAGCCAAGGTACTTTTGGATACCATATATTGTGGCAGGGATGGCAGTCTTGCAATCTATTATCTTGAACTGTTCACCGTATCTGGGATGCATAACCCATTCTCCCTGCATCTCCAGGACTTCACCCGGGGTTGGAGAGATCAGTGTCCCTGTCACTGTTACCAGGTCATCCTGACCGAATACCCTTACCTTTGCTATGGTAAAGCCGTTGTCTTCGTTAACAAAGGTGATCCTCTCTATCTGGCCTCTCAGCCTGATAGTGGTCTTATTGTTTATTTTGGCATGATCCATTCAGGAACCTTGATATGATCTGTTTTTGAGTGCATATGAGGGACATATGGCTTGATGTCTATTACTGGAGTCTGGTCCAGGGCATCAATGTCGTCAATGCGTATAGTTGTGTCTTCAATGGAGAGTATTTTACATATTGATATGGCAAGCAGATTGGGCCTTACGGGAGAGCAGGTGGCAAACACACCCGTAAGGGGATTATATCTGTGACCTTTTGGATACACCTGGAGAATACGTCTTTGTTCAGGTGTATCATTTTTGTGAAACCAGTAACATACGATCATATGCGAAAAACCGTCGAGCCCCAGGAGGGCTTCTTTGTATTTCTTGCATATCTTTATAATGGTTTCACCCCCCTGTTTTTCAACCGTCCCTATTTGATAGATCTCAAATTTGTTTCCCATTTTTCCCTTGACGCCTTTGTTTTTTACTGTGAAAATAACTATTTTTAGACTGACCTCTTTACATACCTGCTATGCGCTCAGTCCCACTGTATAAAAGTGGGTTCATGTCTTTAAAAAATAGAGTCATGTCTGGGCGGAAGATAGTTTAACAAAATTAAAAGAGTAAGGCTACAAATAGATGATGGCCTGAATACATAAGATACTGCCTAAACCGGCATGGCTGGATCCAAAATATCATGGCCACCCACGGATATGAAAATACAAACTGGTTTTTCAACATGGTTTTGTGTGGTTTCATGGTAAAATAGATCATGAGGCCTTTCTCTAACGTCCTCTTTTGTACGGTTTTTTGGCCTGGTTGGTGGGAGACGGAGCAGGCTTAAATTTTTTGTCTCCCTTGACCATGAACAAGACTGAATCTTTTTCAAAGGTCTCATTGTATTGGCTTGGTTGTGGAGTATGTGTGTGAAAGAGTGGCTATATTTGTTTTTTACATGGATGTGATATGAAAGCATTGTTGGCATTGGAAGATGGTACCGTATTTGCCGGCCGGTCTTTTACTGGTCCGTGTGAGTCCTTTGGTGAGGTGGTTTTCAATACCAGTATGACCGGGTACCAGGAAATCCTTACGGATCCGTCTTACCGTGGACAGATGGTGACAATGACCTATCCCCTTATTGGTAATTATGGTATTAATGATGAGGATGTTGAATCGTCCGGAATTCAGGTAGAGGCCCTGTTGATAAAGGAATACCAGAGATATCCAAGCAACTGGCGTGCAATAAAAAATCTTGCTGATTATCTTAAGGAAAACGGTGTGCCGGGGATTGAGGGAATTGACACACGTGCCCTTACAAGGCATATACGGTTAAAGGGCGCCATGAGGGGAGTTGTTTCCACAACCGACCTGAATCCATCATCTCTTGTGGAAAAGGCAAAAAATATTCCCGATATGGCAGGTCTGGATATGGTTAAACGTGTTACGGGCAATGCTCCTGTGGCATGGCATAATGGACACATTGTGCCTGTTGAATGGGAAAAGGATGAGCTTGCCTGGCCTGACCATCCTGGCGAGTTTCGGGTGGTGGCTATTGATTTTGGTATAAAGTACAATATATTGCGTTCTCTGGAAAGCAGGGGGTGTAATGTTATGGTCCTGCCTGCAGATACTGATTCTCAGGTTATAGACAGGCTTGATCCCCATGGCCTTTTTTTGAGCAACGGGCCGGGAGATCCTGCGCCTGTAACCTATGCTATAAGGACTATCAGGGATCAGATCGGCAAGAGACCTGTTTTTGGTATCTGCCTTGGACACCAGTTATTAAGCCTGGCTCTCGGTGGCAGGACATTCAAGCTCAGGTTTGGTCATCATGGGGGTAATCAGCCGGTAAAGGATATGTCTACAGGTAAGGTACATATTACTTCCCAGAATCATGGGTTTTGCGTAGATATGGCACCTTGTAAAGACCCTGATATCAAAATAAGTCATATCAATCTTAACGATAATACTGTTGAGGGCATTTTTCACAGGAATCTTCCCCTTTTTTCCGTTCAGTATCATCCTGAGGCATCTCCAGGCCCGCATGATGCAGCTTATCTTTTTGATAGGTTTATTGATCTGATGAAAACTCATAAATGACGGTTTTATACAGGATTCGTTTTCTGCGTTGTTCTTTATCTGTTTGTGTATATTTCACCTGAATTTTTCATGTATGCCTGTCCACAAAAGGATATGTTGGACAACAGGGAGTGACCAACCATAAATGTATGCTTGGTATGCCTCATTATACTCGACCTGAATTCTGGATACATTTATGCGGTTAAGGCGGTATGGTCGGATTTAAGATATCATGGCCATCCACGGATATGAAAATACGGTCTGATTTTTCAGCACGGTTTTGTATTTTTTCACGGTAAGGTTTTCACATGCCTTGATCTTGAACAAGCTATTTCATTCTCAAGCTGTTTCATTATATGGATTAAAAACAGGTAACCATCAAAGATAATGCCCAAACGTACTGATATAAAAAAGATACTCATTATAGGCTCAGGGCCCATAGTAATCGGGCAGGGTTGTGAATTTGACTATTCAGGAACCCAGGCGTGCAAGGCACTGAAGGAGGAAGGTTATGAGGTAATACTCATAAACAGTAATCCTGCCACCATAATGACTGATCCGGAAATGGCACATCGTACCTATATTGAGCCCATTGTACCGGATATGCTTGCAAAGATTCTTGAAAAGGAAAGGCCTGATGCCATTCTTCCCACTGTTGGCGGCCAGACAGGTCTTAATACGGCCGTTAAGGTTGCCATGACCGGTTTACTTGATGATCTTGGAATAGAGATGATCGGAGCATCTCTTCCTGTAATACAAAAGGCGGAGACAAGGGAGCTGTTTCGTGATGCCATGGACAATATAGGCCTTCGTGTGCCAAAAAGCGGTATAGCAAGGACCATGGATCAGGCAAGAGAGGTGGCGGAAGACATAGGTTATCCCCTGATTATCAGAGCAAGCTTTACCCTTGGAGGTACAGGTAGCGGCGTTGCCTATAACAGGGAAGAGATGGAAGATGTTGTTAGGGCAGGACTTGATGCCAGTATGGTCTCAGAGGTTATTATTGAGGAGTCTCTCATTGGGTGGAAGGAATTTGAGTTGGAGGTTATGAGAGACTTTAAGGATAATGTCGTTATTATCTGCTCCATAGAAAATTTTGATCCTATGGGAGTGCATACGGGTGACAGTATTACAGTAGCACCTGCTCAGACCCTGACTGACAGGGAATACCAGGCAATGCGTGATGCTGCTATAAGTATTATACAGGAAATAGGGGTAGAAACCGGTGGGTCCAATATACAGTTTGCCATACACCCTGATACAGGAAAGATGATGGTTATAGAGATGAATCCGCGGGTTTCAAGGAGCTCTGCCCTTGCATCAAAGGCTACTGGTTTTCCCATTGCTAAGATAGCGGCAAAGCTTGCTGTAGGATATACCCTTGATGAACTGCCGAATGACATAACGAGAGAAACAAAGGCCTCCTTTGAACCGACTATAGATTACTGTGTAGTCAAGATACCACGCTGGCCATTTGAAAAATTTCATGGCGCAGAGGATATTATTACCACATCAATGAAATCTGTTGGCGAAACCATGGCCATTGGACGTACCTTTAAGGAATCGCTTCAAAAGGCAATCAGATCTGTTGAAATAGGCCGTTTTGGTCTGGGTATGAACAGTGCTGATAATGATGGTTTTTCAAAAGAAAAAAAAGAGAGCATAGAAGAGGCGTTGATAAAACCTAATTCCAAACGTATATTTCAGATTTATGAGGCCCTGTCAATGGGTCTTTCAATTGACAGGATTTACAGCCTTACCGGTATTGATCCATGGTTTCTTTACAATATCAAACAGATATATGATCTGGAATCAGATCTTGCAGATGCTGCCAGGAATATGGATTCTCTTTGGTCTGTTGATAAAGACCTTTTCAGAAAGGCCAAGGAGTATGGGTTTTCTGATATTGAGCTTGCCCGGATTATGGATGTGGATGAGATTGATATATATCGTCTCCGTGAAGAAATGGGTATAAAGCCGGTATTTAAATTGGTAGATACCTGTGCCGCTGAATTCAGGGCATATACCCCTTATTACTATTCGAGTTATGAATCGGAGAATGAGATACGTCCTGCACGCAAAAAGAAAGTGGTAATCCTCGGTGGTGGTCCCAATCGTATCGGTCAGGGGATTGAATTTGATTATTGCTGTGTTCAGGCCTCTTTTGCCTTGAGGGAGATGGGCATAGAAAGCATAATGGTGAACAGTAATCCGGAAACGGTAAGTACAGATTATGATACATCTGACAAACTGTATTTTGAACCTATTACAAGGGAGGATGTTCTTAACATAGTTGAACAGGAAAATGCAGACGGTATTATTGTCCAGTTTGGGGGGCAAACCCCTCTGAACATCTCTGTCTCTCTTGCTAAGGTGGGTGTAAAGATCCTTGGGACTTCACCTGACAGTATTGATATGGCAGAAGACAGGGAGCGGTTCCAGTCAATGCTCAGAAAGCTTGGAATACTTCAGCCGGAAAATGGTATAGCCATAGATAAAGATCAGGCTGTCCAAGTGGCTCATGATATAGGTTATCCTGTTGTGGTCAGGCCATCGTTTGTCCTTGGGGGCAGGGCAATGGAGATTGTATATGACCAGGAAGATCTGGAATATTACATGAAAAGTGCCGTAGAGGTATCCCCTGGCAAGCCCATATTGATTGACAAGTTCATAGAAGATGCTACAGAGATTGACGTTGATGCCATTTCTGACGGGACAGATACGGTAATAGCAGGTATCATGGAACATATTGAAGAGGCAGGTATCCATAGCGGAGACAGTGCCTGTGTATTGCCACCCAGATCGGTCAGCCCGTTTATTTTAAAGCAGATTAAGGAACAGACTGTTGCTATGGCCCGTGAACTTAATGTCATAGGCCTTATGAATATCCAGTATGCCATAAAAAATGATGTGCTCTATGTTATTGAGGTGAACCCAAGGGCATCACGTACTGTGCCGTTTGTAAGCAAGGCCACGGGGGTACCCTTTGCCCGACTGGCCGCCAAGGTGATGCTGGGGAAAACACTGAAATCCCTTGGGCTTCAAAAGGAGATTATTCCACCCCACATATCTGTTAAGGAATCGGTATTTCCTTTTAAAAAATTCCCGATGGTGGATACTATACTGGGGCCTGAGATGCGGTCCACCGGCGAGGTTATGGGTATTGGTTCTTCTTTTGGTATTGCCTTTGCCAAGTCCCAGATTGCTGCCGGTCAGAAATTACCTGTGTCAGGGACGGTCTTTATCAGTGTAAAGGATAGTGACAAATCAGGGATACTTGATACTGCCCGTCAACTTTATGAGATGGGTTTTACAATTGTAGCAACAGGAGGGACATCGGCTTTTCTTTCAATGCACGGTATTAAAAATGATCGTGTCAACAAGGTCAGGGAGGGAAGGCCCCATGTCGTTGATATGATAAAAAACGGAGAGATAGACCTTGTTATAAATACTACAAGCAACAAAAAGGCAATTGCAGAGTCGTATTCTATTCGCCGTGCAGCCTTAACCTTTGAGGTGGCATATACTACTACTCTTGCAGGGGCTAAGGCTACTGCCATGGCTATCCGATCCATAAGAGAAGGGGATATGGATGTTATGCCATTGCAGGAATATCATCAGATATCGGGCAAATAGTTTCTCTTTGTCCTTTGATCCAAAAACGGGGCAGGGGGTTGAACTTAAACAAAGTTACACATTTTACAAAGGTCTCCAGATATGGGTATGAACAATAACTATGATCACAAGATAGAGACAGGAGAGGATCATCGGCCAAAAGAGGAGTGTGGCATCTTTGCCGTCTTTGATCATGAAGACGCTGCTAAACTGACATACTTTGGCCTTTATGCCCTTCAACATCGCGGCCAGGAAAGTGCCGGCATTGTAACATATTCAGGAAATGAAATGCTGGAGCATAAGGCAATGGGCCTTGTGGCTGATATATTTAGCGAAAATATCCTTAATAGACTGAAAGGGAGGATGTCTCTCGGACATGTAAGATATTCAACTACAGGCTCGTCCCTGATTGTAAATGCTCAGCCCTTCAGTGTTATGTACTCTGGAAAACCCTTTGCTATTGCACATAACGGAAATCTCGTAAATGCATACAGCATACGTGCTGAATTGGAAAGGGAGGGCTCTATCTTTCAGACCAGTATGGACAGTGAAGTAGTTTTGCACCTGCTTGCAAAGTCATGGAGATCAGGTATAGATCAGTCTCTTATCGAAACAATGAAGCGTTTAAAGGGCGCCTATTCTTTTGTTATCATGACTGAAGAAAGTATTATTGCAGTAAGAGACCCTCATGGATTTCGTCCTCTCTGTCTTGGAAAGCTTGATTCCGGTTATGTTGTTACATCAGAAACATGTGCCCTTGATCTGGTTGATGCTGAATTTATAAGGGAGATTGAACCTGGTGAGATTCTGATCATTAACAAAAATGGGCTTAGGAGCATTCATACCGGAATAGAGGCCAGAAAAAGCCAGTGTATATTTGAGTTGATATATTTTGCCCGGCCAGACAGTAATGTGTTTGGTGAAAATGTATATCTGTTCAGAAAAAGACAGGGCGTGCTTCTTGCCAGACAGTTTCCTGTTGATGCTGATTTCGTAATGCCTTTTCCTGATTCAGGCAATTATGCTGCTATCGGCTATGCTCAGGAATCGGGCCTACCTATGGAAATGGGAGTAATAAGAAATCATTATGTTGGGAGGACATTTATTCAGCCTTCCCAAAGCATGAGGGATTTTGGTGTGAAGATCAAGTTAAATCCTGTAAAGGAGCTGTTGGCAGGAAAGAGGGTAGTTATAATAGAGGATTCCATTATTCGTGGAACAACAGCTCGGACCAAGATTGAGACTTTGAGAAAAATAGGGGCGGTTAAGGTGCATATGTTCGTGAGTTGTCCCCCTCACCGTTTTCCGTGTTGTTATGGAATAGATTTTTCCACAAGTGGAGAGCTGATTGCTGCGCACAAATCTGTGGAAGAGATAAGAGATTTCATTGGGCTTGACAGCCTTGGCTATTTAAGTATTGACAATCTGGTAAAGGCAACGAAAATTCCTGTAAATGATCTGTGTTTGGCATGCTTTGATGGAAACTATCCCGTTCCTATGGAAAAAGGTTTCAATAAATACTGTTTTGAAAAGACATCTTAATGGCCGACGACGTATCAGACAACAACCGCTGTGTTTACATTGATGCTTTGTGCTTGTTAAAGAGCTTGGTGTAGGAGGATACGGCACTATTATTAGTGACTATGGTCCCGTTTGGAAGTTTGTAACTTACTGTTAAATATCAAATAACATAAACTACTTACAGAACCTTCTGTGAATTAGGTTCGTTGAAAGTAGAACTGATGGATAGATAAAAATCTTCATATACAAGGCATAGTGTTTGGTTATGCGTGAAGGCATACAAGATGTCCAACGTATGGCCAAACGTTCACAGTATATGGAGACTTTTTACGGTGCCATCAATATTCTTTGGAGGAAAGATGACAGAGCAGAATAAGATAAAAGATGTAGATTCTGACAGACTCATGGTGTTGCGAGCGCTGCCTGAAAAGGTAATTAATATTCTCACAAAACAGGAAATAAAGGATTTTCTCTACAAAGATGTGTGGCCAAATTCACTGAAGGAAAAGTTGAAAGATTATTTGGACTAAGCTATATCTTTGAATTTATGGCGATTGTTAAAAAATGTACGGAACTTGCTGTCTAAACCGGCATGGCCGGATCCAAAATATCCTGGCCACCCACGGATATGAAAATACAGACTGGTTTTTCAACATGGTTTTGTGTGTTTTTATGGTAAAGTTTCGTCATATCTGAAAGGTCTGGTGACTAAATCTCTTACCGTAAGAGAGACCTTTGTATAATCCCCCATTTTACCATCATCTGTACCAACCGGCGCAAACAGGCACGGATGATGTGGAAAAATGGCATTATGAACCTATCAATGTCGGTTTACTGTCTCTACAGTCAGTCTGAGCCTTATCGTATGGAGGAAATGAAAGTTTGGCAAAAAATGTTTCTGTCCCTTTAAAAATAACACCTAATTTCTATCGGTTAGGGACCACGTCCTTTCCTGTATATCTTTCTGTGGGAAAGGATGCCATGATTATTGAAGGGGGCACCAGCGCAACAGCAAAGATCGTTGTGGATCAAATAGATGCATTAGGAGTTAATCCTGAAACTATAAAGTATATTGCCCTTACCCATACTCATGCTGATCATATAGGCGCAATTCCGCACCTGAAGTTCTTGTGGCCGCACATTAAGGTTATTGTCAGTAGTGCAGGTGCAGATGTTCTGTCTGTAATGTGCAGTCAAAACTCCCTTTCGGAATTTAAGTGGGTGGATAATAATATTTCTGCTCTCATGCTGTCAAAGGGAGAAATAGAAGAGATACCTTCTGCACCTGAAACATACAATTTTGCACCTGACATTGTAGTGAAAGAAGGAGACAGGGTAGATCTTGGCAATGGTGTGGTATGGTCCGTATATGATACTCCGGGTCATTCTGCATGCCATATTGCATGGTATGAAGAGGGAGAAAGGATCCTTGTTATAGGTGATGCCACGGGTTTTTATGCCCCTTCGCAGGATACCTTTTGGCCCAATTATTTTGATTCGCTTGAAAAATATGTTAATTCCATACGGAAGCTTTCTTCTATCGCTGCAAGGCAAGGGGTCTTGAGTCATAATTATATTACACATGATTCGCTTGATGACTATTTCAAAAAGGCCCTTGCTGCAGCAGAGGCTTACCACAAGGAGATGATAGACAGGCTCAATGCTGGAGAAGATCCTGATGTTTTGGCCGTTGAAAAGGCAAAGTGGGTGAATAGCCTTACTGATATTCAACCCTATAAGGTTATGTTGAATCTGAGTCGGCTTTTGATAATGCAGTCACGGAAGGAGAATTCAAAAAACTGTTTTTGAGGCCATTGTGTTACCTTGTGATGTGCAGAAAATAAAGAATATGAAATGGATTTATCGCCAGTTATAAATCAATTTATAAAGAATTTTTTGTATTTAATACCATTACTAATTCTGGTGGCCATTTTTAAGTCGTCGTGGTTCAAAGGAATACTTGGTGAATTTGTTGTTAATATCTCTACAAAGTGGTTGCTTGATAAAAACGAATATCATTTAATCAAAAACGTAACGCTTCCAACGGAAGAGGGGACCACTCAAATAGATCACATAATTATTTCAATCTATGGTATTTTTGTAGTGGAAACAAAAAATATGAAAGGCTGGATTTTTGGTAATGCAAGTCAGCGATTCTGGATCCAGAAAATATATAAACACTCAAATAAATTTCAAAATCCGTTACATCAAAACTACAAGCATGTAAAAACATCAGAACAGTTGCTTGAGCTAAAAGACAATCAGGTATATTCTTTGGTCGTATTCGTTGGAAATAGTACATTCAAAACAGAAATGCCAGAGAATGTAACCTCTGGTTTTGGTTATATCAGATATATAAAGTCAAAAAAACGGCCTGTTTTTTCCCAACAAGAAGTTGCAGAAATAATAACAAAAATTGAGCAAGGAAGGTTAAGTCAGTCTTTTGAAACTTATCGAGCACATATAAAACATGTTAAAACTATTCAGAGTCAAAAGAAAAACATTGTGACTTGTCCGAAGTACGGTAGTGCAATGAAACTGCGATAATCAAAAAATGGGGATAAGTTTTGGGGTTGTTCAAGATTTCCAAAATGCAGGGGTACGAAAAGTATATAAAGCTAATCGATTAAAATCAGATAACAATGCAGTTTCAACGGACGCAAAAACTTGCGTTGCTGAATTGCGGTGTTCGCTTTTATCAGATCAATGTGTATCGGATTTGGGGGGCAAAAAATGAGGGAATTTAGTGTAATAATAGAAAAGGACGAGGATGGATATTTTGTTGCCTCCGTGCCATTACTTCGTGGTTGTCATACTCAGGCAAAATCTCTTG
>JAGGTJ010000074.1 GCA_021163815.1 Deltaproteobacteria bacterium | reverse complement strand
GGTCAATAGAATCGGTTCAAGGGTATTCTTGTTTTGAACATTCTTCCCGTTCTGCGATAAAAGGGGTATCATCCCCAAAAACAGAATATTGACCATAATGGTCAAACTGATCGCAAGCATCCAATGTTTCATTCCCTGCTTCTCCTTGCCGCGACACTTATGTTTTTTACACCTGCAAGTTTACATTCATCGAGCACCCGTATGACCGTACCCGTGTGGCTTTGCTTATCTGCAACGATAATTACTGATCCTTCAGGTGTTTCTGCCAAAAATCTCTCCATATGGGCACGAACCGATCTTATGTCTATTGGGTGATTTTCGATGTAAATAATTCCGTCTTTCGTAACACCAATGATCAGGTTTACCTTTTCTTTCGTAACGGCACTTTGAGCCTTTGGCCTTTGCACATCTACCCCGGACTCTCTTACAAAGCTCGTAGTAACCAGAAAGAAAATAAGAAGAATGAAAACCATATCAATCAGGGGCGCCATATTTATTTCAACAGACTTTGAACGTCGGTAACGCGTGTTGCGGACATTTATCAATAGCAAACCTCCTCGGTATTATATTGCACTGTACTGTCTTCATTTACCATGAAAATATAACCTTGGGAATCAGAAAAGGTGCAAACTATATTTCCATGTACAGGGGGAGCTACAGGACTATTGGTCCTGCCATACTGGTTTAGTCTCAATGATCCGGTTAAAATTCAAATAGAATTCCCGCATCCTCTCTTCAAATCCCTTAACCTGTCTGTCGAGAAAATTCCCCATAAAAAAACCGGGAATAGCAACCACAAGGCCTACTTGAGTTGTAATAAGTGCCTCCGAGATACCACCGGCAAGCGCTTTGACGTTACCGGTTCCAAAAAATGAAATAACATCGAAGGTGGTTATCATTCCTGTTACAGTTCCAAGCAGTCCAAGAAGGGGAGCAACAGAGGCGAGCACCAGGATAATCCTAATATTTCTTTCTAGCACCAGGCATTGTTTTTTTATCAGGCTGTCAAGCAGCCTTAGATCTGTTTCATTGTCAAAAGTTCTCTTTCTGAGAAAATCTTCGATTAACCTCGCTTGCCACCCCCGAGGCATACCTCCGGATTGAAGCAACATATAAAGACATTGCTCCGTAGATAGCTCTTCCTTACGATACGCACGCAGTTTCACCAGTTTCCATAGAATAATAAACCACATCCACAGAGATATCGCTACAAGCGGGATCATCACGTATCCACCACTATGCAAGTAATCTATGCTGGCCGATATATAATCAATCAACGTGGTAGCCAACCTTTCCATGTTTCATTCCGTTCTTGGAGAGAGTCACCATTAATGCTGTACCTTTTTCTTCCATATCTGCAATGACTTTATCCACCCGACGTTCAAGGAAATGGTGCATCAGGAGGATAGGAATGGCAACGGCCAAGCCTATCTGTGTAGTGATTAGTGCCTCGGAGATTCCACCGGACATCATCCTGGGATCGCTCGTGCCAAACTGAGTGATCACCTGGAAGGTGTTGATTATACCGGTAACAGTCCCTAAAAGTCCCAACAGGGGAGCAATAGCAGCCAGCACACTAAGAGTGGGAAGAAACCTTTCCACGCGTGGAATCTCTCTTAGAATCGATTCCTGAAGCACATTTTCAATAACTTCCCTGGACATCTCAATATGTTCCAGGCCAGCCCTCAGAACCTTGCATGTGGGAATTCTGGAATGAGCTGAACAAAAGGCCCTGCAATCATCCCAGAGTCCCTTTGTTATCATGGTATCTACTCTTGCCATGATTTCATCCGTATCCCCATTTAAATGACCCAGAAAAAAAAGACGTTCCACGACCAGTACGAGTGCCACGAGGCCTATCAACAAGATAGGCCAGACCAGCAAACCTCCTGATTCCAGCCAATCCATGACAGTCCTTCTGTGTGTCAGTTGTCTGAAAACCGCTCCTCCCGACAGGTCCAGGGGAAGGTGATCACTTTTGCCGTCAAAGTATTTCCTGAATGCTCGACGGGTTAACCAGGTTAGTTTTGCAGGGATAGAAATGAGGTGACCGCTTTTTTCGTCGTATTGTAGACACCCTATTGAACCATCAAAACGATAGAGAGCCATAAAGTCACCTATCCGCAGGATCTCCCCCTCAACCTCGTCTCCCTTTTCACTGATAAACTTTCCGGTTCGTTTTCGGATTTCTCCAGAACCTTTTATATGCTCAAAAAAGATATCAACCAGTGAACGAATATCTTCAAGTCCCGGGAAGCGTCCTTGATTTGTCAGGAGCCCGATTCTCTTTGTACATGCAGGGTATTCTGGTGTAATGAGACTGTTTCGAATGAACTTGTCAGCATCTCTTGCAGCACCTTGAACTGTTCCCTCGAGGTTATGAATCTCTTCTTCCTGCGTGCTCAGTTCTGTTCGCATCTTTTCTTCTTTTTCGCGTAGTTTTTCGAAATTTGCCCTTAGCTTCTCAACGTCTTTTTGGCTGGCACTAACCTTTTTCTTGAGAGAATCCAAACTGCTCAGAAGCCCCTTTTTTTCATTTTCTATGATAGCCTCTGTTGCCTTTGTATCTTGCCTGGCCTGGAGGACCTCTTGCTCGATTTGATTCACAACAGTCCTCCATCTATCAGCTTCGGCCAGGACGGCCGTTGGTCTCAACAGAATAAAGAGAACACTTACGACTAAACTCACTGTCATGATAATCCTGCATTGCTGAATCAAACCATCCCTGGCTATTCCTTTGGGACATAGATCCCTACGGGCCGGAGACCGCAACAAAGAAAATATGGGTTGCACCCTTTCCGAATAGGAAGATTGTATTTTCACGGTAGATCCTGCTTCAACTTTTATCAGCACCATGTTTGTATTCAGTTTTTACGGAAACGGGGTTCAGATTAGGTTGTTTAGACCAAACCGGCATGGCCAAATTCAAACCTGCCTGTGCGCCAACGCACGCAGACAGGCGCAGACAGGATATCCTGGTCACCCACGGATATGAAAATACAGGCCTGGTTTTTCAGCACGGTTTTGTGTGTTTTCACGGCAAAGAATAGAACTATAGCCTCATAGCCTATCTGCCTGAACAGTCACTTTATATCTTTCCAGGAACCGATTGGTAAATCCAACAATTCTATTGCCCGTTTACGCTGCGCCATCTCCATTGCCCGGTTGATTTCCCTTTCATACTCGTGTGGTAATGTTTTCCACTTTCCCGAGTCTCTGTATAGAACCCCCACTTTCCCATGGTCAAGAGTCTCATAAAAAAGTGCCAGCCTTCCCACGCGAAGCAGGTTTACCTCAATCGTTTCTCCGTTAATACGTAAAACTCCTTCCTTCTTTTCAATACCTCGGCCGTACTTTGCCTCAACCTGGAGGGCCTCGAGAACCCGGCGCAACTTTTCGCTGAGCCCTACGCGATAATCATTTAACGAGTCTTTCAGAAAGGCTAACCTCTTGCCCCTTTCCTCTCGAAGAAACTGTAAATCACTCTTCACAAATGTCTCCAGACGCCCCAATACCTCATCTAAATACGGTTCCAGGTCCATTTGTATCTTTTCAAACTCCTTCTTCTTTCTTTTAAGTCCCTGAAGAACTCCCTTCTCTTTTTCGATGTAGGCCTTATATCTCTTCCGCTGAAAATCGAGCCATTTCTGACGATCCTTGAGATCATGAATTTCTGCCAGGATATTTTCCTTCTCTTTTGCCCACGCATCCCCCTTTTTCTGGGCCTTTTGCTCAATCTGTATGGCAGTTTCCATCCTTTTGTGGATCTCTGTAGGGCCTGTTTCACCATGTGCTTTCAGGCCTGAAAGTACAGCTACAAGCACAAACAAAACTATAAAGTGCATTTGTTTTTTCATCTCTTCAATCATAATCAACCACTTTTCTCATCCGTGTGAAACTCCTGGTATCTTAACACGCCCGGTTGTCAAGCTTAAGACAGTACCTTGACAAAGTATTTTGTCATGGTTAAATTGACGATAATTATTGGACCCAAGAAGGGTTCTATTAACATCCTAAGAAAGGAGGAATTATTATGGAAGGTAAGCATGAACACAAACACATCCACTCCCATGAGCACACCCACGTCCATAGCCACGAGCATTCTCATGGGGACATAAAGCATACCCATGAGCATTCACACACCCACACTCATGAACATGTTCACGAGCATATTCACGAGCACAAACACAGTGGGGATATCCATGTGCACGATCACGATCATACGGGAGAACATGGGCCTCATGATCACGAACATCCTGCCCATGAAGCCGAGATTCACAACCATAAACACTAGACATTGATTTAACAGGAGATAGGGGAATGCCTTCGAAGACGTTCCCCCTCTTTAAGATTTACATTCCCGAGACTATTGGTTTCTTTGTAGATAGACCTTTTTTGCTCTCCACCAAAGGATCATACCAGTAACTCCAAGTATTATGGAAATCCCTGTGATGGCTCTCTCATACTGTGATATAAAACGATCGAGTGGTTTTTTCACCTGTTGACTCAGACGTAACTTCATTTCTTTATCGACCGGTACACGTACCTCCAGGCGGTGTCCCATCTCATCATCCACTACAACCTTCCATTCTCCCTGTTTATCCGGGAAAAAGCAGAAACGGCCATTTCTGTCTGTCCTTCCTGATTGAAAAGGGAGCTTTGCCCCGGGTGCTGAAATCTTTACCTTGGCATAGCTCATAGGTTCACCTGTCGTATATTTAGCACCTACTACAATTCCTCCTCTCCCTACTTCACCCATAACTCCATGGGCAAAAACGGCACAAGGTGCCAGAAAAAAAATAGCCAGAAAAAATACGATAGACTTTCTGTAGTTCAATTTCACAGTGAAAATATGACCTCTATGTTCAGAAGACCCACAATCCACATTTTCATCATTTGGTCTGACCACGGAGCGGTTGCTCCAACCATGGTGGTTTGACATCGTCTATTTAACCTCAAATGTTAAGATCGTTGCATACTGATCTACATCGCACTCTGTTTTGTCCTTGTGGGGCTCCTTGTATGGTATTTTCACCCACCAGATACCGGGTTTAAGGATCTTGATCCTGGCCAATCCTTCACCATCTGTTTTTGTTGCAAGGGCATAGTCTTCCCTTGTTGAAAAACCAACATATGTTGCATACACAAATTGCCCGGCTAATGGCTTACCCTTGAAAAGCACCTTCAAGGGCAGATATTCACCAACCTTTATGATGCAGGGATCAACCTGAGGGATTGCCTCGAGAGTATGTCCCAGGATCCTCTTATAGCTTTGACCTTTGGGCCTCCCGGCATAAAAAAAGGCCTTTGAAGAAAATTCTACATACCGGCAGTTGATGGCATCGGGAAGGTTTATCTTACTCTGACGCTTCCTTCCTTCAGGGGTAAGTGTAACAAAGACCGGTTTCATTGCTACCGCTGCCACGTATGTTCCTTCTTCTTCAATAGAGAGGGGGAAACTTACTTCGTTGAAAAACGATCTTGGATCAGGGCTCCTTGGGACAAGTCTTTTTTTCTTCCCCGATGGGATGATGTAGATAAATTCCGTCATCCTTTCCGGCCGGGCAAGATCTGCAAAGGGAAGAGAATGTGCAAGGTAAAGGAAGACCCTCGCAGTTTCGCCTACCTTGAAATCATAGTGATCCACACCGATCCAGAGGTTGTGTGCCCTTGCACGGGGGATAACTAGTATAGGGACCATGGAAATTGCCAGCACCATCAATAAAAATTTTTTCATGTTAAATTTCACTTCACTTTCCTCCGTTTATCCAGGATTTGGAGATCATATCAGAACAATCAAATATCTTCGTTCTGTCAAGTTCAAGCCAGTATTTAATTCCAAGACTGCGGATCTTTTCAAAATATCTTCTGTTCAATCCCCTACATTTCCTGAGTGCGTCTTTAATTTCAACCTGTATCCGTTCCTTAATCTCTTCTTTAAGTGTCAAGGTTATTCTTTTCCTATGACATACAAATGTTGCGGAAGGCCTTGGATTATCATCCAAGACCTCGATATTTCCCCTTCCGAGGGTTGAACCTGTTGCTACCTGTAATCCATCGATCATACAACTAAAGGGAGGACTTTGGCCGGCATATGAGATTACCTGCATGTCACCCGAACGGGCGCCAAGTATTTCCCTTGCCCTTAGGCCCATCTTCGCTCCGATAATGGAGTAGATACCCAGGTGGTGATGGAACTCGTTTGTGAGCACGCACGCTTTCCACTCTTCAACCCCGTACTTTTCTACTATCTCTTTAACAAAGGGAGCAATATCCTGCCTGAAAAGACCGGGGTCTGTCAGAAAACGGCTCAAAACAACCAGCTTTCTTGGTATAAATTTCACTTCGTGCGAGGCCTTAAGAAGATTTAAATATGTCATTAAGACCTTCTCTTTATTGAAGTTGATGAGGCACATTATCCTCGTATCATCTGCGACAGGTCTAAATTTCAACAAATACGGTTTAGCCAGGTAAATAACCGCCATTTCGTCCCAGATTCGGGAATGATACGTACTCGGCAGCTTCCTGCGAGCAGTATCCTTGTAGAGACCTGTTATAGCGAAGGCAGCACGGCTCTTTATTCCCTTTATCCTACCTAATAGTTTTTGGTTAAATGGCAAAACCTTTTCTTTTGAGACATTCAAGCAGTAGATATTCATGCCCGATTCAAAAACGATCCTGACAGATTCCGGGTCACGCATGTAATTCCACCCAGGTGCAAAATCACCTGGAGATCCCCCGATAAAGACTACCCTTGATATCTTATCCCTGATTCGAGGGTTTAACGTCAGGGCATCGGCAAGGTTTGTGAGTGGCCCAAGACAAAGATAGATAAAATTCTTTTTAGATTCCATCAGGGTAGCTGTAATTGCCTCTGCTGCACCTTCTGTGGAAATGCTCATCTTACCGTTATGAGAGAGAGGTAAATTGAGTTCTTCTGACCACAACCTCCAGGCAGGGGCCGGCTTTTTTAGTAATCGTCCCGCCGCAACCTTTATTCGGTTTTTTCCAAGATAGTTCAGTATGTTACAGAGGTTCCTGCATCCAGCCTGTGGCGTCACCGCTCCATCAGACGCAACAATCAAGGGGATATCAAAACTATTCGAATTAAGAAGCATAACAATTGCCCTTATATCATCAAGCGCCATATCCGTATCAACAATAAGAGCAGGCTTATACGTATGGGCACTTGATAAGGCCGGAAAAACAAGAACAGTTACCAGGAGTATGAAAAAAACACGCTTGATCATTTTGATGTCCTATTGCTCTTTCATCGCAGCCTCAAAGGATTTACCCTTAAGAAAACGTCCTACAAATAGAAGTCCCATAAATCTTTCCTTTTCATGTGAAAGCTTGTCTGCCATATTGTCTACAGTGCCTGTTAAAACCCGTTGAAGATCGGGATATCCCGCCCAGTATACGACGGCACACGGCATATCGGGAGGAAACACCTCTTTTAATGCATCGAAAAGTTTCCTTGACTGCCATAGGGCCATGTAAAAGACCATGTTTCCAGAATACTTCGCCAGATCTTTTAAGGCCTTGCGATTCTTTAACTTGGAACCCAACAAGAAAAAAGGTGCCGTCTGTATCACGAACTTTGAGTTATAAGCCGGAATTATCGATTTTTTTAAGGCGGCCAAAGCTGCTGCCTCGCATCCCATACCAGGTATTACTACAACGTCTGCGGGATCGAACTGATCAATATACCAATAGCTCGGTCCAAAAAGACATGGATTTCCAGAATCAAGAAGCCCTACATCCTTTCCTCTGGATATGAGGCTCTTTATCTTTTTAACTCGTTCGTCCCTTATCCTGAAACGTTCAACTCTGAAGGCCTTTAGCTCATTACCCGCCAATTTCCGGTAGTCCTTCCCCTTGTAATCCCAGAAACCTTCCCATGGATCAAAATCAAGCACAGGCTTATCACCAATGTATTGGCGAAAAAACCTTTGATGTATAGATGTCGCTATAATACAGTCCATCTTCCTAATGGTATCGAGTGCCTGGAGAGTTGCGTTACGAGGTCCTGCAGGACCTACTCCGATAACGTAGAAATGACCTCTGCTCCACGCTCCTGAATCCTGCACAAAAAATGGAGCACAGAGTAAGATCAGGACACAGGTTAGTATGCCAAGTATCACACCTTTTTGTCTCATCTGTTCAAACCTATAGTTAGAATTCAAGTTGAATACCTCCATATACAACGGTGCCGGGAGTTGGATAATCGAGACGTTCCCAGGTCTTTTTGTTTGTAATGTTTTCAATGGCAAGCAAAAACTTGGTGTCGAGTCCGTGTAATGTACCGGTTTCGTAGCTCAATCTCAGATTATGGATTGTATAGCCACCAAGATGGGTCATGGGTTGGTATTCCGGTTTCTTTTTTGTCATCTGGGGCGGCACAGCGGGAGCACCACCGGCGAACCTCCTTCCCGTATATCTTGTCTGCCATTCCGCGGTAAGCCCCTTGAAGGGCCTTGCTCTTAGGGTAATGTTGAGAAGATGCTTAGGTGCATTGAAGAGATCATCTTCACCATTGTAAAGCCCCTCAACGAGCTTGTCGCCATGTTTTTCAGTCTTCTCATAGGTGTAGCTTCCCTCTATCTCAAATTGACGGCAAAATACATACTTCCCGGACACTTCAATTCCCCAAATATCTACGTTATCCACATTGTAGGTAGGTGGGTATGATACAGGAAACATGTCTATATAATCATCAATATCCTGGTAAAAAAAATTCAGATGGTATCTAAACCTGTCAGTTACTTGTCGGACACCAAATTCGTAATCCCACCCTTTAACCGGCTCCAGCGTTCCAATAAGGCGGCGCCATGCATCCTTGTACTGATCAGGAATCATGCTTGCGGGGGCTCCAGGGGGTTGGTTTATCCCGTAATAGGCCCGTAAAACCGCACGACCGGCAAAAGAAATAAAATTATAATTGCTGTACCATCGATACTGATCTGCTATTGTAGGGGCCTTAAAAATTCGCCCTCCGGTGAAATAGAGGGACACATCATCCAATGGCCTATAAGTAAGGGTATAACGCGGGGACCACTGATGATCACTGATATGACCCTCAAATACTCCGTGTGTCCCCCCTCCGCTTCCGGGTCCAGTTGCTCCGGTATACTTCATTCCCGAGTCTTTTATCTTGTTTCTAAAATCATCGTATCGAACACCCACGGTGAGATTCAGCCTAGGTAAGATATCCCATGAATCTTCAAAAAAGGCTCCCCATAGATCCTGCTTAAAATCAATATGTTCCTTTCCTTGATTATAGTATTCCCAATCTGCATCTGCATCTCCGTATGTATATTCACCCCCAAGGCTTAAGGTATGTGGCCCAAAAGAATGATGAATCTTGCATCTTATCGCCGGGGTATCAAAATCAGAATCATAATCGCTCGTGTCGCCTTTTTTCCACTTCTCCTTTTCGGGATTGCTGTTCCGCTTCTGATTACTATAAGAGGCACCTATATCGATCAATTTTGAGAGATAGATGATCTCTCCCCCCGCATTATCAAGTGTAAAATCACTGCCAGATGCATAGTCTCTGGCTTCACTCCAGATATTCCATGCCACCCGATCATCAAGAACATATCCTTCATTCTTATGGTAGCCGTATCCCAAAAACCTTATTTCTCCAAGATCCCCAAGGTCAATCCCGCCACTTAGAAACCCGTTTTCATCCTCAAGGTCGTTATTTTTAAGGTATTCATCTCTCGTATGATACGAACCACCAATAAACCAGTCTATCGGACCGTAGCTCCCCGAATTTGTGAGCATTGTCTTTCCATCATAGAACCGGCCGTAAGAGCCTTTTAATCTTGTCTTGAGCCTTTTAGTGCCTCTCTTGGTTATGATGTTTATGGTCCCGGCAAGAGTATTACCATATTCGGCAGAACCTACCCCTTTTGTTACATCGATCCTCTCTATGGCATCTACAGGTATGGTTTCCCATTCAAATGAACGGGCGTAATACTTTCCCATCTGACCCACCGGCATTCCGTTTATGAGGATACGCATATTCTGATCCTCCAGGCCTCTCAAAAAGACCTTTTTTCCATATGATGAGTTTTGTACAAGGATTGACTGTGACTCCTTCAACAGATCTGTGATATCGTTGGTCTCGCCTGCCTCGATTTTTGCCTCAGGGTTTATAGTAGTTGTGGTAAGCTCGTTTCTTAACAACCCCTTAACCCTCTTTCCGGTTACCTCGAGTGGAGGTAGTTCTTGCACCTTGCCCTTTTTTTCGGCCCATCCATCCTCTGAAGCAATAAGAAAAGCTAGCGCACAAAGTAGCATGGCCAACAGGTTGACGTGGTCTCCTTCTTTATGATCAAAGATCATTTTTTCCCTCCTGCACAACACAAAAACAAAAAGGCCACGAAGATCAATCCCTCCCTGGGATTAACGCCTCCGTGGCCTTTTAATTTATCCTATTTGTATTTTTTCTGTTGCTGCTCTGTGGAATATAAAGACGACTTCACCTGGTGACTTCTGCCACCGTTAACTGACTCTATGTCCCTAACATATATGATTGTTAGATGTCAAGATCATTTTTGAAAACCCTTATTTTCGGTACAAGAAACATCTTCGGGATATCTTCCAGGACCTTTCCTCAAGGCATCCTTACTGTATTTCAGGATAATGAAGCCAATGTTTTATGTCTGCGTGTATTTTCACGGTAAGTTAGGTTACACGTAATGTCTTATCAAAAGTGCCATCAGGGAGCATATAGTCTGGGTGCCATTCACCCTTTTCCTCTTTCTGATATCGTACACAGCTTTCCCAGTCACCCTTGCAATAGAGTTCTACCCATTTGCAAGGTAGCTTACCCGCTTCATGATATGACTTCATGGGGCAGACTGAATACCACTTGCAATCCTGTGAAAGGACCTCTAATTTACCATAATTTCGGACCATCACGGGTCTTATCTCGGGGCTATAGAGAAGGGCAGCGGGGTGTTGTATACAGTAAATCCTTTTCTCACCGGTCCAAAAAAGTTTCCCATAGAAATTTCGGAATTCTTTTCTTGATAGAACAGGCAGTTTATATTTCTCCAATATGTATCTGCTTGCATAGTAACCAAGGGTAACAATGGTTTTGGGATTAACAAGGGCTATTTCTTCGTCAAGATATTCACTACATGCCTTTATTTCATCCTCCTTGGGCTTTCTATATCCTGGAAGCATGCATTTAACCAGATTCGTCATGTATAACTGGCTTCTTGAGACACCAGCCAGTCCTAACAACTCATCCAGTACCTTCCCAGATGGTCCGATAAACATGGATCCTTCCCCATCTTCAATCTGGCCGGGAGCCTGAGCAATTAACATAAGCCTCGCGTCTAATCTCCCTTCACCGCAAAGGGCATGCTTTCTTGTCACACACAATCTGCATCTTTTACATGTTCTAATTTTTTTATTCAGTTTCTCCATAGAGATGGAGACATCTCCTTCAATCATTTTGTTTTCCTAAGGCTGGGAAGGCATTCCTCACCAACGTGAGCATTTTTCCTCTTCTAAAATAGAAATAGATCAAAAGGCCCAAGGCAATGGTCCCCAGGCCAAAAAGGGAACAAACAGGCCTTTTTATGAGTGAGAAGTATATAATCCATACATTGCCCAAAATAAATAACAGGGGTGTTACAGGGTACCCGAATGTCTTATAGCCTCTTTCTATGGAAGGTTTTCTAAACCGGAGTACCACCATCCCAAGCACTGTCAACATCGCAAAGAGTGACAGGGTAAAGCCTATATATAAAAGGAGCTTATCAAAGGAAGCAGTGATAACCATAACGATTGCAATCCCTGCCTGGAGAAAGATGGAATACGCAGGCGTCCTGTGAGATCTGTCTACTTCTCCAAAGAGGTTAAAGAATACACCGTCTTTTGCCATGGCATAGTACACTCTTGGGCCGGTCATAATCATGGCACTCAAAACCGATAAGAGGGCTATTGCGATGGCTCCGGTAAAATATTCAGCGATACCTTTGCCAAACAGGGATATGGTAGCTTTTGTCCCAATTTCAAGTACCCCATTCATTTCCTCAACTGGTAGTGCATAAATATACACCACATTTAAAAGCATATAAAGGCAAATCACCACAATCGTCCCTGCAAAAAGAGCAAGCGGGATATTTCTCCCCGGGTTCTTGATTTCACCCCCAAGGTAGGCAGCGGCATTCCACCCACTGTAAGCAAAGGAAACAAATATCAGTGAGACGGGAAACCGTTCTTGAAAAAGTGAGCAAAAATTCATGGGAGAAGAAAAATGAGATATTGAACCGTTACCCAGCCAGAGACCCATTATGACAAGAATAACAATAAGGCCTACCTTGAAAACAGTGAGAATGTTTTGCACTCGTGTACCAAGAAAGAGGCTATGATAATGAACCATGGAAAAAACGACAATAACCGCGATAGCAAGCAGGGTAATTGGTGAGAAGGTAACGGAACCCCACGAAGGAGGTACTTGAATCATGCGGAAGAAATAGGTTGAAAAGGCGATTGCAGAGGCTGCGATAGGAGCTGAGAAGCCAACAATCAACGAAATCCAACCGGAAAGGAAAGCCATGCATTTGCCAAGGCCTTCCCTCAAAAATACATATTCTCCCCCGGCCATGGGAAACATAGAACCCAGTTCCCCATAACAAAGAGCCCCGCAGAGGGCAAATATACCTCCAACAAACCAGCACAGAAGCATGGCCCATGGGTTGCAAAGCTCTTCCATAATGAAACCCGAGGTAGTAAATATTCCCGTTCCAACCATATTAGCAACCACAAGAATGGTTGCAGAAAAGGGGCCAATTTCTCTTGCGAGATCACTGTTGCTTAGCTTGTTTTTCACTTAACAGAATTTCCTATTACTACAAGACCAAGCCACGTTTCATGAACTCTTTTGAGTTCATCCAATATATTTCCCAATGTGCTCCTCAAGACTTTTTGTTTGTCTTGGTAACCAGCATAATAAACGACTGCTACCGGTAAATCAGATGGGTAACATTTTTTGAATTCTTTAACAAGCTTATCCATTGACTGCAATGCCATGTAAAAGACCATTGTGATATCGTATTTCGAGAGATTTTTCAGAATATCATCACTATCTTTATGATGGTCTCTAAAAAGCGAAAATAGAGACGTGAGCATGACAAATCTGGTACCGCTCCCAGTTATTGGTCTTTTTAAAGCAGCACTAGCGGCATTAAAAGCACTTATTCCCGGAATAATTTCAAAATTTCGATCATCAAAACCTTTTAACACCCAGTAGAGAGACGGGCCATAG
>JAGGTJ010000018.1 GCA_021163815.1 Deltaproteobacteria bacterium | reverse complement strand
GATTATAGGGGCGAAAAGATTTTTTGGTCTGTTATGCAAGGACTTCATCTTATACCCGAATCAGAAGGATGCTGATAATGCAAAAAAACAGACTTTCCCGCAGGGAAAGGGAAAGACTCAATCAACGTAGGGAGATACTTGATGCAGCGCTTTTTCTTTTTTCAAAAAAGGGTTACCACAATGTCTCCATGCACGAAATTGCAAAGAAGGCTGAATTTGCCGTAGGTACACTTTACAAGTTTTTTAAAAACAAGGAAGACCTTTATAGCTCACTTATAGTTGAACAGTCTGACAAATTTCATAATGCCATTATAGCCGCTGTAAGGGGATCTGAAAACGAGGTTGAACAGCTAAGAAACTATGTAAGGGCAAAAAGCATGGTGTTCAGGGATAATGTTGATGTCATCCGTCTGTATTTTACAGAGACAAGAGGGGCCAGTTTTAATGTCAGGACGGGTCTGGATAAGAGTATCCGCCAAAGATACAACAATGTGCTTTTGAATGTGCTTGCCCCTGTATTTGAAAGAGGCATGAAAAAAAAGCTATTCAACAGGATTGCCGAACCATATCAGTTGGCTGTTGCACTTGACAGCTTCTGCAATGCCTTTCTTTTTCTTTGGCTTGAGGAACCAGATCAGAATCCATATATAGAGGATCCCGACATTATTCTTAACATTCTTTTTCAGGGATTGATGGCGTCGTAAAAAGCCTCCTGCCCCCTGTTTGTTGAGCTATTACAAGATCTTTACCTATCCATCGACTCGACTTTTTACAGGTTCATCATCAATTAATGGTCATAACATTTTTACATTGGAGGATATATGTCGCATTTGCGCAGAGTGATATGCGATCCTGTCACATGGATCCCAGGACTTGTCTTTTTGTCTCTGTCTCTTTTTATCTCAGGATGCAGGCAACGACATGGGGAGGTACCGCACAGGATGCCTGAAGTGGCAGTCTATACGGTCAGACCGGAAAGTATCCTTCTGACCACTGAATTGCCGGGACGTACGGTTCCTTTCCGTGTGGCAGAAATAAGACCCCAGGTAAGCGGCCTTTTAAAAAAACGTCTCTTTAAGGAGGGTGCTTACGTTAAGGCCGGCCAGCCACTCTATCTGATAGATCCTGCCGAATTTGAGGCTGCCCTTGCCAATGCCAGGGCAGCCCTTGCCAGGGCCATATCAAACATGCCGGCGATCAAATCAAGGGTGGAACGTTATAAAAAACTCCTTCCCTTTAAGGCCGTAAGCAGGCAGGATTATGACGATGCTGTAGCCGCTCTTGGACAGGCCAGATCTGAAATAAAATACTGGGAGGCACAGGTAAAAAGGGCAAAAATAAATCTTGCTTACTGCCATATTACTGCCCCCATATCGGGACGTATAAGCAGGTCCTATGTAACAGAGGGGGCAATCCTTACCGCCTATCAGCCTGCTGCCATGGCTACCATCCAACGCCTTGATCCCATTTATGTGGATGTGCCTCAATCCACTACAGAGCTTCTACGTCTGAAGCAGAGACTCAAACAGGGCCGTCTCAGATATCATGCCAAAAATCAGAATAGGGTCAGGCTTATACTTGAAGACGGAAGTTTCTATCCCATAGAGGGTATACTCCAGTTTCAGGAGGTTAATGTGGATCCAACAACAGGTTCCGTTATCCTCAGGATTGTATTCAAAAACCCCAAAGGCATTCTTTTACCGGGGATGTTTGTAAGGGCGGTTATCCGTGAGGGGATAAATCCTGCGGCCATTCTTGTTCCCCAACAGGCGGTCTCCCGTACACCAAAAGGAGAGCCCTTTGTCTTTGCAGTAGGAAAGGATAACAGGGTTGTTTTGAAGATGATTAAGGTAGATAGGGCCATTGGCAACAGGTGGCTCGTATCTTCAGGTGTTGTCCCTAAAGACCGCATAATTGTCGAAGGGCTGCAGTTCATAAGACCAGGGATGCCGGTTAAGGTGGTTTCTGCAAGGAATACGGATAAAAAGAGGACAAAGGACCTATCGGGCAGAACAGGACCTAAGAGACATGGTCAGGGGAGTTCATCCGTCACTCCTGTTGCTCAGAATATGACACATACTGTATCCATGGGATCTTCTACGGTAAACCGGGATCTGAATGGAGGTGCATGATGTTATCAAGATTCTTTTTGGACCGTCCTGTATTTGCGTGGGTTATTGCCATCGCAACAATGAGTGCAGGCCTGCTATCCATCCATTTTTTACCCATATCTCACTATCCTGAACTTGCACCCCCCGTTATTGCCGTTGATTCGTTTTATCCCGGGGCCTCTGCCGAGACAGTGGAAAGTACCGTTACACAGATTATAGAGCAAAAGATGACCGGCCTTGACAAGATGCTGTATCTTTCAGGTTCCAGCAGTTCATCCGGTGCATCACGCATTGAGCTTACCTTTGCTCCGGGGACTGATCCGGATCTTGCCTGGTCAAAGGTACAGAACAAGCTTCAACTTGCCATGGCAAGCCTACCTGATGTGGTGCAACGTCAGGGGGTCAAGGTAAGTAAATCAACCCATAATTATATGCTTGTTGTGGGAATTATCTCTGAAGATGGCAGCATGGACGGCAATGACCTGAGAGACTATGCCAGATCCAATCTGGAAAAGGTCCTTGCCCGTGTACCCGGGGTAGGGGAGGTAGAGGCCTTTGGTACCGAATATGCCATGCGTATATGGATTGATCCGGACAAGCTGACAAACTATCATCTCACTGTGGAGGATGTTGTAAAGGCGCTTCGTGCCTATAATGTGGAGGTCTCGGCAGGACAGTTTGCCGGGGCACCGGCTGTCAAGGGGCAGCGCATGAATGCCTCCATCATTGTCCAGCATTATCTCAAAACACCCGAACAGTTTGCATCCATTCCTCTCCGTATAAACAGAGACGGTTCCAGGGTGCTTATCAGGGACATTGGCCGTGTGGAACTTGGAACTGAACGGTATGACATAGTGGCAAGGTTTAATGGAAAACCGTCTGCCTTTCTTCTCATCCGTAAGGAACCGGGCGCCAATGCCCTTAAGACTGAAGAGGCGATCAAGGCCAAACTGAAGAGTATGAGCCGTTACTTTCCTCAGGGAATGAGGGTGGTATATCCATACAACACCACGACCTTTACCAGGGTGGCTATTGATGAGGTGGTTAAGACCCTGTATGAGGCGATTTTTCTGGTTTTTGTGGTGATGTGGCTCTTTTTGGGCAACCTTCGTGCCACCCTGATCCCAACTATCACGGTCCCGGTTGTCCTTCTTGGAACCTTTGCCGTTGTTGGAATCCTTGGTTTTTCCATAAATGTGCTGACCATGTTTGCCATGGTACTGGCCATAGGCCTTTTGGTAGACGATGCCATTGTGGTCGTGGAAAATGTGGAGAGAATAATGAGCGAAGAGGGACTCCCTCCCAAAGAGGCTACGGCCAAATCCATGGATCAGATTACCAGCGCCCTGATAGGGATTGGTCTTGTGCTTGCAGCGGTATTCGGTCCAATGGCCTTTTTCCCAGGTTCCACGGGTATCATATACCGGCAGTTTTCCGTAACCATCGCGGCTTCAATGCTTCTCTCCGTCCTTGTGGCGTTGATCCTTACCCCGGTTCTCTGTGCAAGTCTCTTAAAACCGGTGCCTGCCGGACATGAACCTGGAGATAATGCGGTCTTTTTTTTGAGACCGTTTTTCAAAAGGTTTAACCGCCTGTTCAATGGATTAAGAAACGTGTATGTAAGCACAGTGGCCCATGTATTAAGGAAAAAGACACGATATATTCTTATCTATTTTATCCTTGTAGGGATATTGTCTTTTCTTTTCCTGCACATGCCAACCGCCTACCTTCCCAATGAAGATCAGGGGATCATCCTTGTTATGGCCAATCTTCCTTCCGGTTCCACCCTGGAACAGACACAGAACATAATGAAACAGGCAGAACACCATTTTCTGGTTGATGAAAGGGATGCAGTAAAATCCTTTGCCTATTTGACGGGATACTCTTTCAGCGGCCAGGGTCAGAATGTGGCCGTTGCTTTTGTAAACCTGAAAGACTGGAAGGTTCGTAACCGGCCGGATTTAAAGGTAGGGCCAATTGTTGGAAGGGCGATGCAAGTGTTTTCCCGTATAAAAGGTGCCAGGGTCTTTGCCTTCCCGCCTCCCGCTATCATAGAGCTTGGAAATGCCACGGGTTTTGATTTTGAACTCCTCGATTTTGGCGGTCTTGGACATAAAAAACTTATGGCTGCACGTAATCAGGTTCTTATGATGGCAGCAAGGGATAACCGGGTAATGCGTGTCAGGCCAAACGGAATGGAGGATGTTCCTGAATACTATGTTGATGTGGATTGGGAAAAGGCCGGAGCGCTTGGGGTGCCTATCACCGCCATACATGATACTATTGCCGTGTCTTTTGGCAGTGCGTATATAAACGACTTTGTGAGAGCTGGAAGGGTAAAAAAGGTCTATCTTCAGGCGGATGCCCCATATCGTATGCTGCCTTATGACCTGAAGAAACTGTATGTGAGGAATACGGCAGGCAAGATGGTGCCATACTCTTCGTTTGCATCGGGACATTGGTCCAGCGGCTCTCCAAGGCTTGAACGTTACAACGGCTTCCCGTCCATCAATATATGGGGCGAACCTGCGCCTGGGAGAAGTTCTGGAGAGGCCATGGCCGCCATGGAGGAGTTTGCCTCAAGGCTTCCGCACGGGATTGCCTTTGACTGGACGGGTCTTTCCTATCAGGAAAGGATGGCTACTAATCAGGCACCCCTTCTGTATGCCTTTTCCATCTTTGTTATATTTCTGTGCCTTGCCGCTCTCTATGAGAGCTGGCCCATTCCCATTGCAAACATGCTGATGCTTCCGCTTGGGGTCCTTGGCGCTACGGTGGCCACATGGTCACGCGGCCTTTACAACGACGTCTATTTTCAGATCGGGTTTATAACTACTATGGGGCTTTCAACAAAAAATGCAATACTCATTATCCAGTTCATAAAGGAACGTCTAAGACACGGGGAAGGGCTTATAGAAGCCGCCCTTGGTGCTGTACGTGTACGGTTCAGGCCTGTTGCCATGACATCTCTGGCCTTCTTTTTTGGTGTGTTGCCCCTTGCGATTGCAACCGGCGCCGGGGCAGGGGCGGAAAACGCCATTGGTACGGCAGTCTGCGGAGGGATGATTTCAGCAACCTTTATAGATCTCTTTTATATCCCTCTATTTTTTGTACTCGTATACACCTGGATCAGGGGAAAAGGGTCTGAAGGGGATATTAAAAAAGAACAGACAAAGGAGACAGTTTAATATGGGAAAATTTGCATATCTTCTTGTAGTGCCCTTTCTGTTCTCTGCCTGCACCCTGGCCCCCAAGTATCTTCGCCCCAATCCCCCCGTGCCTGATAAATGGCCCAGGGGAGCGGCATACAGGAGTTCAAAAGGATCTTTAAAAATACCTGGGGCCAGGGAAATAAGATGGCAGGAATTTTTCACTGACAAGAGGCTTAAAGAGATTATAAGAACTGCCCTGCACAACAACCGGAACCTGAAACTGGCAGCCCTTAATGTGGAAGAGACCCGTGCCATGTATGGCGTTAAGCGGGCGGATCTGTTTCCGGTTGTAAATGCCACAGCGGCAAGAAGTAAACAGCGAATGCCGGATACACACGGTTTTGGACAGAAACTGATACTTACAGAATACAGCGCTGGTTTGGGGATCACTTCTTGGGAGATCGATTTTTTTGGCCGTATAAGAAGCCTTGAAAGGCAGGCCTTGGAGGAATATTTTGCCACAGAAGAGGCAAGGCGAGGTGTTCAGATATCTCTTGTATCCGAGGTGGCAAGGGTATATTTCACCCTTGCCGCAGACAGGGAGGACTTACGTCTTGCCCGATCAACCCTTGAGACCCAAAAGGCATTGTACGATCTGATCAAAAAACGTTATGACGTTGGCCTTGCCACTGAACTGGATCTGAACAGGGTCAAAACCCAGGTGCAGGCAGCAAAGAGAGATGTGGCCTACTATGTACGGCTGACTGCAAGGGACAAGAATGCGTTGGCCCTGTTGACAGGGTATAAAATGCCTCATCTCCCACTGCCACAAGACCTGAATAGTGCGGGAGGGATCAGAAAGATATCTTCCGGAATTCCTTCAGATGTCCTGCTTAACAGACCCGATATTATGGCGGCTGAACACAGGCTTAAAGGGACGTATGCATTTATAGGTGCGGCCCGTGCAGCCTTTTTCCCCCGCATATCACTTACAACCGCCATTGGTACCGCAAGCCATGATCTGTCCGGGCTCTTTGGTGCCGGCTCAAAGGCCTGGAGGTTTGTATCCGATATTACCCTGCCGATTTTTGATGCCCGGACCTGGGCGGCCTACAGGGTCAGCAAGGCAGAGCGGAAAATTGCGCTTGCAAAATATGAACAGACCATTCAAAGGGCCTTCAGGGAGGTGGCAGACTCCCTTGCCGTGCAGGGCACGGTGGACAGGCAGGTGTCGGCACAGCGGGCTTTTGTTGATGCTGCATACCAGACATACCATCTATCCATGAAACGCTATGCTACGGGAACAGACAGCTATCTTTCTGTTCTTGATGCGCAACGCTCCCTGTACGTGGCGCAGCAGCAGCTTGTCTCCCTTCGTCTTCTCAAGATTGCAAACAGGATAAAGCTTTATGCCGCCCTCGGGGGAGGAGGGGATTAGTAACAGCTCAACAAACAGGGGCAGGAGGCCTTTTTCTTCGCTCCGGGCCTCCGGGTTGGTCTCTTCAGTAACTTATCAGTGGGGGAGACCCACCCCCTCCGCATTCCCAGCACTCAACTACTAATCAGAAAATGGTTTGCCGAGAGGCTTGGGTTACCTGATGAAGGACTATGCTTTCTATAGAGTTTTTTGGAGAGTTGAGTGCCGGGCTGCGGTTTCCCCCACTGATAAGTCACGAAGAAACGGCACCCTCCCGGCAGTCGCGTCAGAAAAAGCCTCCTACCCCAGCGCTATGTTCGCTGTTATTCCTCTAATTATTGAACCGATACTGGGATTAGCAGGAAGTAGAAGTTTTTCTGAATCTGCTTCCTGACAACTGTGTTGGCTCGATTGTTGCAGAAAACCCCTGCAAGCTCATCTGATGATCTTATCTCTCTGTTTAAGTTGTTGCAACATGTCATGATTTTACCGTGAAGGCACACAAAGACGTGCTGAAGATCCAGGCTGTACTTTCCCTTGGGTGGCCAGGAGATCTTGAATCCGGCCATGTTAGGTTAAAAAAAATAAATAATGATGGCATTGTAAAAAGGCTTATGAAGCAGACAACAGGCTGTAATATTTTGATTATTGTATTTTGTGTCCTGATATTTGCCATATCCGTACATGCCGGGCAACCTGGTTCCCGCCAGGGGTCAGACATACGCATTGGGGTGCTGGCCAAGCGGGGAGAACAGATCTGTCTGAAAAAATGGATGCCGACCGCCAAATACCTGACAGAACATGTACGGGGATACCGTTTTTCCATTTTGCCGCTTGCCTATGACGAATGTGACAGGGCAATTCAGGAAAAGAAGGCAGATTTTATTATTGTCAACCCTTATATTTACATATGCCTTGAAAAAAGATACGGGGTTGAACGTATGGCAACCCTGAAAAACCGTCGTGCAACTGGTATTTACACCGTGTTTGGAGGGGTTATCTTTTGCAGAAAGGATCGGGATGATATTTATACCTTTCATGATCTTCAGGGCAAATCCTTTATGGGGGTGGATAAAAATTCCTTTGGCGGCTGGATAATGGGCTGGCAGGAGATAAAAAGGGCTGGCATTGATCCCTTCAGGGATTTTAAAAGTCTCTCCTTTGGGGGAACCCATGATGCAGTTGTATATGCAGTGCAAAACTGCAGTGTTGATGCAGGGACAGTTCGTACAGATACACTGGAGCGAATGGATAGTGAGGGAAAGATAAGGCTTGGAGATTTCCGCATCCTCAAAAACAGTCTTCATGGTATGCAAAAGGTGCATTTTGTCTGTTCAACCTCGCTGTATCCTGAATGGCCTTTTGCCAAGGCACCCTATACTTCCGTAGATCTTGCTGAGAAGGTATCTGTTGTCCTGATGTTAATGCCCCCAGACTGTGAGGCCGCCAGAGCAGCAAAATGTGCAGGGTGGACAATTCCCCTGAACTACCAGCCTGTACATGGTTGTATGAGGGAGTTGCGGATTGGTCCTTACAGGGATTATGGGAAAATTTCTCTCATGCAGGCAATACTGCAACACAAAAACGTGACCTTTGCCTTTATGGGATTGTTGTTTGCATCTGTTGTTTTTGCCATATATGTCCTCATTGTTGCCATGAGACAGAGGCGAATGAAAAAAAGAACACAGCTCCTTATTGATGGAATTCCCAACCCTGCCTGGCTTGTAACAAGAGACCGTCATATCATTATGCAAAACAGGGCATCTGAATCTTTTGGCTCAAAAATAGGCATGTATTGCTGGGAGGGGATTATACATCTGGAGGCCCTGACTGACGAATGCAGGGAGGCATATGAAAAAACAGGTATCCCCCTGCCTGGAACAAAATGCACCTTTTGCATGGCAGATGAGGCCCTTGACAAAAAACAGGGCATGAATACCGAGCTGGAACTGCATGACTCTCTGTTTGATGTTGCATGGATTCCTTTGGGAAAGGACATCTATCTGCACTATGCCATAGACATAACAAAGTATAAGATGTTGGAGAAAGAATTGGAATTTCAGAAAAAGGACCTGCAGCGCTATATAGACCATCTGTCGACATTTGTGGCAAAGCTCTCTGCTGACGGAACTGTTCTTGCCATTAACCGGACGGCAGTTTTAGATTCTCATATGACCGTTGAAGAAATTATCGGAAGGCCATTTTGGGATACTTCCTGGTGGAATTATGATGAAGGTCTTCAGGACAGGCTGAAGGAATATGTTTTAAGGGCGGCAAACCTTGAATCTGTATGTGCCGAGGAGAAGCTAGCAGTAAGGGATGGGTTTATTGAAATAAATTTCAGATTAACACCTGTCTGTAACAAAAAGGACGGGGCCATTGAATATATCGTTGCAGAGGGACAGAATATAACATCCCTGAAAGAGACGGAAAGGGAATTGCGTAAGTCACAGCAAGATCTGGAAGATGCTATTATGAGAGCCAACGATATGACTGTACAGGCTGAGGCAGCCAATGTTGCAAAAAGCGAGTTTCTGGCCAACATGAGTCACGAGATACGAACCCCGATGAACGGGGTTATCGGTATGACAGGCCTTTTACTCGACACCCACCTGAGTGATGAACAACGACACTTTGCCGAAACTGTCAAAGGCAGTGCCGAATCACTGTTGTCCATTATTAACGACATCCTGGACTTTTCCAAGATAGAATCGGGAAAACTTGATCTCGAGGCCATTGCCTTTGATCTACGTGGCATGATGGATGATTTTGCCGCAACATTGGCCGTGCCCAGCGAGAAAAAGGGGCTTGAACTTATATGTGCAGCAGATCCCGATGTTCCGGATCATCTTGTGGGTGATCCTGGCCGTTTGCGTCAGATACTTACAAATCTTGCTGGTAATGCCATCAAGTTTACAGAACAGGGAGAGGTCTCTGTACGTGTAAGCCTGTACGATGAAGTTGACGATGAGGTAGTGTTCCGTTTTTCTGTAAAGGATACCGGAATAGGTGTTCCAAAGGAAAAACAGGATATGCTGTTTGACAAGTTTACCCAGGCAGATGCATCAACCACACGTAATTATGGAGGCACCGGTCTTGGCTTGGCCATATCAAAGCAGCTTGCAGAAATGATGGGCGGTGAAATAGGTATTATAAGCGAAGAGGGTAAAGGTTCGGAGTTTTGGTTTACCGTCAGGCTGAAAAAGCAGCATGGAAAGGAAAAAAGGAAGAAAGAGGCCGTTAGTCCACCATACATTCATAATGCCCATATCCTTGTTGTTGATGACAATGCCACAAACCGCGAAGTTTTGATGGCACAGTTTGCTGCCTGGGGTATCAGGGGCGAGGAGGCCTCTGATGGAGATGCTGCATTGCAGTTGATGTGCAGGGCATATGATGCAAAAGATCCTTTCAGGGCTGTTATTATAGATATGCAGATGCCTGGTATGGATGGTATGGAATTGGCACGGGCAATAAAATCGGATGAAAGATTAAAAGACATACCTCTTGTACTTTCAAGCTCCATGGGAAAGGTAGAAAATGCGGAAAAGATAAAAGGTGTTGAATTTGCTGCATATCTCTTTAAACCTGTCAGGCAGTCAGATCTGTTTGACTGTATATGTTCGGTACTTGCAGAAAAACCGGTTAAACATAAAACAAAAGACAGTAATAAACATAAGTTAATAGGAAAACTGCGACAGGGTAAGGCACATGTACTTGTTGCTGAAGACAATATTGTTAACCAGAAAGTAGCACTGGCAATACTGGAAAAATTGGGCATAGATGCCAAGATTGCAGACAACGGCATAATGGCTCTCAAGGCCCTTAAGACAGGACACTATGACCTTGTTCTTATGGATATGCAGATGCCTGAAATGGATGGCCTTGAGGCCACAAGACAGATCCGAAATCCGGGATCTGATGTGCCTGATCATGATATTCCTATCATTGCCATGACGGCCAATGCCCTTAAGGGAGATAAAGAAAGGTGTATTGAGGCAGGTATGAATGACTATCTTAGCAAACCTGTTAATCCAAAGGCCCTCGCTGAGATTCTCGATAGATGGCTTCCAAACGAAATAGATCATGGGGAAGAAAAGACAGAAACGAGTTCTTCCATAGAAGGAGATACTGAGCTGCCAATCTTTGACAGGGAGGGGACATTGGCCCGTCTGATGGATGATGAGGAACTTTTGGAGACCGTGCTTCGGGGCTTTTTGGACGATATCCCGCATCAGATAGAAAACATGGATAGATATATAGACGAAAAGGCCATGGAGGATGCGGAACGTCAGGCCCATACCATCAAGGGGGCATCTGCCAATGTGGGGGCAGAGAGGTTGCGTGCTGCGGCATTTGAAATGGAAAAGGCAGCCAGAAAGGGGGATATGGAGGCAGTCAAGGCACATATGACTGCAGTAAAGACGGAGTTTGATCTTTTTCAAAAGACAGTAAACAGGAAAGCATAAAAATGCGTATACTGATAGCTGAAGATGATTTGACATCCCGTATGGTTCTTGGCAGTGTGTTGAAAAAAAGCGGGTACGATGTGGTTGAGGCGGTTAATGGGGCAGAGGCATGGGAAATCATGAAACATGATGATGCACCGAGACTTGCCATACTGGATTGGATGATGCCTGAGATGGATGGGCTGGATGTATTACATAAGATTCGTAATATTCAGAGCGATAACCCGCCTTATATCATCATGTTGACTGCAAAAGGAGAAAAAACCGATATAATAGCAGGGCTTGATGCAGGGGCCAATGATTACCTTAGCAAGCCTTTTGATACCGGTGAACTCAGGGCCCGTATAGGCGTCGGGGTGCGTATGATAGGACTGCAGGAAGAGCTTGTTAGAAGCAGGGAGTTATTAATTTATCAGGCCACTCATGATCCGTTAACAGGTTTGATGAATCGGAGGGCCATCTTAGACAGACTGGGTGAAGAATTATCGCGGGCCAAACGTCAGAGCGGGTTTCTTATGGTAGGCATGTGCGATATAGACCATTTCAAAAGGTTTAATGACAGATACGGCCACCAGACAGGAGATGACGTGTTAATTGAAGTGAGCCATGTTTTGCAAGGCAGCCTTCGAAAATATGATTCATTGGGCCGTATAGGAGGTGAGGAATTTCTTGCAATAATCCCTGTAAACAAGAAAATAGATACACTGTCTTTGTTTAACCGGCTGCGTGAAAATGTTGAAAAAAAGGTAATAGAGACGCGAAAAGGAGCACTCTCCGTTACAATAAGTATCGGAGTTGCCTGTGCAGCGAAGGACAGCAATGCAGACAGTGTTATAAAGGCCGCTGATACCGCCCTGTACAGGGCTAAGGAATCAGGCCGCAACCGTGTTGTCCTTAATGAATCCTGTAATGACACAATCTGTATGGCTGTGCCTTAATAAGGTCGATGGCGTCGTAAAAAGTCTCCATCTCCTGTGTTGTAGTCTTTGGTCATACGTGTGACATCCTGTATGCCTTCACGCATGTCCAAATACTACTCCTTGTACCTAAAACCTGCATAAACTATTTTCAAAAAGGAAATTATGCTTTTAATATCAACGAATTATAGAAATGTTGTACTTGTGTAGCACGCACCGAAAAAATAACCTGTCTTACTGCAACTGCTCAAAGATAAGCTTCCCTTCGGTATTGTCATAAAGTTTGAGCCTGCCCTTAAACATCTTCTGCTCTCCAAATATACTAACCAGCTTGACCTCGTCATCCTCCATTTCTACAACGTCAACGCTTTCAAGAATCTTTTTTTCCTTTCCGTTTTCCAGAATAAATGCATGCGCTTCACACATGTTGTACCTCCCAGGCTTGTTGGTTTATCCGTTTTTGTTTGTATCACCTATATTATCTCTCTATCCACAGACCTTGTCAAGGAATGTAAAAGATGCCAGGAGATTTTTTATTCCTGTAGATGTCCATACCGCATACTGTAAGTACAATCAATTGTATCGAAAAAATCAGAATGCGGATCAGTCCTGTTTTCTTATAAGTAGCATTGACAGGTAGTGTGGCATTATATCGCGATGTTTTGCAATGTCCTTTATGATGTTTTCATCATCAAGACCGCATCTTGAAACAAGAACAGATTGGTCTGCAAGATTGAACTTTGTCAGGGTGTCCAATATCTCCCTGTATTTGCGATACACCTTAAGCATTACCACCGTGTCTGATGTTTCAATCGCCTTTTGCAGATTTCCTTCTCCGAGTGCCCCGGACATAACTGTAAAAGATTCTTCTGCCTTTGCTATTACCTGTTTTGCTGCTGCTGCGGCGGCATGATAGGATGTAATGCCGGGAACAATCTTTATTGATATCTCAGGATCGTTTTTTTGCACTGCCTCCATGAGATAACCAAAGGTGCTGTAGATCAGGGGGTCGCCTAATGTGATAAAGGCGGCATCTTTTCCCTGTTTTGTTGCAGAGATTACCTTTGCTGCATTATCCTGCCATGCTGTTTCAAGTGTCTTTTTCTCAAGTGTCATTGGAAACCCGAGATGAATAACCGGGGTTCCCTTTTTCAGATGAGGGGATACGATTTTTTCTGCAAGAGAATATGAGTTCTTTGTTGATGATGCTGCAAAGACTACAGACACCTTTTGTAATATGTTTATTGCCTTGAGGGTGATAAGTTCAGGATCTCCCGGACCAACACCTATTCCATATAATGTTCCTGTTTGCATTTTTATTTACCGTACAAATGATGATGGCGTTGTAAAAAGTATGTCACAAAAACATGGAACACAATATATTGAGATGTTCAACAAACTTACCCTTATATACTGGCTTTATAACTTTCTGATTTTCGACTTTTTATGACGCCATAAAAAATGAGTTATTTACCATGAAAACACACAAAACCATGTTGAAAAACCAGTCTGTATTTTCATATC
>JAGGTJ010000068.1 GCA_021163815.1 Deltaproteobacteria bacterium | reverse complement strand
AGAGGTGGAAAAGCTCCTTCCCCGTAACACCTGTTCACTGATCAAATCTGCATTTGGATTCAAGATAGGCAAGGTGTGCCCCTATATCGAATCCGCAGACATGATTGTGGGGGAAAACACCTGTGATGGCAAAAAAAAGTCATATGAGGTCCTCAATGAAATGGTTCCCAATCTCTATGTCATGGACATCCCTCAGATGAAATTAAATGAGGGGAGAAACCTTCTGAAAACCGAATATCTGCGTTTTATGAAAGAGATTGAGAAACTCACAGGGATTACCATTGATGCGGCAAGACTCAGGAAAGGGATCAGGATCGTCAACGACAAACGAAAGGCCATCCATCGACTATCCAGTCTGCGAAAGGCTGATCCATCACCTATTTCCGGACTCGATGCCTTACTGGCCAATCAGATTTTTTTCTATGATGATCCGGCCCGATTTACTGATTCGGTCAGCAAAATCTGCGACGAAATGGAGAAACGGATCAAAAACAATGAAGGCGTTTTCCCAAAAGGAACTCCGAGGATTCTGCTCTCAGGATGCCCCATGGCCCTTCCCAACTGGAAACTCCCGTGGCTCATAGAGACATCGGGAGCTGTTATTGTGGGAGAGGAATCGTGTGTAGGGGAACGAGGCACCCGCAATCTGACCGATGATAGCCGGGATACGATGGAAGAACTTATTGAGGCCATCGTGGACAGATACTTTAAGGTGGATTGTGCCATCTTCACGCCCAATCCCGATCGTATTGGTCATATAGAGGAAATGTTCAACACCTATAAGGCAGATGGCGTTATCCATTATACCCTGCAGTTCTGCCAACCCTATCTCATAGAGGCCATGGCCGTAGAAAGGGCCCTCGAGGCAAAAGATATCCCGACAATTCGCATCGAAACCGATTACAGCATGGAGGATGTGGAACAACTCAGAACCAGGGTAGAGGCCTTCATCGAACAGCTCAAGTAAAAAGGGGAAGTTAAATGCGATTTGCAGGTATTGATATCGGCTCGCGCACCATTGAACTGGTGATTATGGAAAACAATGGTGTCCTCTTGACAAGACAAACCGACTCCGGTTTTGACCCAATGGCAGAGGCCAGGACACTCCTTGACGGTACACAGTATGACCGCATAATGGCCACCGGGTATGGCCGGCACCTTTTTGAACTTACACTTGATACACCCACGGTAACAGAGATTAAGGCCTATGCCGTGGGTGCAAAGGCACTGTTCCCAGAAGTTAGAACCATCCTGGACATTGGGGGACAGGATTCCAAGGTCATTGCTATTAATAAGGCAGGCAGAGTAGTCAAGTTCGAGATGAACGACCGCTGCGCAGCAGGAACAGGAAAATTCCTGGAGATTATGGCTCGGACCCTTGGCTACGACATAGATGAGTTTGGTCGGGAGGCACTAATGGCCGAAAAAGAGATCCGGATCAGCAGTATGTGTACCGTGTTTGCGGAATCCGAAGTGACCTCACTCGTGGCAAAGGGCGAAAACAGACGGAATATCGCCCTGGGGCTGCACCAATCCGTGGTGCGCCGCGCAGTGAGTATGCTCAAAAGGGTAACAGACAAAGAACCTATCCTCTTTGCCGGAGGTGTGGCAAAGAACCCCTGTCTGCACCGTCTGTTGAAAGATACCCTTAAAACGGAGATACTTGTCCCGGAACACCCTCATATGGTTGGGGCCTTCGGAGCAGCATTGTTGGCAGGTAAACTGGGGTGAGGTAAACCATGCCGCACTGTTCTGATAATTTTTATGACCTAAACCGGCATGGCCGCATTCAAGATATCCTATCCACCCACGGACATGAAAATACAGCCTGGTTTTTTCAGCACGGTCTTGTGTGTTTTCACGGCAAAGAAACACTTAACTTTCAAATCTGTAATACCGAAACGGTCTGCACCTGCAATATCCTCTGCCCTGTTTACCGCATGGCTCACAGTGATTTTAATGCTGTCTGTACTTATGTATAATGCATCATCCTGTTATGCAAAAACCCCTTATATGTGGAAAGTAACTGATCAGACGGGAAGAACTATGATGATTCCCGATAATCCCAAAAGGGTGATCTCACTTGCGCCAAGTATTACCGAAATTATATACGATCTTCACAGAGAGAATTGTCTGAAAGGGGCCACAAGGTACAGTAATTTTCCCGCACAGGCTGTAAGACTGCCAAAAATAGGTTCATATATTCAGCTTGGCCTTGAAAAAATTGTAAGACTTAAACCTGATCTGTGTATTGCGGTAAAAGACGGTAATCCAATACAGACCGTGCAGCGTTTATGCAGTCTGTCCATTCCCGTATATGCTGTAAATCAGATAGATCTTAATTCCATAATGGATGCAATAACAAGAATAGGTGAAACTCTTATACGTACAAAGGCATATTCCATCGTCTGCAACATGAAAAACAGAATACACGAAATAGAGGCTGCTGTCTCAAAATCAACTGTTAAACCGAAAGTTTTCTTTCAGATCGGGATAGACCCCATTATCGTAATAGCTCAACAAACAGGGGCAGAAGGCTTTTTTCTCCGCTCCAGACCTCCGGACTGGTCTCTTCAGTGACTTATCTGCGGAGGACACCCGCCCTTTTAGCATTCTCGACTTTGTCGAGCTGCGGTTTCCTCCGCTGATAAGTCACAAAAAAACGGCACCCTCCCGGCAGTTGCGTCAGAAAAAGCCTCCTACCTCAGCGCTACGTTCGCTGTTATTCCCCTAATTATTGAGCTGATACGGAAAAACCTTAAAACATATTCAGGCAAACAGCTTGCACGCCATGTTGCATATGTGCCACAGATGATTTCCGCCGACTTTCCCTTTACCGTAAAAGAGTTCATTCTGCTCGGCAGATCCCCCCATCAGGGGATTCTTGGGCTGAACTCAGAAAGAGATCTCATCATTGCTGAAAAGGCCATGAAATTTACAGACACCACGGCTTTGTCCAAAAGAGAAATAAACAATATAAGCGGAGGAGAAAGACAGCGGATGTTTATTGCAAAGGTAATCTGCCAGCAATCCGAAATACTGCTGCTTGATGAGCCCGCATCCTCACTTGACCTTGCACATCAGATTCGGCTTATGGATCTTCTTGAACGCTTAAAAAACGAAACATCCGTTACAATCATAATGGTATCCCACGATATAAACCTTGCTGCCATGTATTCCGATGCAATGGTTCTAATTAAAGACGGCCGCATGGTAAAAAAAGGAACTCCACAAGAGATCGTAAGGCCTTCAATCCTCAGTAAGATTTTTCAATGTCCCTTTCTTGTTGATACAAATCCTGTTGCCAGATGTCCCCGAGTCTCTCCTATCCCTGAAAAATTCAAAAATTTCTGACAGTTACCATTTATACGATAGCTTCCTTAGACCTGAACTAAACCGGCATAGCCGGATACAGAATATCCTATCCACTTACGGATATGAAAATACGGTCTGGCTTTTTGGCACAACCTTGTGTATCTTCACGGTAAAATAAACATTCTTAAGAGGAGAGATTTCTATTGTCAAGTGAAGCAGATACAGTAATTCTGATAGCAATACCTGTCCTGCTGTCTGTCGCCGTTATTATACTGATCTTTATAAAAAAAGGGGCTATACATACCCAGCAAAAGATCCACAGACTCCTTCAAACCGAATTTCGCGAAATAAGGGAGGAAACTGCAAGGACCGCAAAGGATCTGCGAGAAGAGGTAACCGCAAACCAGCGTAGATTTACAGACAGCATGATAAAGGCTATTGCCGAGATTGGAAAGATACAGACAGATCAGCTCAATCTTGTATCACAACAAATCAGGGAATTGGTAGGTTCCAATGAATCAAGTATGGAAAGGTTGCGTAACACTGTTGATTCCCAGCTCAGGCTGCTGCATGAAAAGAATGAAAAAAAGCTTGAACAGATGAGACAGACCGTGGATGAAAAACTCCATCATACCCTTGAAACAAGACTGGGAGAATCTTTCAGGCTTGTAAGCAAACAGCTTGAGGCAGTTCAACGCGGACTTGGCGAAATGCAGAACCTTGCTGCCGGCGTAGGTGATCTTAAACGGGTACTGACCAATGTAAAGGCAAGAGGTGTATGGGGTGAAATCCAGTTGGAGACACTGTTAGAGGATGTTCTTACACCGGATCAGTATAAAAAGAATGTCAGGGTGAGGCCAAATTCTTCAGAATCGGTTGAATATGCCATACGCATGCCAGGATCAGACGATAATCCAGGGTCATGTATATGGCTGCCCATTGATTCCAAGTTTCCCCAGGAAGATTACCTCCGTTTGCTTGACAGCGTTGAGGCAGGAGATACTGAAATGATACAGAAAGCGACTGCAGGTATTATCCGTGCTATCGATCTGTTCGCAAAAGATATAAAGGGAAAATATATCTTCCCTCCCTTCACAACGGATTTTGCAATCATGTTTCTCCCTACAGAAGGCCTTTATGCCGAGGTTCTCCGCCAGCCAGGTCAGGTAGAAAAGATGCAGCAGAAATACAGAGTAGTCATATCCGGTCCAACCACCCTCTGTGCAATCTTAAACAGCCTGCGTATGGGATTTCAGACACTGGCGCTCGAAAGGCGTTCAGGCGAGGTATGGGATGTACTTGCCGCGGTAAAAACAGAATTCGGAAAATTTTCAGATATCCTTAAAAAGGTGAAAAGGCAGTTGAACGCTGCATCCAATACAATTGATCAGACCGCAGTCAGGACACGTGTCATGGAACGGAGGTTAAAACAGGTGGAGACACTGCCAACAGAATCAACTGCAGCTATTTTAGGTATTGACAATAAAGACAGTATTGAAATTTCAGAAGAGGAATGATACAAACTCTCTACCTCTATGGCAGTTTGAATTCAGGATGGTGTCAGATAAGATAAACCGGCATGGCCGGATCCAAAATATCCTGGCCACTCACGGATATGAAAATACAGACTGGTTTTCCAACATGGTTTTGTGTGTTTTCACAGTAAAGAAAACAATCATCCCTCCAAAGATTGAGGATTGTCAGGAATCTTTTCAGCCTGTGCCTATCCACAGATCAAATTTAATCATGAAGGTATACAAAAGAGTGCTTAATGATCAGACCGTACTTTCATGTACACGGGTGGGTACCAACCTGCAGGATCAACAGCATCCCCTATGTATACATTTCAAAACTATCAAATTTTGAAACCATCAGGAATTCCCTGTCTTACAAGATATGACAGGTACCTGTTGACAACTCGAGACTGTTCAATTCAGGATCAGACAACAAACATGAAAACATTCAATCTACTATGTGTCATAATGGGTATCATCCTGTTGATAGCCATGATCCTCAAGATAGGCATGGATCCTTTAAGACAGAATCTTATGCTTTTGGGATGGGGAATCATACCCATTATCTTTCTTGAAGGCCTGGCCTATATCTTTCATACACTCGCATGGCGCCGCTGTCTTTCTGAACCCTACAGATCAATGCCGTTCTTACGGCTTTACTGGATAATGATGGCAGGGTTTTCCATAAACTATATAACTCCAACAGCAGGACTCGGAGGAGAAGTCACCAAAAGTTCCCTGTTATCGTTAAATCACCGCAGTTCCGGTGCAGTAACAGGTGTGATTATAGATAAACTTTCATTTGCAGCTTCACAGCTTGTCTCCGTTGTATTCGGATCTTTACTTCTGCTCTTCAATGCAAATATCCCCAAGGGGGTATGGTGTTTTCTCCTTATTGGAAGTACTGTTTTGGGGATGGCCATGATAACCTTTTTTATAATCCAGAGACATGGGAAACTTGGAGCAATCATACGCTGGTTTGCAACAAAACGGATAGGAGGACAGATATTAAAAAAAGCGGCTGACTCAATAAACAGGATTGATACAGGATTGAAACTGTTTTATAAAGAGCGTCCGCTGGATTTGCCTTTTTCAATCTTGTGGCATATTGCCGGGTTTTCCTGTGGCATACTGCAGTGTTGGTGCTTTTTATCCATAGTTTCAAACAATTCATCCCTAGTCGTGGCAGCAAGTATATGGCTTCTGTCTACCTGGCTGGAACTTATGGCCTTTGCCATTCCTACCAATGTTGGTGTTATTGAAGCAACGCAACTCTTTGTCTTTAAGGCCTTAAATTTTGGTGCAGCCCTTGGTCTGACCTATGGCATAACACTAAGGATAGATCAACTCTTGTGGTCACTGTTTGGTCTTATAATTTATGCAATATTTACGATCACATCAGATCAGCCCAACAAAAAGACTGTCCAAAATTAACGAGGTTATATCCTAAGTACCTACGGATATGAAGATTTTTACTTAGCCATTGATTCTACTTTTTACGGATTCATCAACAGTAAACATCGTATGGAAATCTTCGTACAATATCTACAAAACCTCCCAAAGGAGAAGATTCAATGAACACAAAATTTAATATCGGCTTAATAAAAGGAAAGGTTATTGCCTTTATTGTTGTATTGTTTGTCATGTTTTTTGTTGTGAACATGGCCAATGCAATTGACAGAAGAACCAAAGAACATGAGGTCTTTACCCTGAACCAGTTAATCAATATGGCCATTCATAAGAGTCCAGAGATAGGGGCCTCTAAGATGAGTGTAGCATCTGCAAAGAGCGATCTTGCTCAGGCACAGGCAGCCAATCTTCCACAGATCAAGATATTGGCCTTTGGCGGCCCGGTACCGGATGCAGAAAAACCAAAGGTGCGTGTTGACCCCAAGAGCGGGGTCGGCAGGATTCATGACCCATCCCCCCATGCAGGCTTTTCAAATCTGGGTCTGTTTGGCCGTCTGGATTTTACAATTACCCAGCCCTTATATACCTTTGGGAAGATTTCAAACCGCAGGGAAGCTGCACGTCTTGGGATGAAGGCAACTGAATTTGATGTCGACAGAAAGAGACTTGAAATTGCGCTAAGGATAAAACAGCTATACTACGCCCTTGTTCTTGCAAGACAGGGGGTTGAGGCTGCAAATAATGCCGACAGTTTTTTTGACGAGGCAGAGCAACGAATCAAACGCCTTTTAAAACACAACTCCGAGAATGTAACAGAAAGCGATCTTTATCAACTTGATGCATACAGGGCAGATACTGCGAGGGCAAGGGCAGAGGCGCAAAAAGGGGAAAAACTTGCATACTTTGCATTAAAGGCATTAATCGGTTTTCCCCAGGATCAGGATTTTGATATTCTTGACAAAAGGCTCTCCATCAGGTCGCGTCCCCTGAAAAGCCTTAATGAGTACATTCATAAGGCCTTCCAACTACGCCCCGATTACAGGGAGATCAAAACAGCCGTTGAGGCAAAAAAGTTTGAGGCTAAGGCAACTGACAGTGATAAATATCCATCTCTGTTTGCCGCCCTTAAGGGATCCTTTGCAGGTGCACCAGGCAGAGACAAGTTTAACAATTCTTACATAACCGATGAATTTAACCACTCATATGTCGGGGTTGTGGGGGGCCTGAAATGGGATCTTGACTTTGGCATAAAAAAGGCGCGTTCAGAAAAGGCATATGCAGAGTACAGAAAGCTCTTATACACAAAGTATAGGGCAGAAATGAACATTCCCATTCAAATAACCAAGTTATATGAGGAAATACTTGAATGGAAAAAGGCAGTAGAATCCTATCACAAGGCCGTTATTGCATCAAGAAAATGGGTCGTCTCTGCACTTTCCGATTTTGATATGGGAATAGGCACAGCAGCCAATCTCCTTTATGCCATTGAAAAATACGGGAGCAATGAGGGTAACTATCTCGAAGGTCTGTTTAACTACCACCTTACCTTGGCAAAATTTGATATGGCAATCGGAATGGAGGACTGGAAATAAAGGTGTCCAAAAAAAATTTTGTACAACAACTGCTTAAAAGAATATTGATTATTGATACCTCGCATCCCTTCATCATTATAGGTATAGCCGTCTTCCTTTCTGCGGTATCCATAGTTTATACAATAAACAACCTGGATTTTTATACGGATCAAAGAGATCTGATATCCCCTGAAAACAGGCTCGTAAAACTTTCTGAAGATATTGACCAGTTTGATAAACTCGACAATTTTATAGTTGCCGTTGAAAACAGAGAAAATGCAAGGTCCATAAAATTCCTGAATGCCCTTGCCCGCCGGCTGAAAAAGGATAAGGACAAATACGAGGAGATATTTTACCGTGTTTACCCTGATGATTTCAAACAGTGGGCACTTCTGTACCTGAAAAAAGACAAACTCCTTGAAATAAAAAACAACCTTGCAGAACACCATGATTTTATACAGGCAATTGCATCATCTCCTGATCTTGTTTCCCTGTTCAGAGAGATAAACCGAGAGATGTCATCAAAAATGATAGGTAATCTGTTTACCGGATTTCTTGATGAAAATGATTCAGGCAATTTGAAGAACAAACCCATGAACCTTGATTTTCTTGTTAACATACTCAAGGAGTTGTCCCGATGGCTTAAATTCAAGAAAACAACCTTTAGATCTCCATGGTCAGATATTATTACTGAAACCCCTGACAACACGGATGGATATTTATGGACCAACGGTAAAAAATATCTGCTCATGTTTGTCACTCCTGAAAGACTGGCCGACAGCTTTATAACCACGGAACATTCCCTTGTTGCCTTAAGAAGGGCCATTGATCGTACAAAAAGGGACTTTCTAGGGGTACATGTAGGAGTTACAGGTCAGGAAGCCATGAACATGGACGAGATGAGTGTTGCCCTGCATGACATGAGTATTGCTACGGTTATGTCCCTTACAAGCCTTATCCTGCTGCTGACCCTTTTCTGGCGAGGAATCAGACGCCCCCTTATTGAAATAACAGAGCTCATTGTTGCATTGTGTATTACCACAGGACTTACCACCCTGTTTATTGGTCATTTAAACATACTGTCCATCACATTTGCACCCCTTTTATTGGGACTCGGCATAGATTACGGAATTCACTGGCTTGCAAGATATCAGGAAGAAGAAAGAGTACATCACTATCCTAAGGGCAGGGCCATCCGTTCTGCCATGACCAAAATGGGTCCGGGTATAATGCTCGCAGGACTCACTGCCGCCCTCTCCTTTTCCCCTCTGATAATTACAGGGTTCAGGGGCCTGGTAGAGCTTGGAATCATTACAGCTATAGGGATGGTAATGACTACCATTACAACCCTTGTCCTTCTTCCCGCTCTTGTTATGGTATTTGACAAATCAAGGCACAAACAACAGGAAAAGACATCCCCTATTGATACTGAAATCAGGGTACTGTTTACCCTGAACAGCAGACGATCCCGTATTATCCTGGGGGTCGGTCTCGTATGTGCAATTCTGTCTGTATGGGGGGGCATTGGTGTCAAATTTGACCTTAACATGTTGCATTTGCAGTCAAAGAATGCCGAATCGGTGAAGTGGGAAAAAAAGCTGTTATCAGATTCAAAACGATCCAGCATGTATGGAGCAATGATAGCGAAATCCCTCGTGGAAGTGAAAAGGGAAACAAATGCCCTTGAAAGGCTCGATACAGTCTCTGAGGTCCAGAGTGTATTAACTCTCATTCCGGAAAACCAGGAGGAAAAGACACAGATCCTGAAGGAGATCAAACCCCTTGTTTCAGATATAAACATGAAAATAAGAACACACAGGGCCGTCAATATCCAGGAACTAAAAAATATACTGCATAAAATCAGATTCAAGATGATGGACACTGAGACCTCCAATCGGGGAATTAACAGCTCCCTCAAAGAACAAATGACGCAGGTCAAATACCTTACAGATGAAATTTGCAGTAATCTTTCTACCGTAAACAGACAAAGACTCTTGCCTGTTATAACAAGATTCCAGACTGCCCTGTTTTCAGACCTTGATAAAAAGCTGGGTACCCTGAAACAGGACATAAAAGATATACGGCCAATGCGGCCAAGTGATTTGCCAGGCACCTTGAAACGCCGGTTTATCAGCAAAAAGGGACATTACCTTATAAGAATATTTCCTAATGGCGATATATGGGAACCATCTTTTCTCAAAAAATTTGTACATGACCTAAGGACAGTAAATTCGGATGTAATAGGAGACCCTGTTACGCTTTATGTCTTTACCAGGGCATTCAAGGATGCCTGCATGAAGGCAGCCATGTATGCAGTTATATGCATATTCCTTATTCTTCTTATTACATCCAGGAATCTGAAGGAGACTCTCCTTGAAATAGTTCCCCTGGCACTTGGAACCACATGGACACTGGGATTAATGCGTCTATTTAACATAAACCTTAATCTGGCAAACAGTCTTTTTTTGCCACTCATAGTAGGTGCAGGAGTAGAATATGGCATAATTATAATACAACGCTGGAGACAGATGGATAACACGGAAAAGAACCTTGCACTGCCATTCAGCACGGCAAAGGGAGTTATACTTGCCGGTCTTACCACAACAGTTGGTTTTGGCAGCCTTATTATCTCTGATCACCAGGGTATTCGAAGCCTGGGGCTTTTGGCAGTGGTTGGAAGTCTTTGCATACTTGCAGCGGCCGTCCTTTTTTTACCGGCTGTACTACAACAGCATAATGTACAAAAACTGGGCAAAAAGGCATCTACTCAATAAAATGGGGAGGTAGGATCGCATCAAAAAAATTTTTGTATCAGCTCAGTAATTAGGAGGATAACAACGAATAAACTATGGGGGTAAGAGATTTTTTTCCTCATCCCAAGATATTGAGCTGATACAAACTTTTCTTCTGTTACGGACCGAAATTAGGTTCGATCTACTGACCGGATGGCATTAACCGTTAGCACAGGCAACAAACGCCGTGGAGGATATGACAATGAATTACACTGATGGAGTAAGGGAATTGATATGGAACTACCGAATAGATTTTGACCCGGTAGGAATAAGGTTTGTTTTTGATGATTCTGAAAAAGATAACCTGTTGATAACGCATAAGGCAAAGTCACGCCTAACCTTATGTCAACATATAACAATAGCACGTCAGGCCGGTTATTCACTCTTCATGGAACCGGATGCCTGTCTGTGTAAAAATGCCCAGCTAATACTTGGCTGGCGTCAATTAGACAAAGAAGCGGATACCAGATATCATCTTAGATATGCATGTAATCCTGAACACGCCCTTGAAATTGCCAAAAACAAGCCAAAGCTTGATTTTGGAACCTGCAAGGGCGTATATGTCGCACCATTGGATGTCTTTGACAATACCGAACTGCCAGCCCCACATGTCATATATATCATGTGCGTACCCTTTCAGGCCCTTTACATACTTAATGATTATATGGCTGCTACAGAAAAATTGTCCCTTTCATCTTTTCAGACTCCAAATTCGGCCATGTGCGGAGGCAGTGTATGGTGTTTTCAGCAAAATAGCGCAAACATGAATACCATGTGCCCAGGTTCAAAGGCATCCGGCAAAACGGAAATGAGTTATGTGAATGTTTTTATACCTGGGATACAGTTTCTTGATACAATAAATGTATTGAAAAAAAGGTGCGAAAGATCGGGGGGGCCATCCTTGCTTGGAAAAGGAGGAACATGGCCAGGACTAGAAAGATGTGCAGGCTGCAAGACTCTTACCTTAAAACAGTTATCCCCGCCGGTCCGCAATCTTTACCCACAAAAAGACACGAACTGAACCGGTATGACCGGATTCAAACCAAACCTGCCTGCGGCAGGCAGATCTTCGGTGGCAGGGGCTGCAAACGTACTACGATACTTCAACCCCTTGCCAACACAGCATATTCGGTAAAACCGGCGTTCCCTTTAGATAAACTGTTTTCAAAAATTTCAACATCTATGATCGCACTCAAACTGGAGACATACAAGGGCAGTGTTTCTATACCTTTTTGAAAACAGTTTATGCAGGGGTTTCAAGGTGTTATTACTTGCTTTGAAAATTGGGTTCTCTCTTTTCCTTAAATGCCGACACTGCCTCCTTGTGATCCTTCGACTTGATACATATGTTTTGGGCCTGAACCGCATATACCATACCGGTACGGTTGTTACTGTCCAGTGACTTGTTTACCATCACATTTGAGAGGCTGAGGGGTATAGGGGCCTTGTTACCAATAAAATTCTTTGCTTCATCCATCAAACTGGCACCATCCACTACCTTATTCACCACCCTGAGGGCAAAGGCCTCGTCCACGTCCATAATACGGCCTGTATATATCATTTCCTTTGCTACGCTCGGATTTGTCAGCCTGGTAAGACGCTGGGCCCCGCCAAGGTCAGGTATAAGGCCAAAGTTTACCTCCGGCAGGCTAAATTTTGCCGTGGGTGCAGCAATTCGAATATCGCAGGCCAGGGCCAATTCAAAACCTCCCCCGATTGCAGCTCCGTTTACCGCCGCTATTGTGGGTTTTTCCATGTCTTCAAGAAAATTGAATATCTTTTCCTGGGCATGACGCAGCCAGAGCTGAAAATCCTCATCATTCATATTGTGAATGTTATCCATCACACTCAAATCAAGACCACTGCAAAACGTCTTGCCCTTCCCCGTAACTATTAAAACGCGTATGGATTCATCCTGTGCTGCCTCCCCTATAGTCTTTCCTAACTCATCAAATGTATCCATATCCAATGAGTTCATCTTATCCTCACGGTTTATGCTTATAATCCCTACATGACCTTCTCTTTCCAACAAGACATTTGCCATACTGTTAACTCCTCCTTACCTAATAGACTGAAAAAAATACAATCACTACAAAATCCTGCTTAGAAGAATAATACCTGTTTATACAAAGATCTAAACGCTCATGACAAAGAATTTTTGTCACCCCCGAACATGAAAATGGCGACAGAATACGTCATCTATTTTTTTCTCGTATATACTCGTTTTTTCGCATTTATCCGCGATCATACTCCAATTTTCGGAAAGTATTTTCATGGTAAAGTTAATATGATCACATTCATACCATATTAACAAGAGATTTGGCACCCAAATACAACAAATTAAAAGCATAATTTTCTTCTTGAAAATAGTTTATGCAGGTTTTAGGTACAATAAAACAATAACAAAATCAGATCGATAAATTAACATCTTATGCAGAAGAGAGGGATAAAAATGCGTTTTCTGTTGGATTCCATGTTGGGCAGACTTACCACATGGCTACGTGTTACAGGTTATGACTCATATTATCAAAGCCGCTATAAATCCGGAGAGATTGACAGGCTGGTAAATGAAGGGCGCTGCCTTTTAACAAGGAATAAAGAGCTTAGCAGTATATACAGGGATGCCATATGGATTTTTAATGAACACACAAAGGATCAGTTACATGAACTCAAGGAAAAACTGCAACTGGAATTCGATCCTTCAGCATGGTTTACAAGATGTCTGCGATGCAACACCGTTTTAAAAAAGGCCCCGCCGGAAAAATTCATTGGCAATGTTCCGGATTACATATGTCATCAACACAGCACATGTATCAGCTATTGTCCATCCTGTGGACGGTTTTTTTGGCCGGGAACACATAGAAAAAATATGATAACTCAGCTTAAGACATGGGGCATTGTTTAAATTTCCGTGAAATTTATACAAGCTACATCTTGCAAACGCCATTTTTTTGACAAGACCATAGGACAGACATAACAAAGCAATATTTGCATTATAATATAAAAGCAGCATGTTATACGAATAAATTATACAAACAATCAAAAATCACAACATAACTACTTGCAAAAAGAAGTTAATTCAACAGGGCAGTATCTTGGCACAAAAAATGCTTCAGCCAACTTGACATACAGTATGTATCTAGGTATCCGTCTCAGCTTATGATTCCCACAAATTACGGTTGAAGAGCCGTACAGGAGACAAAAATCAACTTGTAAACAGACGCAGGTTTTAACTGCTTGTTTTAAGCAGCTGAAGTTTCACCGAAATTATGTTTCATAGAATCACGCAACCATGCGCAGTAGAGTATCCACGAAAGAT
>JAGGTJ010000048.1 GCA_021163815.1 Deltaproteobacteria bacterium | reverse complement strand
AAACACACAAAAGCATGTTGAAAAACCTGTCTGTATTTTCATATCCGTGAGTGGCCAGGATATTTTGGATCCGACCATGCCGGTTTAGATGGTAGAATAAAACCTGCCTCCTTTCAAGCCGGAAATGCTAAATGATCTGATCAGATTACATGGGGGAGCTGCCCCTTTGGTGTGTTTGCAGTCGGTCTTGGCCTGAGCCATGTCAGTTTGATCCTATAGATATCCGCAAGATGTTTGTTTTCCCTGAAATTGAACAAACCTGAGCGTTTTACAAAGATTTTATAAATTTCTATATTATAAGTATGATGAACCTGTAAAAAGTTGAGTCGATGGATAGGTAAAAATCTTCATATATAAGGTGATAGCCTTTCTGTCAATTTGACCGGGGGATAGATACTATGACAGATGTTTTGGTGTTAAAGGAAACAAAGGAGGCTGTGGGCAAAGAGATAGCTGAAGCCGAAAAGGAGGCGCTTGATTCATTTCTCAGTAATTTGCCGCCAGACTCTATCCCAACAGAGGATAAGATTCGAATATGTTCTGAACATGCCTGGCATATATTGAAAAAGAGACTTTTGTCTCCACCTGTCCTCAGAAAATTAGAAATTCCGGAATCCAGACTTGGCCAATTGACTATATATTTGAACGAGGCAATCCGCATCGATTCAATTTCCCCTCCGGTTATTTCAGTGGACTTTTCAGCAATTCGGCTCGGCCTTGCTGCTGGTATAGGTGCCCTTTTAGGTATGCTTGTGCTGGAGCCCATCACCCGATATCTTCTTGGATTGCCCGGGGTGGGACGGATCATAGGGGCATTAATTGGATCTTTTGTTTTTGTATTTGTTTGCATGGAAGCCTCCCGGAGGTGGGCAGTAAAATATGGTATTGTGGGTGCAGCAGTGATTGGCAGTGTTGCACAAATGACGGCTTTTTTCAGGAAAAGAGGCGGAAACTGGTTTCGGAAACTGATTATATACCCATTTATTGTGTTGTGCATCTACTTGTCCGAGAAGAGAAAAAGGTTTGATCGAGACAGGTACTCGGAGTATGCAGGGCAGATTATAAGTAATTGGAGCGCAACAGTAGTGGCAGTGTTAGCGCTATCGAAAGAGTTCACCGGGAAAACGGAAAACCTTGTTCATCAAGATATAAACTATCTATGTGCCAAGATAGTCGAGCTTCACTCTGCAAAATTGGATGATTTGCTCTTGGTTGCGTATGAGCTTATACAGGAGGCCAAAAATGCCGGATTTGGTGGGCTGGATGGTGAGCCGGCATTCCTTAAAGGGGAAGGGGGTAAAAAAGGGAAAACAACTGTCATATGGTCGGAAGAAATGGCAAAACAGTTTGATACGTATGGATACGTCGTTGAGGGGGACAGGGTAAATATCGTAAAAAGGCCGGTGATTGTAGACGGCGAAACTATAAACAGGGGCCTTGTTCGAAGGGAGAGAGGATGAAATGACTGCTGCTGAAAAAAGGGTGCTTGGGGTAGATTTTGGAACTACAAATACCTATTTCTCGATATGCCCGTGCGATGAGCTTTTACCCCAGGGAGTTGATTTTGAGGGCAGAGGTCGGGATGGGCTGTCTACTGCAGTATTATACAGGAACGATGAAATATTCCTGATTGGCGATAAGGCAATAGAAGAGTTTTCTGATGCATCATCAGAGGAGAGAAGGTCGTTTTCGTTGATGATGCAGTTTAAGCCGGATATTTCAAAAAGTGAAAAGGCAAAAAAGGCTGCAGTAGATTTCCTTTCATCCGTCATACGTTATTCGGAAAAGACCGGAATTTTCATTGCCCCGGAAGAGATGAAGGTTGTTTTTGGTGTTCCCAGCGATGCGAGCGAGGGTTTTAAGACTGTCCTCAGGGAGGTTGTCAGAAAGGCAGGATATGGTGAAACAGAGTTGCTGGACGAGTCAACCGCTGCTCTCATTCACCATGTGGCACAGAGGGAGATACCTGCTTCCACGATTTTCTCACCCGGGCTTGTTATTGATTTTGGAGGAGGCACTTGCGATTTTACGATTATGGATAATGGCGAGGACAAATATTCCTGGGGTGATTTTTATTTGGGGGGAAGATTGTTTGATGATCTGTTTTTTCAATGGTTTTTAGATCAAAACCCTTCTGCAGGGAAAAGACTTAAAAGGGATAGATCTGAAGAATTTTTCCTCTTTTCCATATGTAAGGACGCTAAAGAATATTTTTCCAGAACCATGGAGAGGAACAGGAGCGAGGTGGTTCACAAAAGGATGTGGGAATATGGCAGGTTAGAGGATATTACCTGGGATATTTTTTTGAAACGGGCCAAAAGCTATCGTCCTTCTGATGTCCTATTAGATTTTTGGTTGAAAGCAGGAATGTCACTGCCAGAACTGTTCAGATCAGATAAGTCAATCGATCTTATAGAATGGTTTCGTTCTAAGCTTAAAGAAGGCTTAGAGAAAGATGGCATTGATAAGAAAGACTTAAGGTATCTTATTTTGACCGGGGGTAGCAGCCAATGGCCTTTTGTAAAAGATATTGTAGGGAAGGAACTTGGACATATCGGCATTCACATTGTGAGAAGTACCAGGCCTTATGCCGCAGTTGCAAAAGGGTTGTCAGTGCTCTTCGCGCTTAAAAACAGATTTGTGAAAATCAAGGATAAGATTGAAAAAAACAGGCCGGAATTTATCGAAAATGAGATTGAACCCTATATGATAGAATACATGGATAAGACTGCCGGAAACATCTCCCGGGAAATCGTGATGGAACTTTTTGACAAAAGGATAAGGCCAGTAATAACAGAGTTCAGACAAAGTAAGGGGGATCTGTCCTTAAAGGATCTGGAAGGCAGAATTGTCAGGCAGGCTGAGAACTTTGCACCCATTGCTGAAAGGATAGTAAAAGAAAAGGTTGAAATTTTTTCAAGGGTGCTATTGGATGATGTTGTTGAAAAAACCCGGGCCTGGTTAGAAGAATATCGGATGGATGTTGATAAAGAAAGGGTTGGCGAACGGGAGGGAATTGAGACGGGAAATTGGACCATTTTGGACTTGCCTGATCCTGTGGAGGACTATTTGTGGTTTGGGTCACTTATTACAAGTGCCGTGTCAGGTGTCCTGGCAAGTGTGGTATGTGGTGGCAGCGGTGTAGCCCTGGTCGCCAGTGGTCCTTTGGGAATAGTTGTTGGTGCAGTGGCTGGAGGCGTTGCGGGATTGATGGCTGCCAGGTATGGCGCAGACAGGTTAAAAGAGGTAGCTCTGCATCGGTGGCTGAGAAAACTGATTCTAAGTGATAAAGTGATCCTCAGTATGAGGGAAAAATTTTATGAGGAGTTTAAGAACAGGCTAAACGAACAGTTAAACGGGGTGAAAGGGGGGTTGAGACAGGACCTTGAAAAGATTGTTGATGCACAAATAAAGGCCCTTTCTTATATTTGTCAGTTATAATCCAAGTCTTCATCTACTGTGTTATAGCGTTTGGTCATACGTTAGACATCTTGTATGCCTTCACGCATGGCCAAACACTATGCCTTGTATATGAAGATTTTTACTTAGCCATCAACTCGATTTTTTACAGGTTCATCAATAATTAAGAAATAATTTATGCGTAAGCCCATTGTAAAAAAGAGACATTTTCTGTCACCTGTATGGATATTGCCCATTCTTGCCCTAATTATTGGAGGGTGGCTGCTCTACAAGGCGGTTCGGGATGCCGGTATTTCTATAACCGTGCATTTTGAAAATGCAAAAGGGGTTGTGCCAGGCAAGACCAAGGTTGTCTATAAGGGTATTCCTGTTGGTATTGTCAGAAAAATTAATATTGATCCTGATGTTAAAAGTGTCAGCCTTACCATAGAGATGAATAACAAGGCCAAGCATAGTCTTGTAAAAGATACACTGTTCTGGTTGGTAAAGCCGGAGATTTCGGCTGGCAGGATAAAGGGGCTGGAAACCCTGTTTTCAGGGAGCTATATTGGTATAAGGCCAGGGAGTTCAAATGTGCCCTGTGTCGAGTTTTATGGTCTTATGGAAGCCCCTCCTGTTCCTCCGAATGCGCCGGGTCTCCATATAAAGCTTAGGGCCGATTCTCTTGGCTCTGTTCAGAGGGGGTCTCACATCTATTTTAAAAGCATATCTATAGGTGCTGTACAGAACTATACCCTTGAAAAAGATGGAACTGTTTTTATTGATACCTACATTGAACCAAAATATGCCTATCTTGTAAGACAGTCTTCCGTATTCTGTAATGCAAGCGGATTGACCATAAGTGGTGATCTTTCCGGATTCAAGTTTCATATGGAGACACTGGCCAGCCTTATTTACGGAGGCATAAGGCTCTATACCCCTGACCGGAACAGTTCTTTGGCCAAAAATGGACAGGTCTTCATACTCCATTCAGACATTGATGAAGCCAGGTTTGGCCTGACCATGTTCTTAAAACTGCCTTCTGCTAATGGACTTAAGGCCGGTGTTTCAAAGGTGATATACCGGGGGCTTGAGCTTGGTACGGTAACGGATCTTATGCTTAATCAGAATAAAAGGCATACTGTTACGGCAACTATCGTTATAGACCCAAAGGCAAAGTTCATACTCAAGGATCATACAAGATTCTGGGTTGTCAGCCCAAAGTTCTCAATTACCGGTATTGAACATGCAGAAACACTCATCAAGGGCGCATACATTACATTTAAGCCTGGCAGAGGTGCCTTTTGCAATCATTTTATTGCCCAGGATAAACCCAACGCTGAAGAGATCCTGAAACCGGGTACTGCATTAAAGTTGAGGGCATCTGATTCAACCTCGCTCTCTGTGGGTGCACCTGTTCTTTACAGGAGATTCAAGGTGGGAGAAGTAACCGGTTTTGACCTTGATTCCAAGGGAAGTGGGGTTGTGGCCAATCTCCTTGTTTATCAAAGGTATGCGCATCTTTTAACCCCAAGATCCGTGTTTTTTAAGGTGGGTGGGATAACAGTAGATGCGAATCTGGACGGAATCAGTGTCAAGACAGGAACGATAAGTTCAATATTGGATGGAGGTGTGGCATTTGTTAATCCCGGAAAGACAAAAAAAACAGGTTTTATACACAAGAAAAGGCGTCACTTCATTCTCTATGAAAGCTATGAGGATGCCGTAAAGGCCATTCCTGCTCTGCAGTCGCATGGATATCTGTTGCATCTCAGGGCATCAGATCTTAAATCCATAGCAGCAGGTTCTCCTGTACTGTACAGGAGAGTAGCGGTAGGAGAGGTGGTTGGATACAGGCTTGCAGAAAAGGGCAGGGGAGTTGTTATCGATGTATTGGTTAAGAAAAGGTATTTCCATCTTATTAACAGTGCAACCAGGTTTTATAATATAAGCGGCATAGATGTAAAAGGAGACCTGTCCGGGATACACCTTAAAACCGGTTCCTTAAAAACTATAATTGAAGGAGGCATTGCGTTTTTTACACTGGACAAGGGCAGCAGAATAGGCGGAGGGCATACATTTTATCTCTATGATGACTATCAGTCAGCTCTTGATGCGGATAAGTTGAAGATAACCATTCAGCTAAGTAGTGCATATCATGTTAAAAGGGATATGAAGATACGTTATCATGGTATGGATGTAGGCAGGGTGAAGTATCTAAGATACAACCCGGAAAAAGGAGCTTTTTTTGCCGATGCCTTGGTTGACAGGAATTACAGGGGCCTGTTCCGCAAAGGTACAAGGGTATGGATAGTAAGGCCTGAAATTGGCCTTTCCGGTATAAGGCATGTTGATACGGTTATTGGGGGGCCTTATTTTGAGGTTGTTCCGGGCAAAGGCCCTTTGTGCAATGAGATTTATGTCATGGATTCACCTCCTGATGTGGAGGATGTAACAGGCGGCCTGAATATTATTCTGGAGGCCCCAAGCCTTGGTTCGTTAAAAAAGGGTTCCTGTGTTTATTATCGTCAGATCAGAATTGGACAGGTAACCGGTTATGAGCTTTCTCCTACCGCACGGAATGTATGGGTTCATGTGAATATCCTTCCGAGGTATGTACCGCTTGTAAGGGATAAAAGCAGGTTCTGGAATGTCAGCGGAATCAGGGTGGAGGCAGGTCTTTTTTCAGGAATCAGTGTTGATACGGAGTCCCTTGAGTCGATTGTTGGAGGCGGAATTGCCATGGCAACCCCTGAAACAGAGACAGGCAAGGTTTCAGGTCATAATGTTCCTAATGGCTATCATTTTCCTTTGTACGAAAAACCTGAAGATAAATGGCTTGAATGGAGGCCTGTGATTTTGCTTAAAGAGAACAAAGGTCCTGAGGGGTTTGTAACCAATCGTTGATGGTGTCGTAAAAGGTCCACCTACGTTGTTGTAAAAAGGTCTTCGTCACTGCGGTGTACTTCTATGTATGCCTCATTCCTCAGCTTTTCTGCGCTATCTGGGGCCTTTTACTTTGCCATCAAGTCTCTTTTACAGAAAAAAATCGGGAGATTGTGTAAAAGGCATAAATTGTGAACATGTTTTGCCTGCCTGTATGATATGCAGACAGCTAACGCATGGCAGACAAGTGGTTTTTATATATCCCCCTGTGTGAAACAGGGATTATGGATGTGTCCTTCATGGCGGTTTATCTGTTGTGTGGTTCAAACAGGATCTTGTGGTCTACGAGGTTCATCCTTTTTATTTTGCCCTTTAGTTCCTTTTGCTCCCCGAAGAGATTTGTAAATATCCAGGAATCATCTTTCATGTGTTTTGCAGTCTCTACAGATTCCATGAGTAATTCTTCCTTATCTCCTTTGACTATATACACATTGGCTTCACACATTCCCGATCACCTCCTTTGTTCTTTCTACTGCTTTTTGCACCAGGTGAGGTAAAGGCTCATCCAATATTCCCACAATTTCAACTGCCTCCTGGCTCAATGGAATAAGTATCTTTTGGGCAGGGCTTGATATAATTGATTCTGCCATCTTTGCTGTCACCTCTCCAAGCATTGCATTGGCCCAGGTTACAGATATGGGGCCAACAATACAGTCTGTCATAAATACCGTGTGACAGATTGCACTTTCTCCGCTTGCGCCCCTGTTTGCACCGGCCTTGAGCATGCGGGAGGTGGCTATGCCGTTTGTTCCGAGGGCAATTATTTCTACGGTTTCACCAAAGGCCTGTTTCATATACTTGATAAGGGTGGCCCCTATACCGCCTCCCTGTCCATCTATAATGCAAATCCTTTTGTTCATAGAAAACCTCGCGTTACTGTCTGCCTTTATTGGTAATTTTTACGGGTTCATCAATTTTTAAAAGACTGTCCGTAAGACCATTTGTGGATGGGAACTAAATACGTTCTGCTGTAATAATGTTTTTAAGTTTTCTTATGCTGTCTATAGCATCCTGTATCTGTTTTTTATTCCTGACGCTAATTGTGAAAATTCCTATTCCCTTGTTATCTATTGTTGTTTTGACGCTTGCCTTTATGATGTTTATATCTTTTTGTGCTATCCTGGAACTTATGTCTGCCAAGACCCCTTTGCTGTCAGAACTTACAACCTTAAGTCTGGCAGGATAGGTCTCTGTTTCCGCAGGGTCCCACGATACCTCTATTAATCGGTCCGGGTCTGTACCAAGCACATGCGGACAGTCAGGGTGATGTATTGTTACCCCGCGTCCTCGTGTTATATATCCCACTACAGGATCTCCTGGTACGGGATGGCAGCACTTAGGGAAATGGATCAGGACATTGCTTATTCCTTTGATTTTAATCCCCCTGTCTTTTTTCCTCCATTTTATGCGATCAACTGCCTTTTCAACCAGTCCCGGTCTCTTCTTTTTCTTGATACCAAGGTGTGTTTTTATCTGTCCGACAACGTGCCGCAGAGAGATTGTTCCCAGACCAATCTGGGCCAGCAGGTCTTCTGTGGAATTGATGGAGAATTCTTTTGCTACGGACAGGAGTGTATCCTTTTTTATGATAGTTTCGAGATTCAAATGATCCTGTTTTAATGCTTTTGCAAGCAGTTCTTTTCCAAGCTTTATGGCCTCTTCCCGTTCCTGTGTTCTCAGCCACTGTCTTATACGATTCTTTGCCCTTGGTGTACGAACATAATTCAGCCAGTCTGCACTGGGATGCTGCTTTGGAGAAGTTATGATTTCTACTGTTTCGCCATTTTTTAATTCATACCGTAACGGTACTATCTTGCCGTTTACCTTTGCGGCTATACATCTTTTTCCCACTTCTGAATGGATACTGTATGCAAAATCAATAGGTGTAGCGCCCTTTGGCAGGGACTTTACCTCTCCTGTCGGTGTAAAGATGTAGACGTGGTTAGGAAAGAGATCTAGGCGTACACTTTCCATAAATTCTGTTGGATCTTTAAGGTGCCTCTGCCATTCTAAGAGCTGTCTTAGCCATGAAAACTGTTCTGCCTCTACCTTGCTTGCAGTTCCTCCTTCCTTGTATTTCCAGTGAGCGGCAATTCCTTCTTCTGCAATTCTGTCCATCTCCCATGTTCTGATCTGAATCTCCATGCGTTGTCCAACAGGACCAATAACGGTTGTATGCAGGGACTGGTACATGTTTTCTTTTGGAACAGATATGTAGTCCTTGAATCGCAAGGGGACCTGTTTCCATATGGAATGAATGATTCCAAGGGCGGCATAACATTCCTTTACGTTTTGCACTATTACACGAAAGGCAAGGACATCATATACCTGGCCGGGAGACAGGTTTTGCGTGACCATTTTTTTGTAGATACTGTACAAATGTTTGTGCCGTCCCTTTATTGTGGCTTCTATGCCTGCCTCCTTTAATTTTTGGGAGAGTATATCGATTACGTTCCTTATAAACTCTACCCTTTCACTTCGTCTTTGGGCAACCTCTGCATCGACTTTTTTATAGGATTCCGGGTCAAGGTAGTAAAAGCAGAGATCTTCAAGGTTTGATCTTAACCAGAAGATACCCATCCGGCCGGCAATGGGGGCATAGATATCGAGTGTCTCCTGGGCAATACGCTTCTGTTTTTCTTCGGGCTGAAATCCCAATGTCCTCATATTATGTAAACGATCCGCCAGCTTTACCATAATAACCCGTATATCCGAGGCCATGGCAAGGATCATTTTGCGGATGTTTTCTGCCTGCCTGTATTCGTGGTTGGCAAACTCTATCTTCCCTATCTTGGTAACACCCTCCACGATATTGGCGGTTTCTTCTCCAAACAGCCGTGTTATTTCCTCCTTGGTGGCACCTGTATCCTCTATTGTATCATGGAGAAGCCCGGCAGCAATGCATACTACATCCATCTTCATGCGGGCAAGTATGTTAGCCACTTCAAGCGGATGTGACAGATACGGTTCTCCTGAAAGCCGTATCTGCCCCTGATGTGCCTGCGCGGAATAGACATAGGCCTTTTCTATCAGTTCCACATTGGCATTGGGGTGATATTCACATACTCTTGAGGTTATGTCGTTTAATCTGATCATAGCAATTCAGGGTTGATAGGAGATACTTCATGATACAGATTGTTAAGGGTTTCTTTTATAAAGGAGGAGCATCTGTCAACGGGGACTGTTTTTGTCTCTTTCTCATTACGTAATTTGACCTCAACCTCTCCCTTTTTTATTCCCCTGACTCCTACAGTGATACGTACAGGGATACCAATAAGATCAGCATCCTTGAATTTTACCCCGGGCCGTTCATCCCTGTCATCAAAAATGACATCAATGCCCTCTTTGTTTAACTCTTCGTAAATTGTTTTTGCCGCCTTGCTGACAGATGGGTCATGTATCTGAAGCGGCAGGACAATCACTTCAAAGGGGGCAATGGAAACAGGCAGGATAATACCGTCTTCATCATTATTCTGTTCGATTGCCGCTGATAGACACCTGCCCACACCTATACCATAGCACCCCATGATACATGGCCTTTCATTGCCTTCTTCATCAAGAAACACTGCCTTCATGGCCTCACTGTATTTTGTGCCCAGCTTGAATATGTGCCCGACTTCAATACCCCTCAAAAAACGAATCTCCTTTCCACACCTCGGGCATTTATCCTCCGGAGTAATGAAACGCAGATCTCCAAACCTGTCGACATGAAAGTCTCTCTCAAGGTTTACGTTTTTAAGATGAAGATCCTTTTTGTTGCCGCCTGTAACAAAATTCACCATATTCTTGACCGCCATGTCAGCCACTATCCTGACCTTGAGACCAACCGGCCCGGCAAAACCCACCGGGGCATTGGTTATATCCATGACCGTTTTTTCATCTGCAAGCTCTATCTCCTTGGCATCAAGAAAGTTTTTGAGTTTTATCTCATTAAGTTCATGATCTCCCCTTATCAAAACAGCGACTGTTTCCTCGTCTGATCTGACAATCAGGGTCTTTACAAGCCTGTTCGGGGGAATACCCAAGAAGGTTGTTACCTCTTCAATTGTTTTTGCGTTTGGTGTTGCTATCTCTTCTATCGGGGCTAATTGGATATCTGGCGCAGGAGTTGTTTCTTCTGTTTTTATCTCCGCTTTTTCAAGGTTTGCGGCATAGTTGCATGAACTGCAGGCCACAATCTGGTCTTCTCCTGTATCTGACAGGACCATAAATTCATGGGAATAGCTTCCTCCAATGGTGCCGGAATCTGCCTCTACCGCCCTGAAATCAAGTCCGCAACGTTTAAATATCCTGTAATAGGCCCTTTTCATCTTTTCGTAACTGTGATTGGCCCCATCCTCGTCTGTATCAAAGCTGTATGCGTCTTTCATAATGAATTCACGGCATCGCATCATGCCAAATCTGGGGCGTGTTTCATCTCTGAATTTGGTCTGTATCTGATAGAAGTTGACAGGCAACTGTCTGTAAGAGTGAATCTCATTTCGCACAAGATCTGTTATAATCTCTTCGTGGGTTGGTCCAAGACATGCCTCATGCCCATGTCGGTCTTTGAACCTTAACAGTTCCCGTCCGTAGTAATCCCATCGTCCGCTTTCTTTCCAGAGCTCTGCCGGCTGAACAGCGGGCATGAGGAGTTCTATGGCACCGGCACGATTCATCTCCTCTCTTATGATTCCCTCTATCTTTCTTATACACTTAAGACCTATGGGCAGGATGGTATATATTCCGGATGTCAGTTTTCTTATCATGCCAGCCCTTAACATCAGTTGATGGCTCACTATTTCTGCTTCTGATGGAATTTCCCTGTATGTTGGTATAAAAAATTCTGAAAATTTCATAAATAAAAGTTCTCCGAAGATATGGTTACAGATAATGTCTTTTAAAGATCGAAGATAATGTGATAGCTCAACAAACTGGGGCAGGATACCCTGTCGCGTCTATCTGCACCTGTCTGCGCCTGTCTGCGCCTGTCTGCGTGCGTTGGCGCACAGGCAGATGCGTTGGCGCACAGGCAGATGCGTTGGCGCACAGGCAGGTTTGATTCCGGTTATGCCGGTTTATGGATGAATTTTTTTACCTCTTCCACAATGACCTTTTCCAGGTCCTGTTCCGGTATCTTTTTTACTACCCTGCCGTTACGGAAAAAGATTCCTTTGCCTTTTCCGCCTGCAATGCCAAGATCGGCCTCTTTTGCTTCTCCGGGGCCGTTAACGACGCAACCCATGATTGCCACCTTTGGCGATTCTGTAATGTCGGATAGGGCCTGATCAACCCTGTCTACAAGACTGAAAAGATCAATCTGACATCTTCCGCATGTGGGGCAGGATATTATTTCAACCCCCCTGTGCCTGATATTCAATGCCCTCAGTATTTCATAGCCAACCTTGACCTCTTCAACAGGATCTCTTGTAAGGGAGACCCTGAAGGTGTCTCCAATACCCTCAGCAAGGAGAATGCCTATACCGAGTGTGTTTTTTACAGTACCGGGAATCAGTGTCCCCGCCTCTGTAACTCCAAGGTGCAGGGGATAATCTACCTTTTCGCTTAACAGTTCATATGCCCTTATTGTATTTATTACATTGGATGATTTTAAGGATATCTTGATCTTGTCAAAACCTTTGGCTTCCAATATGCCCACATGAACCAATGCGCTTTCCACCATCGCCTCAGGAGATGGATGCCCATATTTTGCGAGTATATCCTTTTGCAGGGAGCCTGCGTTAACACCTATACGAATGGGCACTTCCCGTTCTGAAGCGGCTTTGACCACCTTTTCCACGGCCTGCTGACTGCCGATATTGCCGGGGTTGATCCTTAACCCATCGGCAGCTCCCTCCAGGACCTTCAGTGCAAGGCGGTGATCAAAATGGATATCCGCGACAAGAGGAACGTCTGTCTGGGATTTGATTTTCTTAAAGGCAAGTGCGGCTTCTTCATCAGGAATTGCAAGACGCACTATTTCACAGCCAGATCTTGCAAGCCTTTTGATCTGATCGACAGTAGATTGAATATCCCTGGTGTCTGTATTGGTCATTGACTGTACGGCAATAGGTGCTCCATCGCCTATTGGCACCTTGCCTATGTATATCCTGCGTGTAGGTTTTCTTTTATGTAAACTGAACATGTTTTTATGATCTCCATGGGAAATAAGATGTAATACATAAATCCTTCAAGCGTCGAGTTTGCCAAAGACCTGTCGGACTTCTCACCCTTCGGGCGGGTCCCTGCGGTAAAATCGGCGCTTTTTAAGGGTAAACTATTTTCAAAAACTTACAACCTTTGATGGCGTTGTAAAAAGCTGGTTTATGCTGCTTTGCCGCATTCTATAAGGAACGAACTTGACGTTTGCAGGGTGTAGGTTAAATATCAAATAACATAAAGTAGTTACGGGACTTTTTTTGTTAAAAGTCCTTAATACAGAAACATCGGTTTTCCGCCCACATGCATGACCCTTGGACGATACTCCTCTATATCGTAGAGCTCTCTTATATCGACACGTTTTTGTCCGGTGGTTACCGTACTGACAGGTATGTCGGTGTATTTGCCGCCATTTAAGGCTACAAGACGGCCGAAGGTGTTTTTTAGAAAAAGGTCAATGGTCATGTTTGCATAGTTGAACGCCACCATAAGATCAAGTGAGTCAGGAGCGCCGCTTCTCATAAGATAGGCTATCCTCTGGATCAGGACATTTTCGCCTGTCAGATCTTTCAGGATTGCGCCGGTCTCCTCACCTATACCCCCGAGACGTCTGTGTCCAAAGGCATCCGATTCTCCTGACATTATCATATCGCCTCCAACCATCCTTGCCCCCTCAGAGATGGTAATTATGGCATAATTTTTCGGGTTGGATTTTTTGTCTTTCATAATCAGGTCTGCAAGCCTCTGTGGATCAAAAGGTACCTCGGATATTACAGCCCTGTCAGCGCCGGCGAGATATGCAGAAATAAGGGATGTTTCGCCGCAGTAACGGCCAAAGAGTTCTATGACAGCAATACGTTCATGAGAACCGGTGCATGTCCTCAGTGCATGTATAAAACCAACCCCCCTTGTTACGGCAGTAGAAAAGCCAATGCAGTAGTCTGTACCGAACACGTCGTTATCCATGGTCTTTGGTATTGCAATTACCGGGAAACCCTCCCTGTGCAATCTCTCCGCAAAGCTCAGTGTATCATCTCCTCCAATTGGAATGATAGTATCAATGTTCAATGCCTCCAGATTTTTAAGGACATGAGGTGTAAAGTCCTTGACCTCATCCTTGTCTTTGAAAGAGCCTTTCAGGAAATCAGGGGCGCGTTTGATGGTTACTGAACTTGGATTTGTCCTTGAGGTGTGGAGATATGTCCCTCCATAACGGTCAATGGTACGGACAATGGCCGGATTCAGTTCCTCAATAAGGTTTTGGGTCTTTTCCGGATCGTCACGGTTGTATCCCAGGATACCTGCCCATCCCCTTCTTATCCCGAGACATCTTATGCCCTCTTCATGTGCCCTGTATACCAGTGTCTTTATGCAGGCATTCAGACCCGGGACGTCTCCGCCTCCTGTCAGTATAGCAATCGTCGGTTTTTTAGTGGATGTCTCTGTCATAATATTGCCCTCCTTGTCATTATTTCTGACTGTAACCTAAAACCCGCATAAACTATTTTCAATAAGAAAATTATGCTTTTAATATCAACGAATTATAGAAATGTTGTGCTTGTATAACACGCATCAATTTGATGCGGCCATAAAGATTGTGATTTTTGAAAATAGTTTACCCTTAAGGAGCGCCGATTTTACCGAATCTGCGGTGTTGGCAAGGACTTGAAGTATCATAGTACGTCTGCGCCCTTGCCGCCTTGCATCTTCGGTAAACTCGACGCTTGCAGGATTTAGGTGTAAACCGTTTTTGCCAACCCTGAACTTTGTTGCCCCGACTATGTCAACCCGGACTGTTCTGTATGATGTGTTGTTTGTCCGGTTAACAGCTATATTGTATTGATCTGTATGGTGATTTCTTTGCCCATGGCTGATAATGCATATCTTGGGGTTTACTGCATCTAAGAATTCTGATTCGTTAAAAAGACAGTTTTTGCAGTATGGTAAGAACAGGACAGAACTTTTCAGAACCTGGTTGTGTTTATGGAGAAAGGTCCTTAACTCATAG
>JAGGTJ010000052.1 GCA_021163815.1 Deltaproteobacteria bacterium | reverse complement strand
ATAGTACGTCTGCGCCCTTGCCGCCTTGCATTTTCGGCAAACTCGACGCTTGCAGGATTTAGGTTTTACAAAATCAGGAAAATAAAACATGGAATATGACGTTATAATATGTTTTGAAACACACGTTGAGCTGAAAACCCTGTCAAAACTGTTTTGTGACTGTAAGGTTATGTATGATGCCCCGCCCAACACACATATTTGTCCCGTATGCACAGCTCAGCCAGGGGCATTGCCTGTCCTGAACAAAAAGGCAGTAGAATATACCGTTATGGCTGGTCTGGCGCTAAATTGCACAATAAACCATGTCTCTGAGTTTGCACGCAAAAACTATTTTTATCCTGATCTGCCCAAGGGTTATCAAATATCACAGTATGAAACCCCGTTTTGTGAAAACGGCTTTCTGGAAATAACGGGCGACAACGGAAAACCTTATGCTGTGGGAATAAAACGTATTCATCTTGAAGAAGATGCAGGTAAACTTGTTCATTCATCCAAATCGTTTGAAGAGGCCGACTACAGTCTGGTAGATTATAATCGTTCCAGTGTGCCCCTCATTGAAATAGTGTGCGATCATGAAAATAATCCCCTACGATCCATAAGTGAGGCACGGACATATCTTGAAAAACTACGTCATATTTTAAGGTATATCGGCATCAGTGACTGCATGATGGAACGCGGTCAGTTACGTTGTGACGTAAACATATCATTGCGTCCAAAAGGTACGGTAACGTTTGGCAACCGTACTGAAATAAAAAACATGTCATCATTCAGGTTTATCATGGAGGCATTGGAAAGTGAAATAAACCGGCAAAAAGAGATATTAAACTCAGGTGGACATATAGAACAGGAAACACGACTGTTTGACGAAACATCCAAAAAGACCTTTCTGATGCGCAGCAAGGAAGATGCACCTGACTACAGGTACTTCCCCGACCCCGATCTTGTTGAAGTGAATATTGATGAAGGCTTTATAGATAGTCTAAGACAGAAAATGCCTGAACTGCCGGATCAATACCTTAACCGTATTATACAGGAATTTGGCATACCAAAAAATGATGCCTTAATTATCACAAAAGAGAAAGATATCTCTGATTTCTTCAGCGCATGTGCCTCTATGTGTGCAGATAAAAAGAAACTGAGCAACTGGATTATAAAGGAACTTTTCCGGGTTCTGAACGACAATTCCTCTGCTCTCAGCGAAACAAAAATAACACCGGACAGATTTTCTGCCCTTATAAATATGATTACCAGTGGTGAAATTACAGAACCAATTGCTCGCAGTGTACTGCAGGAGATGTTAGATTCATACGATTCCCCTGAAGCAATTGTGGAAAAACATGGTTTAAAACCCGTTTCTGATACAGAAACGCTTAAAAAAATTATAACCGAGGTCATAAAAGAAAACGCCTTGGTGGTTGAACGTATAAAATCAGGAGAAACAAAGGCTGTAGACTTTTTGGTAGGCCAGGTCATGAAAAAAACCAGAGGCAAGGCCAACGCAAAAAAGGCAAAAGACCTTATATGCTCCGCCCCTGAGATATGATATCCCATTCTTCAGAGATACTTCAAAAAGAAAAAGAAAACAAATGGAAGGCCCTTTGTGAATCTGCAGATAATAATGATATAACTCTGCCTGATGATCCTACCTTTATAAACACACTTAAACATATAATGACCTTGAGCGATTTCATATCAAGGTCTTTTATACGTAAGCCCCAATTGCTGCACAATCTCTTCACTACGGGAGATATGACTTCAAAGTACACAGGGGATCAATACAAAAAAAGATTAAACAACATCCTGTCCAGATACTCCAACCATAATAACGAGACAGAATTTTCTCTTTTACTACGCCGTTTCAGATTACGCGAGATGTTACGTATTGCGTGGCGGGATATATCTTCTATTGCCGGGTTTCACGAAACAGTAAAGGATATGTCCAACCTGGCAGATTGCATTATCGATTCTGTCACATCCTTTTTATATAAGCGTCAATCTCTGAAATCAGGAATCCCTACGGGTAAAAAAAGTGGTAAAGAGCAACATCTTGTTGTTTTAGGGATGGGTAAACTGGGGGGACAGGAACTTAATTTTTCATCGGACATAGACATTATATTTGCCTATCCTGAAGATGGAGATACACAGGCCTCAAAACCTGTTACAAACCAGATTTTTTTCGTTAATCTGTGCAGATCTATTATAAAGATTATAGGATCCTCGTCTCCGGAAGGTATTATTTTTCGCGTTGACACAGACCTGAGGCCATTTGGAAAAAGCGGTCCTCTTGTTATGGACTTTGAAGCAATGGAACGCTATTACCAGACACAGGGAAGAGAGTGGGAACGTTATGCCTGGATAAAGGCACGGGGGGTAGCTGGAGACAAAAAATCTGCCGATATGCTCATAAACAGGTTAAGACCCTTTGTATACAGGAGGTACTTGGATTTTGGCGTATTTGATGCCCTGAGAACAATGAAACGGAAGATATCTGTTGAAGCAACATACAGGACATCAGAAACGAATGTAAAACTTGGTCCTGGTGGCATACGTGAGGCAGAATTTTTTGTTCATGTGTTTCAGCTCACAAGGGGAGGAATAGATATCACTCTTCAGGAACCCAACCTACTGAAGGCACTAAACAAGTTATCGTCAAGAGGATATGTTTCACGTGAAACATGTAATGAGTTAAAAGAGGGGTATATTTTTCTTCGTAATGTCGAACACAGGTTACAGGAATTTTCCGATCAGCAGACACACGTAATTCCAAAAGATGATATTTCAAGATATCGCCTTGCAATATCAATGGGTTTTGATGATTGGGAAAGTCTTAAACAGGAATTGACCCGACATATAACCTGTATACATGAACACTTTGAAGATCTTCTTGAAACAGAGAAACACAATACTGCGAAGCTTGATAAAGACAGGTCTAAATTAGAGACCGTATGGTATAAAACGGAGATAGATGAACATACAAAAAAAATTCTTGCTGAGGCAGGATTCGATGACCCTGATTCAGTTATTTCCATTCTCAATGACCTGAAAAATGCACCGTCAACCAGGGCTATCAGCAGTGAAGGAAAGGCACGTTTAGATCGTCTGATACCTATCTTACTTAAAGAAAGTGCAAAAAAGGAAGATTCATCCCCTGTTCTCAGTCGAATAATAGAGCTTGTTAAAATTATTGAAAGAAGAACCAACTATCTTTCTCTGTTTCTTGAAAATCAGGACACAATCGTTCATCTTGTCAACCTTGCTGCCGCCAGCCCATGGATAATATCATATCTTGCAAAACATCCCGTACTGTTGGATGAACTGATTGACCCCCGTAGCCTGTATAGACCTCCCAACAGAGAAGAGCTTGAAAAAGATATTTATCAAAGGTTGGAACATATCCCTGACAAAGATGATGAGAACCGGATAATAAATCTTAACATATTTAAACATTCCAATGTATTACGTATAGCCGCAGCAGATATAAGCAATGCTGTCCCATTAATGAAAGTCAGTGATCACCTTACAGACGTTGCAGAGGTTGTATTAGACAAGGTCTTTGATATGGCATGGTCTCATATGGCAGACAGACACGGCAGACCTCAAGATATAAACAAAAACAATATATCAGATGAAGACCTTATGGATTATCTGTTACAACCGCCTATTTATCCTTCCGAAAAACCACAGACAAATTTTATTATAATAGCATATGGAAAACTTGGAGGTATTGAACTGGGATACGGGTCTGACCTTGACCTTGTATTTCTTTATGCAGGCGATGTAGGTAAAACAACGGACGGTGCACGACCAATAGATGAAACAGCATTTTTTGCCAGGATTGGACAGAGGATTGTCCATATCCTTACCGTTAATACATCGGCAGGAAAACTGTATGATGTTGATATGAGATTACGTCCAAATGGAAGATCCGGTACATTGGTCGCCAATATTGATGCCTTTAAAACCTATCAGGAAAAAGATGCCTGGACATGGGAACATCAGGCCCTGGTAAGGGCTAGACCGGTATGCGGCGATCCCATGTTGACAAGATTTTTTCAGCACATACGTTTTAAGATATTATCAAGACAAAGGGATAAGAGAGAATTATCAAACGATGTAAAAGGCATGAGAGAACGTATGCGCAACGAGATGCAAAGACATGTCAACGGCATGTTTGATATTAAGCAGGGAACAGGTGGTATTGTGGATATAGAGTTTTTAGTACAATACCTGGTTCTGCTTAATGCACATAAACATCATGAGCTTATAAAATGGACAGACAATGTACGACTCATAGAGACACTTATGAATCAAGGAATCATTCAGAAAAACGAAGGTCGCATTCTTAAAGAGGCATATATAACGATGAGATCAAAAACTCACAGAATGACATTACAAAACAAGCCGCCAATTGTTCATGATAATGAATTTCAGGAATTAAAAGATGCAGTTATTAAGCTATGGAATGTCTATTTAAACCTGAAGGATTCATAAAAACATAGAGGAAAACACCCCATGAAAACCATTTATCTTGATAACAATGCCACGACACAGATAGCACCAGAGGTGCTCGATGCCATGTTGCCATACCTGACCAAATTTTATGGCAACCCCGGAAGTTCACATAGATTCGGCAGTCATGTTGCCAAAAAAATAGCATATGCACGAGAACAGGTTGCACACCTTATTGGCGCACATGAAGATGAAATTATATTTACCAGTTGTGGTTCAGAAGGGGATAATACCGCAATTATGTCAGCCCTGCATATTAAAAAAGATAAAAGGCAGATTGTTATAAGCAAGGTCGAACATCCTGCCATAAGAATGCTATGTAATTATCTTGGAAATAATGGTTACACGGTGACAGAAATACCTGTAGATACAGAAGGCAGATTGGATATGGATATGTACGAAAAAAGTCTGACCGATGATACGGTCATTGTAAGCATTATGTGGGCAAACAATGAGACCGGTGTGATCTTCCCTGTAGAAGAGGCAGCTTGTATGGCAAAAGAACGTGGTATATATTTTCACACAGATGCGGTACAGGCCGTTGGAAAAATACCCATAAACCTAAAAGACAGCTCTATAGACATGCTGTCCCTGTCAGGACATAAATTTCACGCCCCAAAGGGTATAGGCGCTCTCTATGTAAAAAGAGGTACAAAATATTTCCCGTTTTTGATGGGTGGTCATCAGGAAAAAGGACGCCGTGCAGGGACAGAAAACTGTGCTGGCATCATTGGCCTTGGAATGGCATGTGAATTGGCAGATAAAAACATGACAGGCAATATCAAAGGGATAAAAAAACTCAGGGACAGGTTTGAAAACAGGATACTGTCAGACATACAGGACAGCATAATTAATGGTACCAAAGACATGAGGCTTCCAAATACAAGCAATATAGGCTTTAAAGGTATTGATGCAGGAGCCCTATTGTCCATAATAGACGAGAAATACGGTATCTGTGCCTCTGCCGGGGCAGCATGTAATGCAGGCTCCACAGAGCCTTCACATGTACTAAGCGCCATGGATGTTCCCTATGAAATTGCAAAAGGGACAGTACGGTTCAGTTTTAGTACGTACAACACAGAAAAAGAGACAGACTTTGCATCAGAAAAAATTTCAGAGACAATCAAAAAAATTGAAACAGCAGTAAAACAAAGATAGCCCCTCTGCAATAAATTACAGAAGGGCTATCTTTTTATGCCTTAACTAAATTTTGCTTCCTTAAAGAAGATCTATCGCTACAGTTCAAGCCATGAATCAGAATACAAGGTCTTACCAAGTATAACCCTTGCAGTCTTTACATAATCTGCCAATGTCCACCTTCCATTAGGATTGTCAGGAAGTGACTTTTCGTCAATCTCTTCACCATCCATTACCTTATGGACAAGTTCAACTATATCTGGACGCTTTCCCCTTGCCACTGCAATCAGGGTATCGTCATATGCATCTGCAATACATGAATACATTCCCTTACGTTCCAACATAATCATATAGGTTGTATTCAATATGGGACGCAGATGATCAGGGGGTCCATTGGAAATATTGGAAAGTCCACATGTAGATTTACATCCAGGTGCTATATCCTGCAACATCTCCTGAAAGGCCAAAAGACTCATGGCCTGCTGCTGCTGAATATTAACCGGTGTAACTATCCCATCTACAAAGATACGCTCATTGGGAACACCTGCCTCGTTTGCAGCATATATCAGCTCAACCGCCAATGCTGCCCTTTCATTCTCATCCCTTGGCAGACCTTCAGGTCCCCACATAAGGGCCACCATATCAGCATCATATTTTACAGCAAGGGGAATCATCTTTTCATATCGTTCAGGACGGCACATTATAGAATTGATCATTGCCCTTCCCTTATGTACAGCCAACCCTGCCTCCATAGCTTCAATGTTGGATGTATCAAGAACAAGAGGAGGAGTATCCCCAATAGCTTCCTGAACTGTCTTTACCACAAACTCCATCAACTCCGGCCCACCTTTTTTTGCAGGACCGAGATTGATATCAATCCAGTCCATACCCCTTTCCTTTTGACGTTTTGCCTCTTCGACAATTGGTCCGGGGTCCTTTTCCTTAAAGGCCTTTCCAATCTTTCTATTAATTACATTCAAGTTTTCTCCAATCAATAACATTGGGCACCCTCCGTTTTTTATTTGCCTGTTTCCAAACGTCCTATTATTTACAACCTAAATTCTGCATAAACTATCCTCAAAAGGGAAAATATGTTTTTAATATCAGCGAATTGTAGAAAGGTTATGCTTACTATGACACGTATCGGTTTGAATGCGGCCATAAAGGTTGCGTTTTTTGAAAATAGTTTAGCGCCAAGTTTACCGAATCTGTGTGGCAAGGACTTGATCGTAGTACGTCTGCGTCCTTGCTGCCTTGCACCTGCCTGCTGCAGGCAGGTGCAAGGCAAACTCAACGCCTACAAGATTTTAGGTACAATATCAAAATCAGGTCCAAGACAACATTCTATACCACTTCTGAAGCAACACATAAATCAAAATCAGCACATCGAAGGTAAACTACACCATGTCCTTCAAAAATTTTGGAATCAAAGACGCATCCCTGGGTCCTATAATAATATCCCAGCCAGGAAGATCTTCTTCCATCTCACCGGTAATAGAGGCAGCATATCCGGGGATAATAACTTTCTTATGGGATACCTTATCCTCAATACCTGACTTCTTTATAAAACTTGCTACTGCATCCCCTGCAAATTTGCCTGCTGCCCATGCCGTCATAACAGAAAGTCCCTCTGTATCCATAATCAAAAGCCAGCTTGGAACCCTGCTACCCTCTATTTCCCCGCTGACAATAAAGTATGTCAGTGAGAAGTTTGTTGTAACAAGAACTGGTGAATTTTCATCCGGAGCACCGATCTCATAGATACCCTCAGTCACGGTCATTGGACGCTGTGGATCAGTAAAGATATTCAGACGTTCCAAAAGCAATGGAAACACAGACTCTCCCGTAAAATCAGATAAAACCACAATCCCTGCATACTTGGCTATAAGCAATGAAGCAATAACGGTCTCCACATCAAGATTACTTGCCATTTCACACGGGAAAGTAATGGTTGGAAAACCAAAAGACCTGTTTCCCTCCTTTAAAGGAGCCCTTCTTATGGCAACCTGATCAGCAAACAACTGTTTAAGCTCTCTTGACCCGGAATCAAGGACAAGATCCTTAAGACCCATTCCTGTAAGCTTATCACTCAAGGCAATAAGACTATCTATGTCATTTCCTTTTACCGCAAGGGGTAAATTCGCCTCTTTTGCCAGGTTGCCCATTTCATCCACATTTGCCTCTGTAGCAGCATATATCAAAGGCCTCTTAAAGGCACATACATCCACAGCAGCCTTCATTACATCTGGACTATCGCTCATCAGAACAAGACAGAACTCACTCTCTTCAGCAATCTTTTTTGCCGTATTTGCAAATGCGGAGGCATCACCATTAACATCCTTAACAGCCACCATTTCAGGTCTCAGATTCAGACCTACCCTCTCAAACTGTAAGGCATTCCACTCCTTAAGTTTCTTATCCACAACCGAGGCATCCGTATCAGACGCAATTGTTGCAGCAATACCGGTTGGATTGTAAAACGTCTTTTCATGTCTAAAAAGAACAGTCTCTCCACCGATCTTGAAGGCCCTTACACCTGCACCAATGGCCACCTGCCTGATAGGAGGAGCAGATGCCTCAGCTAACTGTTCTCTTGCCTCATCAGATACATACGGACAGGAATCCAATTCTGCCTTACCACTGGCAAGGTTCATGGCAAAAGCCAAACATGTCGGAACTCCACATTCACCGCAATTCGTCTTAGGCAACAACTTAAAAATTTGAATTCCAGTTAAACCCATAACCTTCTCCTGCTTTTCTGCCTATAACATAACAGATTTTTTAGCAGGCAGTTTTTTAATCCTGCCTGCATTATTTTTTATATTTATTTACTAACCTACCAATGGCTCCATAGTAAGGGCAGGATGACCTACCTTCTGCATGTGAGCAAGAACCTCTTCCTCTGTCATGGCAATAGTTTCATCTGCGATCATATCATACAGATTGTCACAGCCCAACTCTTTACCGCGTTTTATAATTCGATCCTTGATCTCCTCTTTGAGAATCTTGGGCATCCAGGCCATACGCAAGAGCCCGCCATCACCTAGGATAAACTTACCCTGAGTAATATTATACTTGGAATGACCTATGAAACCGGGAGATTGGGCTCCACCACCCATAACACCTGCAAGAGTGGTAAATTTCATTCCACATGGAGTATCTCCATGATAATCCCTGCTAACTGTCATAACAGCATTACATGTAGGCAACAGGGCAGCTATACACTCACAGCAGCCGCATGTAGTCATAGGATCATGTACCATGGAATACAGGTTGTAGCGAACAACATTCCCCCTTGAGGCCTTGGATACAAATTCATTAACACCCTTCCACTGGCCTAACTTGGGATCAAGACATTCTCCCTTTTCTATTGGCTGGTTAGGTCCTGTAGGATTGATTTCATATGCGGCCTTACAATCCATCCAGTTATACGCACCACAAAGCCCTGTTCTTTCCGGACTTACAGTACATACATGGTTAGGTGCAAAAGATTGACAGAGTGTACAGGAATAATAGATTTCCACGTCTTCATCACGCATCTTTTCCACTCGTTCATCTCTCATCTTGTATTCTGCCCTTGCCTTTTCTGTCATTTTGGCAACATCTTCTTCATTGGTGAAGAGCGTAACCTGCACCTTGTCAAGAATCTTGCCAAAATCCTGATGAAACTTGGCATGCAGAACAACACCTATATCTCTCAGGGTAAAGCCCTTTTCCACAGCAGCCTTGCTTATACGTACCCACGCAATATCACGTTGCCCTATATGCATAATATGCTGGATATAGTTAGTCAGATGATGACATTGACGTTCAAGAATAGGCTCAAAATCAGGCTGAAACTCACGACCTGCGATCTGAACATATATACCCAATGGGAAGGTATCACCCTCTTTCATATCAGGTATATCAGGTCCTATAACCTCAATCTTGCCATCCTCTATCTCGTTCATCTCCGCCATCTTTACAAGCTCTGTGCACTGTTTTGTGCCACCGCCTGACTGACAGTAAAGATCAGCCCCTCTTACACGTTCGCCCTCAAATGCAGGACCAAATGCACATGGAATATCAATGTCGGCTACAGTTACCTTAATTCCCCTGACTTCTATTGACTTCTGGCATATCTCATCATGGGAAACAGGAGATACCACATGTTCATAGGTACATATTCCGGTAGGAAGTATCTGGCTAATGTCCGTATCAGCTATGGTCGGAAAACCCCAGTTAACGCAACCGGCTGCTGCCACACCCCATTCGGTACCTACATCACCAAGTGCGTTTACAAATGCAAATACACGCTCCTTGTTGTAGAGCAGGATTTTTTTGTAATCACCGGGCTGAACACCACCAAAGGACATTGCTACCCTGTTTGCAAAACCAAGGGCAAATACAGCCGAAGATATATCAGGACCCAAAGGTGCAATCCTTGTATTCCAACCTATCTGAACGCCGGCCTCAATAAGCTGTTCCGTAAGGGTTGTCCCATTATGATTTGCTGCCAGGACCACATAAAGACTCTTTTTTTGGTAATCTTCAATTATCATCTTGGCCGTCTCAGGATCAGGAGCAGCTCCAACTATGGCAGCAAACCCAGGTGTAGAACCGTCAACAAACCCAACACCTCTTTTCCTGAATAATATGTCATCAGGCGCTCCAAGCCAAAGCTTGCCTCCATCTATATCAGGATCCTCTGCATGAAGATAAAAATCAGGTTCGTTAAGATATCTCAGGGCCTCTATAATCTCAAAAGATATAATACCGGCCATTCCTGCATCCAGCAAGGGACCGAGGTATGGTAACCAGTGTTTATTTTTTATATGAGGTGGCAAAAGGCCACGTGCAATTTCGAGAGGTTCTTTCATATCCTCAAGAGTTTCAACCTTTATACCAAAAAGAGAATAAATTACAGGGAGATAATATGCAGTATTAGGAAAACCGACCTTTGTACTTGCATCATATGTTTCAAGGGCCTTGCGATACTGTCCTTCGGCCTGCGCAACAACCTTGTAGCCACCCTGAATCGCTGCAAATGCTATTAATTTAGACATACTTTCCTCCTTCGTTGAGGATTTACTTTTTAATCCTTAATGTTATCGTAGTTAAATTGTTACTTTTTTATAACTATCTAACTCTTTACGATTACTTTTCAACTTCCTGACGAGCTGCTATATCCATAAGAAAACGTTCTCTTGCCTTGTCAATACCCAGATCCTTTCGTTTTTTGTCTATGTGAGCAATCATCTTATGGGCGTGTTTTATAGGATCAGGTTCAAAATCCCACATACCACCATACATCTTTTCAAAATCTTCAAACAGATACTTCTGGAATTCAGGAGCACCTGATGTCGGAAAAGTTACACCAAAAACCGTATAAACACCGGATGCAACAAAATAGTGGCCTATGCTGATGGCCTTTTCACTCATCCACTCGGGAGCACTGCCCGCAACAGGAACATCACTGATATCCTTTAGGCCGCCTGCCTTGACTGCCTCGGCTGCAGCAATAAGAATACGGCTGTTATCAACACACGAACCAAAATGCAGGACAGGTGGAATACCTACCGTCTCACATACCTCAGCAAGACCCGGACCGGCGTAAACAGCGGCTGCCTCCGGTAACAAAAGACCCTCTTCAGCACATGCTATTCCCATACATCCTGTAACGAGCACAAGAACATCATTTTTGATCAACTCCTTTATAACAGTAAGACACCCCTCATTATGTCTGGTTCTCGCATTATTACATCCGACAACACCTGCCAATCCTCTGACACGTCCATTAACTATGTTGTCAACAAGGGTAGAGTAAGATCCCCTGAAGGTACCACCAAGGTGGTACTCTGTAGACTCAGCACCAAAACCGGCCACTACAGGTGTCTTGTGTTTGGGAATCATTACCTCTGCCTTACGGTTTTCAAAGTTGTCTATTGCCAGTTTTACGATACGTTTTGCATCTTCAAGGGCATGGTGTTCATCAAATTCTATGTGAACAACACTGTCCTGTTCCATCCTGGCGATAGGAGAAGTAGTAATAATCTTGGTATGAAAACATTCTGCAACATTGGCAATATTCTGCATAATACACTGAACATCTACCACCATTGCATCACAGGCACCGGTGATTATAGCCAATTCCTGCTGCAAAAAGTTTCCTGCAATAGGAACCCCATGGCGCTGGAGCAGCTCGTTTGCAGTACAGCATATACCACTCAACTGAATTCCCTTTGCACCCTTCTCTTTTGCATAGTCGATCATCTCCTGAGTCTCTGCAACCTCCACAATAATCTCTGAGAGAATCGGCTCATGACCATGAATAATAAGGTTTACATAATCTTCCTTCATAACACCAAGATTGGCTTCCGACAACAATGGAGAAGGAGTACCAAACAGGATATCCTGAAGATCCGTTGCCAGCATGGAACCGCCCCAGCCATCTGCAATAGCCGCTCTCGTACCCTGTTTCATCAGGTTTTTGTAATCCTGATCGACTCCAACATGGGTACGGTGCATAATCTCCACAATCTCACGGTCAATGTTTCTTGGAAGAACTCCCTGTTTTTTCCAAGTTTCATAACGTGCCTCAGGAGCCCTCTTGAGATACAGAAGTTCACCTTCTGATTTGCCCCATTCATTCATGGCTACCTCTCCAACCTCGACCGCTATTTCATCAATATCCCTGTCTAACTCTTCTCCATCCACCTCAACGGTAGTGGCAACACCAAGGGCATTGGCAACATCAATAAGTTTATCCGTATCCTTGATCTTATAGGCATCCGTCTCTTTTCTGGCCGCAGAGAGAAAAACCTCGGCTACTCCACGTCCATGATCAGAATGGGCCGCCGCCCCTCCTGCAATCATCCTTATAAAATTACGGGCAGCAATAGTATTTGCCGTTGCTCCACACATACCCTTTCTTTCATCTTTTCCTTCTATCCCTCCTTTTGGAAGAGGAAGGCGACACGGACCCATGCCACAGTTTTTACAACATGTCCCCTGTGCCCCTATATTACAAGGTTTCAGGGTTTCATTTCTGTCAAAGATCGTTTCAACATCTAGCTCATGCGCTCTTGCTATCATCTCCTGTGATGCTTTATCACAGGAGGCCTTGACCGGATCAGCCAGCTTTTTCTTCTTTTCCAGCTTAACCACCTTTTTTACATTATCCTTTTTTTCTTCAGTCATCAGAGGTTCCTCCTCATAGTTACTTGTTAGGACATAGCGCTCCTTACGTTATAAATAAGAGACCAGATCACACAATCAATAATCATCGCCTCTTAAGTTTACTCAACAACTTACCTTTAACACCTTTCTGTGTCTTGGAAGCGGTCATGGTAACAGGCTTTTTCTCTTTTTTGGCCTGCTTGGCCATACGCTCTTCTCTTTCTTTCTGCCTCTGTTCCCTTATAGCCTGTTCCTCAGCCTCCCGTTTTGCCTTTTCAGCAGCCTTGGCCTCTGCCTCTGCCTTGGCCTTGGCTTCTTCCTCAGCCTTTGCCTTGGCCTCTGCCTCTGCTTTTGCCTTAGCCTCTGCTTCTGCCTTGGCTTTGGCCTCTGCTTCTGCTTTGGCCTTTGCTTCTTCCTCTGCCTTTGCCTTGGCCTCTGCCTCTATTTTGGCCTTATCTTCTGCTTTAACCTCAGGCTTAGGCTCTTCTTTAGGTTTTTCAGCTACTTCCTTCTTTACCTCTACCTTAGCCTCTACCTTAGGTTCTACCTTAGGTTCCTCTTTCTTCGCGGGTGCAGCCTTCTTCTCCACCTTAGCCTTTGGAGCAGACCCCTTCGGTTTTTCAACCGCCTCTTCTATTGTAAGATCAGGCTCAGGTGACAGCGTTGTCAGATCAACACTTTGCATATCCAGAAGCTTGTTTATTCCCTCAATATCCGAAGCACTGCCACCATTCATCATCAAATCTATATAAGAACGTATAAGCCGAACTGTCTCAGGATGTCTTAAAATGGGAATATCCGACCCCGCCATAAGATAACATACGGCAGCAACAGACTCCATCAGGATAGCCCTTCTTTCAGGATCTCCAAGTGTAGGAGCATCCTCTATCTGTTGTTTTGCCTCTTTAGACTTCCATACCTCAGGACCTATATTATTAATCATAGGACTCTGAAGCTTGTCATCTCCCTGAGTAAGGGCAGCCATCCTGATACGTTCCATAACCGAATAACTATACTCAAGCCCATAACCAAGGCCACCTGTTGTAGGATCAATCAGAACCCTGTCACCCGGTACACCCAGGTTTTCAAGAAGAATATTTAACTGCTTGGCAAGATTAACATCTATAGGGGTAGATGAAACAATAATATGTTTATAGGCAAGCGCCCGTGCACCAAGACCCTTATGGTTACCCTCTTCAACAGGTGCAAAGGCTATGTTTTTACCATCACACATCTCTGCAATTAAGGTAAGCACCTCTTCATCTTTCTGATTGTTTGCAGTCCCCCATATCACAAGAGGAACATCAATGGCATCAGACACCTTTTTGGCTATCTCGGCAGCCTCTTTGGCATCCCTGTTCATTCCATTGGGATCAGTACTCTTAAGCTGAAGAACAATGATATCCGCCCCGTACTCTTTCACACACTTTTGCGCCCATTTGTCAGGAGAAGATAAAACATCCTTAAAAGGCTCCAACGCAGCCGGCGGCCATTCTTCTGAAGGATCGTAATCCCATACCTCCATGGCTATCCTTGGAGCATTTGGCATATCCCCCTCAAACAGATGAAAAGGATAAACATCCTCTCCACCAACCGTAAGCGCTATAGGATCTACACCTATAGTAACATCTCTTATCTTCCCTGAATAGGGCTGTTTCGGAATCTCAAAAGCCAACTTTCCATCCTCCTTAATGTTTAATACCCCAACACAAGATTTATAAACACACAACAAATCATTATACATGTACTTTAACAGACACCCGTACATCGACAAATTTTATGGCAATATCAAAATCTCCATATAAAAACAATCTCAACACCACATATAATTACATAAATATTTTAAATAG
>JAGGTJ010000032.1 GCA_021163815.1 Deltaproteobacteria bacterium | reverse complement strand
CAAGGCGGCAAGGGTGCAGATGTAGTACGATCAAGTCCTTGCCACACAGATTCGGCAAAATCGGTGCCTCTTTGGGTAAACTGTTTTCAAAGACCGCACCTTTTATGGCCGCATTCAAATCGGTGCCAGTTTAGGTCTAAAGTTATTCTCAATATCAATTTCAAGATGTTGATTGCATAATTATTTGAGACTGTTCTGGATTGGAAACTCGCCAGCACCCAAAATTGATTCGTGGATGGGCACCAGATAGCCTCATTATACCTCATGATGTTTTTGCAGATAAAGAGAAACTTATTTTTATATGGAGAATTTAAATGAAACATCTTTTTTCGCCTTACCCCATAAAAGGTCACACATTAAAAAACAGAATTGTTATGCCTGCATTGGCATCATTTCTCTTTCACGAGGATGGCTCTGTAACAGACGAAGCAATAGAACATTACAGGTTAAGGGCCAGTGCAGGTATGTCCATGATGATTGTTGAGGCAGCTACCGTCTCTCCTGAAGGTATTGTTTCTCCACACCAGGCGAGGATATTCGATGACCGGTTCATAGGGGAGCTGTCCAAAATCGCAGATGTAATAAAGTCTGAAGGTATAATAGCCGGTATTCAGCTTCACCATAGTGGCAGGCAGACCTCTCCGAGGGTTATTAAGGGTAATCCGGTTGCCCCTTCTCCACTTCCATGCCCTACAATAAAAGGCAAGGTTCATCCTTTAACTGTTGCGGAGATAAGCCAGATTGTTGTCAAGTTCGGAGATGCTGCTGAAAGGGCAATAGCGGCAGGATTTGATCTTATAGAAATTCATGGGGCACATGGTTATCTGATTAATCAATTCCTGTCCAGGTTTTCCAATATAAGAGAAGACGGCTATGGCGGAAATATTGAGGGAAGAACACGTTTTGCAAAGGAGGTGGTGCAGGAGATCCGTAAAAGGGTTGGGAATGATATTCCCATTTCTTTTAAGATCAGTGCACAGGAGTTTGTACCCAATGGGCTGGATATTAATGAAAGTATCGAGATATTAAAGATACTTATTGATGCGGGAATAGATATCGTTCAGGTTTCAGCCGGTAACGATGCAACGCCTGAATGGATCTGTCAGCCCATGTATATGAAAAAGGCCTGTCTTGCAGGCTCTGCTTATAAGATCAAACAGGCCGTTGATATTACAGTTATGGCTGTTGGTCGTATCAATGATCCTGTGATTGCTGAAAATATTATTGCCGATGGAAAGGCCGATCTTGTGTGCATGGGCAGGGGGATACTTGCAGATCCTGCAATGCCTAGGAAGGCTAAAGAGGGTCGTTTCGATGAAATCAGGAAATGTATTGCCTGCAATACCTGTATGGAATCTATATTTCGTTCCGGACGGATTGAATGTCTGGTAAACCCTGTTTTGGGCAGGGAAAAGGAGATGGCTATCCATTCCGCAGTTTCTCCAAAAAAAATCATGGTAGTGGGCGGAGGACCTGCAGGTTTGAATGTGGCATGGGTTGCGGCCAAAAGAGGACATAATGTTATCCTGTTTGAAAAAAACAGTGTATTGGGGGGCCAACTTGTAATCGGGAGCATGTCAGTATACAAGAGGGAGATTAGAAACCTGATTGAATTTCAAAAGCGACAGGTTAAACGATATGGGGTGGAATGCCGTATGAGTCATGATGTTACCCTGGATGATGTGCTTGCAGAAAAACCGGATGTGATAGTGTTGGCAACAGGATCAAAACCTGTTCTTCCTTCTGTTACCGGAATCAACAACAGGATTGTTACCGTTGCTGTGGACGTGCTTGCAGATGACAGTCCCAAAAGGCTTTCCACCGTGGTAGTGGGAGGGGGCTCTACCGGCTGTGAAGCGGCATTATATCTTGCAGAGATTGGCTGCCCTGTAACAATAGTGGAAGAGATGCCAAAGTTGGCTAGAACACTGGAAAGCATTACAAGAAAGGTGTTGATGGGTAAGCTTAAGGAGTATGGGGTAGATATCAAGACAGGATACAAACTGACGGAGATAAAAGAGGATGGTATCCTGTTAAGATCTGAAAGAGATATCTTTTTTATTGAAGCCCAACGTGTTGTTATGGCAACAGGGAATATACCCAATACTGAACTTTACAATCAGCTCAAGAATATTGATGCTGATGTCCATCTTATTGGAGATTGCCTTGAGGTCAGAAATGCCAAGGCCGCCATATACGAGGGTTATGTTTTGGGTATATCTGTGTAGGTGTTTGTACATATCACTTTGTGCAGGCAAAATTGAAATGAATCCTCTCAGGTCTTAGGTTATATAGAAACAACAGGGATTGTACGTGAAAATCACTCTTTACAGGTACATCATAAATGAAATATGGCCAACCTTTATAGTATGCCTTTTTGTGTGCATATTTCTGATTATAGGCACAAGGATGCTCTCTGTGATGGAGATGATAGTCAGCCACGGGGCACATGTAAGTGATGTCTTGGCCATGATTTTTTACTTGCTGCCTGATGTTATTGAATTTGGTCTGCCCGCTGCCAGCCTCATGTCTGTAGTGGTTGCCTTTTTACGCTTTTCTGCCAACAGTGAAATAGTTGCAATGAAATCATCAGGGATAAGTCTTTACGAGATGATGCCCCCTGTAATTGCCCTGTCGCTTGTTGGTTTTGCCATATCATTGGTGATCGGTATTGAAGCAGTGCCATGGGGAAACAGATCATTTAGGAACCTGTTGTTCGAGATCGTTGAGTCAAAATCAGGCCTGAGTATTAAACCTAATATCTTTAGTGAACCTTTTGATAAGATTGTGTTTTACGTGAACAGTTTTTCAGATAAGGACAAATCTATGAAAGATGTTTTTGTGACAGATATGCGGGATCCCATGTTTGTAAACACAATCATCGCAGAACGTGGAATGATTCTGTTTCATCCCCAAAAAAGGAGTGTTACTCTTCAGTTCACAAAGGGAATCATCTTTATTACAAGCCGGGATGTCCTGGCAAACCGTACGGTAAAATTCAAGAGATATGATTTGACTGTAGGGCTGACAGATATAATGAATACCCTCAAATCCATACGAAGAAAACCAAAAGAGATGTATATTGGCGAGCTGATAAAACAGATAAGGGTTCTTCCTAAGAACTCGGTTAAATACAATCAGACAGTAACTGAACTGTGTGAGAGATTTTCCATCCCGATTGCCGTGTTTTTAATGGGAATCATAGGGGCACCGTTGGGGGCACAAATAAAGGCAAGAGGCAGGTCTTCCGGAATAGGCATAAGTATCGTAATATTTTTTATATACTACATGTCTATGGCAGGCGCACGAACCATATGCGAGACAGGGGCACTGTCACCTTTTATAGGGCCATGGATTTCTGATCTGTTTCTTATTGGTTGCGCAATTTATGTCATGAGACTGGCATCTACTGAACGAACTATTAATATCCCATGGATTTCCAGATCCGCAGACAATGAATAACAGAGTTTTTACACATTGTATTGTTTTATCCTTAGGATGTTCTTATGTGTGAGATCCGGGCCTTTACCGTGAAAATACACAAAATCCCTATCAGCTCAATAATTAGGGGAATAACAGCGAACCTGCCCCTGTTTGTTGAGCTATTACCAAAATCTCGTGTTGAAAAACCAGACTGCAGACTGTATTTTTATATCCGTGGGTGGGTTTTAGGTGATATTATTTATTATTATGCAAGACAGAAAAAAAACAGACCTTAAAACCTCTTCATCCGCCCTAACACATATTATTTGTGGTCTGATTATTCTTGTTGCTGTTATTGCAACAGGCACAGCAGGGTATATGGTCATTGAAAAGTGGTGCTTTTTAGATGCCTTATATATGACCATCATTACAATTACCACTGTAGGTTTTAAGGAAGTCGGGAAGGTTTCAGATACAGGCAGGATATTTACCCTTGTCCTTATCTTTATGGGTATGGGTATAATCGGTTATACCCTTGGAACATCAGCCCAAGTGATGATTGAATTTCAACTGCGAAATCTGTTTGGAAGGAGAAAATTGGGTCATAAGATAAAGAAACTTAAAGATCATTATATTATATGTGGATATGATCGAATTGGAAGGGTCATAGTTGACGAACTGCTATACAAAAAGATCCCTATGGTAGTTATAGACAAAGATCCTGATGTAGAGAGAGATCTGAGCGACCTAAACGTTCCGTACATTATCGATGATGCAACTATGGAAGATGTGCTGATAAAGGCAGGCATAATAAGGGCCAAGGGCCTGGTGTCTGCCGTTTCCACAGATGCGGACAATCTGTTTATTACTATGACAGCACGGGGATTGAAACCTGATATATTTATCTTGGCCAGGGCAAGGGAGGAACAGAGTTACAATAAGTTTATCAGGGGAGGTGCGAATCGTGTAGTTCTTCCTTACCTCATTGGGGGCCAAAAGATGGCTCACATAATTACAAAGCCGATTGTATCAGAGTTTCTGGAACTTACAGTACATGGAAAAGAAATCGAATTGGGAATTGAAGAATTAGGTGTTTCAGAAAAGTCGCAGTTACATGGAAAGACACTGGCAACATCAGGCATCAGACAAAAATTGAATGTGATGATTGTAGCAATTATGAAGCAAAACGGATCAATGTTATTCAATCCACCTCCTGATGCACTTATTACAGCAGGAGATGTGCTCATTGCCCTTGGTCAGAAGAACGACCTCAATGCCCTTAAAGTGATCCTTTCCGGAAAGTAAATAACTCTCTTGCCTTTAAAAGGGCCTCTGGGGTATCAATTCCCATGACTTCATCTTCATTTTCAGCGAGAACATATCCAACAGACAGTCCATCTCTATACATATATTCTATAATATCTGTCAAAAAATATTCTTTACGTTCTACAGTCTGACCATTTACCTCCTTGTAAACAATGTGGGGCTGTAAATTCAGGATATCAAGATAATGCAGGAGAAATTTCTTTTTGATGGCATATATTCCTGAATTACATATGGTAAGGCTGTCTTGCCTGTCCTTGGGATAATCTTTCCAGTATTTCCATTCTGTTATTTTTATTACCTGGTTCTGTTTTGTCTCTATAACACCGTATTTATGTTTCAATTTCGGCTTGAATCCAAGAACAACCATGTCAAAGGATTCTAATCTGTGTATAAGCAAATCATACGTTGCTCTTTTTACAAATGGTACATCACCCATGGTAATAATAACCTGATCACAGGTAGTACTGATTAAAAAGTCTCTTGCTGCAAACAGTGCTCCTCCTGTCCCATTTAAATCTTTTTGTTCGCAGTATGTAAGGTTCAGTCCCTCTGTAACCTTCATAACATCTTCCTGTTTGTAATGAACAACCACAGCCTTTGGGCCTGGAGGTAGATTTTTTATAATCTCACAGATGATTGGGTGACTTTTTTCCCTGTCCATGATTGATTCTCCTGGCACAAGAGGAAGCAGTGTTTTATTTGTTTCCACACCTTTCATACGGCTCCCTCTGCCTGCCGCAAAAATCAGGGATGCAATTTTAAGGTCTGTGTATGTGTCTTTTTTCAATTCCATTTAATCATAGTGACGACGTAACAGCTCAATACCAATAAAGAGCAGTAAAATGATTCTTATGCCGAGATATTAAGTGCTTGTTTGTTGGACTGATATGTAACGGCTTATGTAAAAAACGGTTATGTGGTTGCAAAACCTTCATTAATAAGCCTGTCAACCGGGGTTTTTACAACATGTGCAACAGAGACAAGAAGTGATGCATCATTAATATCCCTGGATTCTACTTGTTTTAGCAATTCTTTGGAGAGCGAATATAATTCCCTATACACTATATCAAGATTAAAAAATGGATAATCCTGACCTTTTTGAAATTGTGCCTTTGGACATATATGCGCCTTTTCCTGAATAGCCACAGGGATTCCATATACCCGGCAGGTAATGGGACGATGTGCATAAAGGATGCATTCATTGCTGTCATTTAACAGAGGACATCTGATTTTTTCTGATGCCATCAGATATGTCATTTTTTCGTCGTCATCCTTGAGAAGATTCAGTTTTTTATTCAATTGTTCCATCTGCTGCTCGGCCAGCTTTGCCCTGGAAAGGACATCTTCCTTTTCTGTATCGTCAAGCCGATCAAAAAAAATCCTTAAAAATACTGCCTCTATCAAAAAGAGACCAAATACGGCATGACAGCAATCAGCACAATGGGGTTGACAAGTTACACATTCAGGATATTGTTTCTTGACCTCTGCAAACACCTCATCTGCTTTTTTTACAAGGTCTTCATAAGGTTCGTACAGGTAAGTAAAATCCATATCAACGATAAGACTCCAATATCTTTAGAAATTCGGGGTGTGGTTCAAAACCAAGCTCAACTGCCTTGTCTATGTGAAAAATGGCCTTATTGTAATCTTCCTTTACATAATAGGCAAAGGCAATGTTATTATGAAGAAGAGGGAAATCAGGGGCTATCTTCAGCGCCTGCTCTCCTGTGGATAGAGCCTCTTCAACATCTTCGTCCTGAAGATAGGCATTGATCAGGTTGCACCATGCCTGTATTATGCGTGGATTAAGCTCAATTGCCTTTTTAAGTGCATCTATAGCCTCTTCTGTTTTTGCCATCTCTAAATAGGCAAAACCAAGGTTGGCATATCCTCGTGCATATCGTGGTTCTATTTCAATTGCCTTTTTGTTAACCTCGACAACTTTTTCAATCCTGTTCTGCTTAAAGTAGATATATCCCAAATTGACATATCCTTCGAACATCCTGCCACTATTTACAATTGCATCATTAAAGGCTTCTGCTGCTTCGTCCAGTTTGCCCTGTTGCATAAGGGCAACGCCAAGGTTGTAACTGGAATTAGCACATTCAGGATTTTCTTTCAGGAGTTTTCTTTGTTCTGCAATAAATTCTTCTGAAGGTTGAGGTTTTTTCATGATCGTATTCCTTCTTTTTTGTAACTCTGGCATTATGCAGCCTTGCAGGTTCTTTAAAGATATTTACCGTGAAAAAACATAAAACCGTGCTGAAAAAAACAGGCTGTATTTTTATATTCATGGGTGACCGGGATTTTTGAATCCGGCCATAATAAAAAAAGAAACCGCTTAACCTGATTATGGTCAGCGGCCCCTTTTATATAAAGCACCCTACTATATCGAAAAGCATTAACTGCTACAGGAAGTTTTTACTGTATATGGTGTTCAACTCAGTAACTATAACAAATATCAATCCCGATAGGTATACAGTTTGAAAGTTTAAAGTTTAATGGTCTTCTGTCTGTCCACGGCCCTTTAATCCATACATGGTACTGCTGCCCGTGGAAAAATATATAAGTTTTTCTGCATTTATCAGTGCAGTGGCGGCCTTTTTTATTTCCCTTGGTTTTGCATCAGGAATTACTTTTTTAACTGCCTTTTCAATATCCTTAAAATAAAACTTGGTTTTTTTGCTGGTTTCTGCAAAATCCAAAATTGCTTTTTTGATCTCTTCCATATTTTAAGGCTCCTTATGGTATTTACGGTTTGCGCCTTTTTGATAGTACATGGTAAAAACAGAACAAGCCTGTTGAATCATGAGGCTTTTGTGACTCAGGGTGAATAGAATGGATCCCAAACCTTTCACCCTGAGCAACAGTTGTGCTTACACACCAAGTCTGCTCAATTACTATATACCACCTATTGCCTTAGATACCTCCCATGCGGCATCCGTAAACTTGAATTGGGAAGATGTTCTGTAGGTATCATACTGCAACCGATAATCATCTATCAGATGTTCGGTAAAAGGCAGGTCACATTTTTCAAAAAACTTTTCCCATCCTATTCTCTCTGCCCAGTCTCCAAGACGTTCATACTTGTTTGCATCCTTTGCATAGGTCTCAACAATCCTCTTGACCGTCTCACATACCTCAGGGAAACGTGGAAAATTATTAGGCAGGGCAGGAACAACTACCTTGGAAAACTTCGGGGCACTAATACTGTTCGAGACCTTTCCTCCGGCCATAATAGTTACACAGTCACCTTCAGCGTCTGCAAGAGGCATAGCCATACACATGGTATAGCAATTCCCGCAGAACATACATCTTTCTTTCTTAACCTTAACCGTTTTTCCTCCGTCCGGTTTTTTGGCAGGAGAAATGGCACCCAATGGACAGGCAGCTATAACAAGGGGAATTTCACATACCTTGTCAATAACCTCATCATCGACTATAGGAGGTTTTCTGTGATAACCCAGCAGGGCGATATCAGAACAGTGCACAGCCCCGCACATATTCAGGCAGCATGCCATAGATACCCTTACATGGGCAGGAAGAGTCATGCCCTGAAAATACTCAAAGAGCTCATCCATCAATGACTTAACCATCGAAGATGCATCTGTAGCGGGGGTGTGGCAATGGATAAAACCCTGTGTATGCACTATATTCGTGATACCTGCCCCTGTACCGCCAATGGGAAACTTATAGCTGCCGGATACATGTTTGCGGCTCATAAGGTCCTTTTTCAGGGCCTCCATCTTATCCTGAGAATCTACCATAAATTCTATGTTGTTACGTGTGGTAAAGCGCACATAACCGTCACAGTGTTTATCTGCAATTTCACAGATTTCACGGACATGTTCCACAGACATAAAGCGACATCCACCGCACCTTATCGTGAAGACCTTGTCTCCTGTTTCTGATACATGAACAAGTATGCCTGGTTCAAGTATCTCATGATACTTCCATTTGCCATAATTATTTTTAATAACTGGCGGAAAATATTGCCAAAAATGCCTCGGGCCAAGGTCTGTAAGTCTGTTCTCCATTGGTTTTTTTGGGTTATAAAGTCCAAATCTTTCAGTAGAAAGTCCCATCTTCCTCTTACCTCCTATCTCTTGTGCCTGGATCTGTAATCATTAATATCTCTATCCCATCCACCTGGTACATCCTCTTCTTTCCAGAAGATATAAGGATTGCTTCTGGGCTCTCTCACCATCTGTGGCATAGGTGGTATATCCAGTACTTCAAGCAGTTTCCGTACGCCCTGACGTTGGATAAGCTCTCCAAGACGTTCACGGTTTTTACCCTCCTCAGGCCACCATTCCCAAATCTTTTCAACAACCTCTTTTATATTATCATACGGTGATTCACACCTCATAAAAGGAATGGTAAGAATACCCATCTGAGCGCCTTCAAGGATAGGAGCCTTTGCACCAAAGAGGATGCTTACGCCGGTATCTGTTCCTGGCCTCAAGGCCCGCGGCATAACATTAATACAATGCATGCAGCGGGTACAATCCGCCATGTTTATCATAAGCTTGCCGTCTTCCATATGCATACAGTGGGTAGGACACCGATCAATGACCTCTTTTTGTATATCAAATTTACCCCAGTCACGGCCCCTGTGCGATCCCCCTGCAGGTTCAATCTCTCCGCCTATATAGGCCTGCACGGCTTCCTGATCTATCCGTATCGGGTCTCTCCATGTACCGATAAAGGACATGTCGGAACGGGCAATGGAGGCAACGCAGCAATTCGGACAACCGTCAAATTTAAATTTATACTTATAGGGAAATGCCGGACGGTGCAGTTCATCCTGATAGTAGTGAGTGAATTCATAACACATGTCCTGGGTATCTATACATGCAAATTCACATCTTGCCTTGCCTACACAGCAGGATGGTGTACGCAGATTGGATCCTGAGCCGCCAATATCCTGCTGTAGTTTATGGGTCAGCTCAAAGAAGATGGGTTCAAGCTGTTCCGTAAAGGTGCCTAGCATAACCATATCACCGGTGGAGCCATGCATGTTCATCAACCCGCTGCCCCTGAATTCCCATAGGTCGCATATGGTCCTCAAATAATCTGAATCATAAAACTTACTTGCAGGCTGGTTTACACGAATTGTATGGAAGTGTGCGATTGATGGGAATTTATCCGGAACATCGGAATACCTTCCAATAACGCCCCCTCCATAGCCAAAAACACCTACAATACCGCCATGTTTCCAGTGGGTCTCGCCCTCATCAAAAGACAGTTGTACCTGCCCCAACAGGTCTTCTACAACATCTCTGTGTATTAACATCCTGTCTTCTGCAAGGTTTCTTCTATGCAGGGCCTCTCTTTTGGCGTCAGCTACATAGCTTGGCCAGGGACCTTTTTCCATTTCATCAAGGTCCGGTATATCATGTTTGCATTTAAAATTTTTGAGTTCTTCCTCTGTGTAGTTATTCAACTCCTCGTCAGAATAAATACGGAGCTCATCGTATATCAGTTTAGTTTGCTCTTCTCTTGGTTCAAAAGCCATTATATCAGCCTCCTTCTGATAACATTTTAGAAAAAATTAAGGAGTAAAACCTTAACGAATTCAACGTCCTGAGAATCTTGTCACCTCCTCCCCGATAAAATTGTTCATCAATATTCATTATTCATTAATAATAGAACTAATAACACAAAACAAAACCTGTGCAGATATTCTGCAAATGTCTTAAGTCATTATAGTCAAATCTGAATCCTGCAAGGCGGCAAGGGCTTTAGACGTACTACGATCAAGTCCTTGCCACGCAGATTCGGTAAAATCGGCACTGCCCTCAAAAACCGCAACCTTTATGGCCGCATTCAAATTGATCTGTGTTATGTAAGCACAACATTTCTACAATTTGCTGATATTAAAGGTATAAATTCCTTTTTGAAAATAGTTTATGCAGGTTTTAGGTAAAATTATCGATCAGAATGACATGATTCTGAATAATTCACTGTGTTTATAGTAAAAATTTCAAAATAATGTCAATGAAAAAAACAGTGCAGACAATTTTGACAAACCCGTAAAAAAATGCGATTTTTTCTGAACGGTCAGATAAAGTGGTTTTCTGTGCCGATCATACCGGTTTAACACCTAAACCCTGCAAGCATCGAGTTTGCCGATGGCAGGCAGGTGCAAGGCGGCAAGGGCTTTAGACGTACTACGATCAAGTCCTTGCCACGCAGATTGTCCTCGCTTTACTCGGACTCCCCACCCTTTGGGCGGGTCCCCGGTTTCGGTAAAATTGGCGCTGCTCTCAAAAACTGCAACCTTTGTGGCCGCATTCAAATTGATCTGTGTTATGTAAGCACAACATTTCTACAACTTGCTGGTATTAAGAACCTAAATTCCTTTTTGAAAATGGTTTATACAGGTTTTACTATGAAAACACACAAAACCATGTTGAAAAACCAGTCTGTATTTTCATATCCGTGGGTGGCCAGGATGTTTTGGATCCGGCTATGCCGGTTTAGGTAACAAATCTTAAGAGGTGTTCATCTTATGTATTACACAACCCCAAGAATAGTGCTGGCTGCCTTAAAAGGCGGCTCTGGCAAGACAGTCCTGTCTCTAGGACTGATATCCGCCTGGCAGAATATGGGAATTGATGTGGCTCCTTTTAAAAAAGGTCCGGATTTTATTGATGCAGGCTGGCTTGGTGTTGCAGCAAACAGTCAATGTTACAATCTGGATCCTTTTTTGATGTCAAAACAGGAGATCCTGAATTCTCTTGTCACTAACTCAGGCAGTGCAGATGTCTGCCTTGTGGAGGGAAACAGGGGTATCTATGATGGTATCAATGTTGACGGCAAATACAGTACTGCACAGCTTGCCAAGCTTATCAGGTCCCCGGTTTTGCTCATACTGGATGTAACAATGGTGACCAGAACAGCGGCAGCATTGCTAAAGGGCTGTCAGGTCTTTGATCCGGATCTGAATATTGCCTGCGTGATATTAAATAAGGTAGCCGGACCACGTCAGGAAGGATTGATAAGGCAGACAATAGAAAAATATTGCGCCATACCGGTGGTTGGAGCTGTACCCAAATTAAAACAGAACCTGTTCCCGGAACGGCACATGGGCCTTGTTCCCTCACAGGAAAAAGAACTCTCCATGAAATCAATTACATCCATCCGGGAGATAGCTGAGCAACATATTGAGATTACAGAGATATTAGAGATTGCCCGAAAGGCTGGTTCTATAGACCTTCAGGAAACAGATACGCCCGTTTACGCAAAACAGCAAAAAAGCCACTCACACCCTGTTATCGGGTTTATAAGAGACAGTGCATTCTGGTTCTATTACCCTGAAAATCTTGAGCAGTTGCAGGCTATGGGGGCGGATCTCGTTGAGATCAGTGCAATCAGTGCCAAAGAACTGCCTCCTGTTGATGCCCTGTACATAGGAGGCGGATTCCCTGAAACACATGCGGAGGCATTGGCAGAAAACATATCTTTCCGTATGAGTCTGAAAGAGAGGATAGAAACGGGTCTGCCGGTTTATGCCGAATGTGGGGGATTGATGTATCTTGGAACGGATCTGCAGGTAAACGGGCAGAAATATCCAATGACAGGCGCCTTGCCCACAAGATTTGAATTCAAAAGGCGCCCGCAGGGACATGGTTACAGTATCCTGGAAGTAAACAGAGTCAATCCCTATTTTCCTTTGGGTATGCTTGTTTATGGGCATGAATTCCATTACTCAAAACCGATTTTAATGGGAAAAAATATATCTTTTGCCTTCAGGGTAAGACGCGGGCACGGTATTGATGGCTCAATGGATGGCATTATAGTAAAAAATGTACTTGCCACATATACACATGTTCATGCAAGGGGTAACAGGTATTGGGCAAAGTCCCTGATCAGGGCGGCAAATAAGGGTATTGTGATATTACAGGAAAATTGAGGCATATCCAAGGGTGTTTGCCAGATTTAAACTAATGCTTGCCCCATGTTCAATGACCTGGCTGATTTTTTTTGTCCCTCTCCCCAGACCATATCGGATCATAGATATAGGTATTGGCTATGGTGTTCCTCCCTGTTTCGTGGTTGAAAAGTTTTTTGATGTCTTTATCTATGGGATAGATCCTGATCCTGAAAGGGTCCAGGTGACATCCCTGGCGCTTGGAAAGAGAGCTGATATCAAAAGAGGGATGCCCCCTGACATTCCGGTTCTTAATGTACCGGCAGATGTAGTAATGATGCTGGACATGCTTCATTATCTTGATGATACAGCTGAACATGGCCCATGCTGTGCTGCGATCCGGCGGCAGGTTTGTGATCAAGACAATGATGATTAAAGATAAAAGATTTCCATGGCTTATGTGGATAGAAAACCTCCATCTGTTGATTACAGGGGGTAAGGCCTTTTACAGGTCTATTGATGAAATAAGACGGATGGTGAAAACAGCAGGTTTTGTAATAGCGGAAGATAAGCCTTTCAGGAACAGGCGGGGAGCTGCACTGGATTGTTGCAGATGTACAGAAGTAGTAGCATTTATCCACAAACCAGTTGGGTGGACATTACCTTAGCCAGCCTTGGGCAAAATACCACTGTGCTGTCCGGAGTATCCCCTCTTTAAGGGATATCTCAGGTTTCCATTTAAGGTGAGTTTTTATTTTGCTGTTGCTGCACAGCCAGGAAGACTGCCTGATTTCAATCAATTTCTGACTGTTTAACAGGGCAGGTTTTCCCCTTGCAAGGGCAACAGTATCAAAAAGACAGGCAATGGGAGAGATTGCAGACACAGGCAAGTTGATCTTCAATACCTTTGCCCTGTTTACTGCCCATTGAATGGTTTCGCAGACCTTTTTCCACGAATATCCGTTATCGCCGGATACAAAATAGGTCTGATTGTCGCAGGGAGTCAGGGCTGCCTTTATTATTGCATTTACAAGGTCATCTACATGAATAATTGACAGCCTCATCCTGCCTCCATTGAGCAAAGGCATAACTCCCCGTTTGATAAGTCTGAACATGCAGTACATATCCCGTTCCCTTGGCCCATATACAACACTTGGCCTGAGGATGGTATACCTGCCATGTTCTCTCTGTGCCCATTTTTCGATGTAGCATTCGGCCATCAACTTGCTTTTGCCATAATATGTGATTGGTGCCTGAGGAGTGTTTTCATCTATAGGGATATCATTGTTGGATGGGCCGGATGCCGCCTGGGAGCTAAGAAATATGAATTTCTGCTGTCTGTCAAGCAAATCAAGGATGTTTTTTGTAAGATTTGCATTTACATCGATATAATCCTGCTCACGCAATGCCTTTGTAAGGCCTGCACAATGTATGACAGTATCCGCATCTTTAACGGTCTTTTCAAGTGTCTCTCTGTCATCGGGGCGAGAAACAAATACCTTTGCCCCCCTTGCCTCAATATTGTCAATGAATCCTGTCTTCCTTCTTACGAATAGCCGGATTCCAAAACCATAATTCATTAAGGCTTCAGCAAGGTGAGAGCCTATAAATCCCGTAGCCCCTGTTAGTGCTACACAATCCAAATCTTTCGCTCCTTATTTGATGGTATCGTAAAAAGTCGAGTCAATGGCTATAAAAAACTTCATACACTTAAGGTATAGTGTTTGAGCATGCGCGGAGGCGTACGAGATGTCGAGCATATGACCAAAACACTATGATGCAGTATATACAGTATATGGAGACTTTTTACGACGCCATCAAGATTGAGAACAAATAAAAAAAGCATTGCAAAATATATGACTTGGTGATACTTATAACCTAAGCCCAGAGTAACCATTGTAATCAATTGGAATGATTAGGGAAAATCTAAACATTTTGTCGCAAAAAGGGTTCCAACAGAGTATAATTTTTTTAAAGAAAGAAAACAAACCCAAGGAGAAGCCCATTTATGAAAATAGCACGCCAGGTAAGGAGAAAACAAGAGAGAAAAAAGA
>JAGGTJ010000034.1 GCA_021163815.1 Deltaproteobacteria bacterium | reverse complement strand
GTCTGCGTGCGTTGGCGCACAGGCAGATGCGTTGGCGCACAGGCAGATGCGTTGATGCACAGGCAGGTTTGAATCCGGCCATGCCGATTTATAAGGGAACTTCACAGGTTTTGCAAGTTTGTCATTGCTGATACACAACTTGAGGAGGTTCAGTGGAAAACAAAGGCCCCAAAAGCAAAAGGTTTGGAGATATTGCCGTTTACAAAAATTTTGTCAGTGAAAAGACCCTGCAAAAGGCCCTGCATGTCCAAAAACTCGTATATAAAAAATCGAGGGTCTATGCACCAATCGGCAAGATACTTGTACGTATGAAGGCAATGACCCAGAGGCAGATTGAGGAAGTTCTGGCAATACAAAACAATTATGATGTGGAAACCCAATCTCACAGAGAACCAAAAAGTCATTCATCTTCTACTCAAAAAAAGGCATCGCCCCCTTCTCTCCCTTCCAAAAAAGAGGAGATCCTATCCAAAGAGGTCAGGCCATTCAGATTAAAGGTTTCAGAAAACAATCTCTTTGCGTCCCTGCTATTAACAAAGGAAGGATCATCGGATTTAACACCCGATGACATAATTTCATTTCTTGAAAAAAAGGGGATTATATTTGGCATTGTAGATAAAGGTCGGATAAAGGATTTTCTTGAATCCGGAACTGCCCACAAAAGGCCATTGATAATTGCAAAAGGCAATACATCTTCTCCGGGACAGCCGCCCAGGATTATATATCATTTTGAGGTGGATCCGCTTGGAATAGGTACAATAAGGGAAGACGGGACCATAGACTGGAAGGATCGCGGTAAATTGCCTGTTGTCAAAAAAGGGGAACTTTTGGCGGAAAAACTTCCAGGAAAAGAGGGCTCTCCAGGTACTGATATCTTTGGTCATATAAGCTATCCCCCGGAAATCGGGGCCGTTGCCCTGAGGGGCGGCACTGGCGTTATGGTCTCTGATGATGGTCTCAGGCTTTTTGCCGCCTGTGATGGTATGCCAAGGCTTATGGCAGATGGTTCCATTTCTGTGTTTCCGAATATCAATGTTGCAGGTGATGTATGCATTGATACGGGGCACATAGATTTTGATGGTCATGTTGAGGTTTCAGGCATAGTTCAAAAGGGATATATTGTAAAGGCAAAGAGCCTGAGGGCAAATGGCCTGGAAGAGGCTCGTGTTGATCTTGTAGAAGACGCTGTTATTATGGGAGGGATTTATGGATCAAAGGTAAAGGTTCAGGGAAACCTGAAGGCCAGCCATGTGCACAACTCAAACATAGATGCCTTGGGTAACATGATTGTTCAAAAAGAGATAATTGAGTCCAGGATTGAGATTAATGGAAGGTGTCTTGTGGAGGCAGGCAGAATCATAGATTCCGAGGTAATTGCCAAAAAAGGGATTATTGTACATGATATAGGATCAGAGGGGGCCAGGCCAAGCACCCTGACTGTTGGTATTGATTTCAAGTGTCAGAGAGCAATAGATAATCTTAAAAATCAAATAAGGATAAAGAGGAAAAAAAGAGAGGAGATAATAGAACATATTGATGGCTTAAAGGAAAAACTGGATCAATTGGAGACGTCTCTTGGGGAACTCGCATTGGAACAGGACAGATATATGGTAGAGGAAAGGATGCTGCGGGAAAAATTGCAGCAATCTGCAGGTATGCCTGACAATGCATCAAAGAATAAACTTGATAAAGCGGTTAAACAGCTCGGGTTAAAGGTCGCTCAATTAGACAAGGATGTGGCCAACATCCTTGACGAAGAAGAGAAAACAGAGGGGATCATATCAGATCTTGAAAATGATACAGATAACATCACAGGTGAGATAGAAACACTCAACAGTGAAATTGAGGTGCTTTCGGAATCCTTAAAGATAGACAGGGGGGTTCCGGTTATAAAGATTTATGGGGAAGCTCAGCCAGGGACACTAATAATAATGCCACACTGTAAATATAGTCTACAGAAACCTCTTCAAAGGGTGATGATTACCGAATCTGACAAAACCAAATCAGGAAGATGGGAATACAGGATATTGCCCTTGCATTAGAGATATGAACAGGTCTTTTTTGTCTCTATGTTGATGGCGTCGTAAAAAGTCTCCATCTACTGTGAGCGTTTGGCCATACGCTCGACATCTTGTATGCCTTCACGCATACCCAAACGCTATGCCTTGTATATGAAGATTTTTACTTAGCCATCGGTTTGACTTTTTACAATACTATCTATGTTGATCGAGTGAAAAAAAGGAGTAGATTATGCCAACCGTGGAAGAAATATTGTCTTCTATTGAGACCCTTTCTAGGGAAGATTTCGCCCGATTAAGGGAATGGTTTTATGAGCGAGATTGGGCAAGGTGGGATAGAGAGATTGAAGAAAACTCAAAATCAGGAAAGTTAGATTTTTTGATCAAAGAAGCTCTTGTTGAAAAAGCAGATGGAAGACTGAAGGAATTGTAGATGCATAAGGCCACTGCCCGTTTCTGGAGGTTGTTTAATAGGCTTCCGGAAAACTTACAAGAGAAAGCCAAGAGAAATTTTGACTTGATCAAGAAGGAATCCTTATACCCTTCTCTTCATTTCAAGAAAGTTGGCAATTTCTGGTCAGCTCGAGTTGGGATTAGTCATAGAGCCCTTGCAATCAAGGACGGACAGGATTTCATTTGGGTTTGGATTGGTTCCCATACTGAATATGAACGAATGATCAGAGAGATGGATTAACAAATCGGTGCATGTCACAAAAGCACAATATTTCTGTAATTTGCTGATATTAAAAGCATAAATTCCTTTTTGAAAATAGTTTATACAGGTTTCAGGTTATAGTATCTATAAACAGGTGTGGTAGAAACAAAATAGAAAACCTGACAGGGAATGGAAGGAGAAAACTGATTGTTAAAAAACAAATTTTTGAGGAAATATGAAACGGATGTCTCGAAATTGAAGATAGGAGATAAAAATTTCAGGTTTTTTGTACCAAAAACTATAAACAGGTTTATCAATTCCAAGGAACTGATGAATAAATTTCCTCTTTGGGCCAGGATATGGGAAACGTCTTTTGTTCTTGCTGATTATGTTGCACGTATGCCTTTGGAAGCTGAAAGATCCTTTCTGGAAATAGGTGGAGGAATGGGGGTAGTCAGTATTGTAGCTGCATCTTTTGGACATGATATCACTATGACAGAGCATGATGAAAATGCCCTTAACTTTGCAAAGGCAAACGCTGAGTTAAATCTTTCTTCCGCCTCTCACAATCTCAAGATTATGGATCTCGATTGGCACAAACCTGAAATGGATAGACAGTTTGATTACATAATAGGTTCTGAAGTAATATATAAAGAAGAGACCTTTGCCAACCTGTTAAAGCTGTTCATGGAATACCTGAAACCTGGAGGAGAAGTTATCCTGTCTGAAACTGTCAAAAAGACCAGCATGGAATTCTTTAAACAGGCGGGGAAGTTTTTTGATATCAGGGCACAAAAGAAGAGATTAAGGACAGAAGATGAAGAAACAGTTATTATTCTTGCCATAATGAAGGCGAAAGGCCAGCCCTGAGACTTCATGTTTGTGAATGGATACTGTCTGTACATGGATTAAGCTGGTTTTTCCCTGTCTTTTTCTTCTCTGCATGATAGGAAAAGAGGGAGGGTTGACGGTAATTTTTGTAATTCTCGCACCTGTGTGAGCGTTTGCATCTTTCACAAACAGCGGTGTTAATCTGTGGACGCCCTTTCCGATATGGACATGTGATGTATGCCATAAAACTACCGTTACAGTGTATGGGTTGATCTCCTAAATAAGTCTATCTGAATCAATCAATATTTTCAAGGAGATTCACAAAATTATACATAAATCCTGCAAGCATCAGGTTTGCCAAAGACCTGTCTGCGGCAGCAGGTGCAAGGCGGCAAGGGTGCAGACGTACCAGGATACTTCAAGTCCTTGCCACGCAGATTCGGTAAAATCGGCGCTCCTGAAGGGTAGACTGTTTTCAAAAACTGTTTATGCCCGCATTCAAGTGTGTGTCATGCAAACACAAGATTTCTGTATTTTGTTGATATTAAAGGCATAAATTTCTTTTTGAAAATAGATTATGCAGGTTTTACCATGAAAACACACAAAACCACGTTAAAAAACACAGTCTGTATTTTCATATCCGTGGGTGGTCAGGATATTTTGGATCCGGCCATGCCGGTTTAGGCTATACCTTATGCAAAGGCCTCGATGGAAATACAACCAATGGAATGGACACCACGCGCAGAAAAAGAGCTGAAAGCGGTTAAGGCGGCCTATATGTCTGACATGGACTTTGAAATCCAGGGTTACAGGATTGAAACCTGTTTTGGTCAGGATGGATGTCCAAATCGGGCTGCAGAAGGCGATCACCTTGTTGCGCAGCTTGAAGATATTTTTAAAAAGGAGAATCTGCGTGCTTTTTTAAGTGAGCGTGTTAAAAGAAAGCTGAAACCTCATAATAAAATCAGGATTGCTATTGCAGACTCTCCCAATGCATGTTCACAACCACAGATAAAGGATATAGGCATTATTGGCACCAGTATCCCTGAAACCACAAACAGGGAATGTATATCATGGCCTGTGTTGATATATGCAGGGAACAGGCCATAACGATTAATAATGGTCTTGAAAGACCTGAATTTGATTATTTGCTGTGTATGAAGTGCGGGCAATGTACAGATGTATGTCCTACAGGAACTATTGTAAAGGGAACAGCAGGGTTCAGGGTGCTGCTATGCGATAAACTGGGACGACATCCTGCACTCGCCAGAGAACTGCCTGGTATATATGATGAGGAGACCGTTATCAAAATTGTCAAAACCTGTATAAGGTTTTATAAGGAACATAACAGGCATGGAGAGCTTTGCAGAGGTTTTCAATAATGTGGATATTGAAAAGGCCTTATGTGTTGAAAAGCCATTGCTTATTGCAATTCCATGGTATGATGGCGTCGTAAAAGGTCTCCATCTACTGTGAGTGCTTGGTCATATGTTTGCCATCTTGTATGCCTTCACGATAAATTGAACATCCTGCAAAGGTACGTGTATGCCTTTTGATCTACGGTAATGCCCTTCAAAATTAAAACGGAAAACATTACGATTGTTTTGGTACAACCCCAGATTCCGGAAAATATAGGTTCTGTCGCACGTGCCATGTGTAACATGGGGCTTTCCCGCCTTGTTCTGGTAAGACCAAAAAATTATGATCAAAACAGAGCGTACAGGACGGCCACCGGACATTCTGTGTCCATTCTCGAGGAAATGGAGGTCTTCGAAAAACTGAGTGATGCCTTGAAAAGGTACGAATACATTGCAGGAACAACCGCGCGTATCGGCGCCATGCGGCCTGCCATCACGGGGCCGGATCGTTTTGCATCCAATCTGATTTCCATATCCCGGAAAAACAGGATAGCCATTCTGTTTGGGCCTGAGGACTGTGGCCTTTCAAATGAACACCTGAAATATTGTCATACTATTGTTACAATTCCAACCGGTGGCTTTTCATCCCTGAATCTTGCTCAGGCAGTTATGATAATATGTTATGAGATATTTAAGGTACGGCAGGAAACCCCGGTGGAGACGGTCCCCCGTCTGGCAAACAGCTTTGAGCTGGAGGGGATGTATAATCACTTGGGAGAGGTGCTTACAAAGATCGGCTTTCTCAACCCGCAAAACCCCGAGCGCTGGCTGCTTAATATCCGCCGTTTTTTTTCCAGACTCCCGTTGCGGGCAAAGGAGGTCCGTATCATAAGAGGTATATGCAGGCAGATTGACTGGTATACAGACAGGATAGCTGCTTCTGCTCCATCAAGGGATAATTCGAATAATACCTGAATCCTGATGCTGCTTCTTGCAATATTTAATTAGGTTTAACCTAATATAAGCACTCTGAGAAAGGACTCTCTGCACAAAGGTAGAACAGATGTTATCTTTTATAGGACGCAGTCTTGTGCAAAAGGCCATCACCCTTTTTGTGGTGTCTGTGGTCTCTTTTTTGATAATCCATCTTGCACCCGGCAAACCGAGTCAGGTAAACCCCCTTAATCCCAAGTTTACGCCTGCAATGCTGGAACGTTTCCGCAAACAGTTCCATCTTGATAAACCCCTGTATGTTCAGTACGGTATATTCTACAGGGACCTTTTCACCGGCAGGACCGTTTCCTGGAAGGATGGTCAGCCTGTACTCAAAAAGATATGGATAAGGTTTCTGAACAGCCTTCCGCTTTTTTTGCTGGGAACTATTCTGACATGGACTTTTTCTTTTCCTGTGGGTATACATGCCGCTATATCACGTGGCAGCAGATTTGATCGTGTTACCACCTTTGCCTCATATCTTTTGATATCCATCCCTGGTTTTTTCTTCGCCTATGTTCTTATTATCCTTGTGGTAACACATCTCCATGTGCCGGTCATCGGTATGGAGACATTTGGCATATCCGGTATATCTAAGTTACATTACATGATGGATCGCTTATGGCATATGCTAATTCCTTCTGTGCTTGGTGCAACCGGCGGTATAGCGGTGCTTTCGCGGTACGTAAGAAGTGAGATGATAGAGGTGGAGGGACAGGACTATATACGAACTGCTGTTGCCAAAGGCCTGCCCCCTGATGAAGTGCACTATAAACATGCGCTGAGGAATGCCATGCTCCCCTTTGTAACCATGTTTGGCCTGATCCTGCCGGGTCTTATAGGTGGATCTGTAATCATTGAATCCATTTTCTCCTGGCCAGGTATGGGAAGAATGGCATACGATGCAATACTTGCACGTGATTACCCTGTTATTCTTACCGTAAATTTTATTTCCGCAGTGCTTGTTCTTATAGGGACCCTTATATCAGATATCCTCTATCTTGTGGCAGATCCAAGAATTCGATTACAGTAAGAAAAAGCCTCCTGCCCCTGTTTGTTGAGCTGATACATTCAAACGTTATTCAAATGTCCATTAATATGGCCATGCGGGAACAGAAATGGACATTGTAAAAACAGAGATGTCTGCTGATATCATACATAAAAAAGGTAAAACGAAAAAACAGGTTACACAGTTTTTCATGCTCCTTAAGGAAAACCGGCTTGCCTTTTCGGGCTTTGTCATCTTTTTTCTCTTTCTTCTTGTTGCATTGTTTGGCCTTGTCCTGACATCAGGACGCACGCCTGTATTTGATCCCGCCCATATAAGACTCCAGGAAAAGCTGAGGCCTCCATTTTCTAAGGCAAATACCGATATTCTTCAGCCCGATGAAGTTCCGCCAATGGGGATATATATATTCGGAACAGACAATCTTGGCAGAGATGTGTTTTCAAGGATGCTTCAGGGTGCATGGGTGTCTCTTACAGTGGGTTTTGTTGCTGTTGGCATATCGGTTGTTATAGGAATCTTTATGGGCGGGATAGCCGGTTACTTTGGCCAGGGGCGTATGCTCTGGGTTGATACCCTGATTATGCGCCTTGTTGACATCATGCTGTGTTTTCCAAGCTTTTTCCTTATCCTTACTGTAGTTGCCCTTTTGCCTGCAAGCATGTATAACGTTATGATAGTTATTGGGCTTACAAGCTGGATGGGAACAACGAGGTTTGTCAGGGCTGAGTTTCTGTCCCTGAGAGAACAGGATTTTGTCAGGGCAGCCCGTGCCCTTGGTATTGGAAACCTTAGGATAATATTTCGGCACATGATGCCAAACGCCCTTGGGCCTGTGCTGGTTTCTGCAACCATAGGAATAGCCTCTGCCATTCTGACTGAAGCAGGACTCAGTTTTTTGGGTTTCGGGGTACCTCCTCCGCATGCCACATGGGGGAACATACTGTCAGATGGTAAAAATTTTATATTTGATGCCCCATGGCTTACCTTTATACCTGGCCTTTTTATTTTTATTGTAGTGCTTGCCTTTAACCTGTTTGGTGAGGGACTCAGGGATATGTTGAACCCTAAGCTTAGGAAGGACAGATGAGTACCCCCCTTCTTTCCGTAGAAAACCTGAAGGTGTTTTTCCCTTCAAAAAGAGGTGGCTTTGCCCGTGTTGTAGATGGTGTAAGCTTTGATATCAAGAATGGGGAAACTGTCTGTATTGTGGGAGAATCAGGCTGCGGAAAGACGGTTACGGCCCTTTCCATTCTTGGCCTTGTTCATGTGCCCCCAGCCATAATACCGAAAGGGAGGATAATTTTCAGGGGACAGGACATCCTTGGTCTGGACGAGGAAAAGATGAGATCTGTCAGGGGCAGACACATTGCCATGGTCTTTCAGGAACCTCTTACCTCCCTCAATCCTGTATTTACTATCGGGTATCAGATTAAGGAAGCCATTAAGATTCATAACAATGTGGGTAAAGAGAAAATTCATAAAAGGTGCATAGACCTGTTAAGGGATGTTGGTATTCCTTCACCTGAACAGAGGATGTCAGCCTATCCTCACCAGTTGAGCGGTGGACAAAGACAGAGGGTTATGATAGCCATGGCCCTTTCCTGTAATCCGGCCCTTATTATTGCAGATGAACCTACCACTGCCCTTGATGTAACCATTCAGGCCCAGATCCTGAATCTTTTCAGTAGAATCCAGAAGCAGCACGGCATGTCTCTACTGTACATCAGCCACGATATTGGAGTGGTTGCCAATGTGGCAGACAGGGTCTATGTCATGTATGCAGGCACTGTAATGGAACAGGGCAGTGTTACCGAGATATTTGAGTCTCCTGTGCATCCCTATACAAGGGGACTTCTTGCATCTCTTCCTGACCGGTCTCAAAGAGGGAAAAGACTCTACAGTATTCCTGGAATGGTCCCTGATCCCTCTGATAAACCAAAGGGATGCCCCTTTCATCCAAGATGTCCTGATTCCATGGAAAAATGCGCCGTTTATTTTCCTGATGAAATGTACAGTTGTGGTAATGGACATCTTGTAAGGTGCCATCTTGTACTGTCACCGTAGAATAGGTAGGCCGGTAGAGACGTCACAGGGAATGCAGGGATGGCCATTTGCGGATGAAAACCATAAAACAGTCGTACAGGCCCGTTAAAGAGATGGATAACAGACCGGATATTATTCTCAGGACAAAAGGACTTGTTAAATATTTTCCTGTCAGGGGAGGATTTTTTAATAGGGTCAAAAAATGGGTGAGGGCCATTGATGGAGTTGATCTTGAGATAGAGGAGGGCAAAACACTTGGTCTTGCAGGAGAAAGTGGCTGTGGCAAATCTACTCTTGCCCTTGTTTTGCTTAGACTTATAGATGCAGACAGAGGAGAGATTCTGTACAGGGGCAGGGATATTGCCAGGCTTGCGGAAAAGGACCTGAAGGCTGTAAGAAAAGAAATCCAGATAGTATTTCAGGATCCATTTGGGTCTTTAAATCCTCGTATGACCATTGGGCAGACAATAGAAGAGGGCCTGCGTGTTCTTGGTATGGACAGAGAGGAAAGGGCTAAACGAGTTAATGAGCTGTTTGATATGGTCGGGATATCTCCAGGGATGAAAGACCGGTATCCCCATGAATTTAGCGGGGGACAGCGTCAGCGAATAGGAATTGCCAGGGCGTTAAGTGTAAACCCGTCTGTTGTTGTATGTGATGAGCCGGTCTCAGCCTTGGATGTATCTATACAGGCACAGATAATAAACCTGTTTAAGGATCTTCAGGCCCATCTAAACCTGAGCTATCTGTTTATATCACATGATCTTAATGTCGTTGGTTATATGAGTGATGATATAGCGATAATGTATCTCGGTCGTATTATGGAGGTTTGTTCTGCTGAAGAGCTTTTTGAAAAACCTCTTCATCCTTATACTAAGGCACTGTTATCGGCCATTCCTGAACCGAGGCCAAAAAAACATATTGTCTCATATTCGCTCGAAGGAGATCCTCCGAATCCCTTGGATCCCACATCTGGTTGCAGGTTCCAGACAAGATGCCCCAGAGCAGAAAACAGATGTAAAAAACAGGATATTCCCCTGTACAAGGTTTCTGAAAAACACCTTGTAAGATGCTGGAAGGCCCTCTGAAAGTGTCAGGTTCAGCATGAGACCTTTGCCACCAAACCCTCATACTATCCGTTTATGCATTCTCTGAGAAACAAATACAGTCATTGGGGCAGAAACTTATTACCTCATGTATCTTCTCCTCAGGATATTTTTCCATATCCTGAACTTCTATCAGGCCTGTTGTCCTGTTTTTTGCAAAAACTTCGGGGCACAGTTCAAGGCATGTCTCACAGTCTGAGCAATATTCGATGTTAATAACCGGAACCTTTGACACCTGTGTTTTCCTCTATCTTTCACAGCCCACATACCTGGCATAAATAGATTTACCTGCCCACCAGGAAGCCCATATTTTGGCTCCCTGGCATAACAGCTCAAAAACAACACCTATCCCTTCCACAGACCATGAAGGTTGCAGTAGGCCCTTGCAGACACTCCAGTGGCTTCCACCTTGAACGTGGCCTCCGGTGCATCTCCAGGTTTTAAAAAATGTATGCAGGATTTTTCTCCGGCAACAAGTTCGATCCATTCAATATAATGCTTTTCTTCCATAGGATGGGGGACATCTCCCAATCTGACCTTAAACCCGTCGTCTGTTTTTTCAATTACAGGTACGTGTTTTTCCTTAGCCGCATCAACCGTGTTTTCTTTAAAAAGTTTCATCGGCTGGTTACAGCATAACAGTTCCCCTTTTCCGGAATGCATAACCATTACGATGTTTCCACATACTTCACATTTGTAAATCTGCATTTTTTCTGTCATCTTTTTCTTTAACTCCTTTTTTTGAAATGGTTGTTGAGTAATTACATATTGCCTTTAGAGCATATTTTGTGCCAGGGCGGCAAAAAAAAGACGTTTATCTTTTTAATTACTATTAACAAGAAGTTAGGCATATGACAAGGAGAGTCTCTTTTTTCTCGACAAAAAAGGATGAAAAAAAGAGACAGAAATGTCTCTTTTCTTCCAAGAAGGATATTTGATAGAAAGGCAAAAGAAAATACCTTGTAAAACAGGGATGTTGCATGATTATGCAAATTTGGTTGTTCTATATGTATGTCAAAGGGAAATTGGCAGTATTGTAAAAACTACCTGGAAATTGAAACCGGATTATTGGTAAACAGTCCTTATAAACTTGCCTGTCTCAATATCTCTGTAGTACACTGTAGTTTCATGAAACATATGGGACAGCAAACATGGTTTTTATGCAGTTCATAGACTGATGGCGTCATAAAAGGCTGATTTATGTTTCTTCGCCGCATCCTATGAGAAACAAACTCAACGCCTGCAGGATTTAGGCTATATCAATATCATACCACAAATTCGTATGGGGAAACACACAAAGAAAAAACCATGCTATCGCCTGCGTTTATTTGTGGATAAGGAATCAAGTATATTATGGAAATTTTTATACACCATTTTTCGGTTTCAGGGGTAGAGACATATATTTTTCTGCCTCCTCTGGTAATGTTTATTGTATCAATGCTTACCTCCACGGCAGGTGTCTCCGGGGCATTCATTCTTCTTCCGTTTCAAATGAGTGTGCTGGGCTATACATCTCCAGGAGTCAGTGCCACTAACTTTGTATACAATATAGTTTCCATACCTTCAGGGGTATTTCATCATATCCAAAAAGGCCGTCTTTCCCGGACGCTCTTTTCCATTATTGTCTTGGGCACCCTCCCCGGCGTATTTCTTGGGTATTATATACGGATGGTATATCTCCCGGATCCGGCCCATTTTCGCCTCTTTGTAGGCCTTGTTCTCATATACCTCGGAATAAGAACCCTTAAAAGCGCTTACAAAGACTTCATAAACACGAACACTGGCAAGAATAACCATAAGACTGAAACAGTCATAAACAGGGAAATAACAAACGAGACCTTCGGCATTCTTCGTACATCTATTGTATTTGATGGAAAGATATACTCTTTTTCCACACCTCTTGTATTATTCGTCTCTGCTGCAGTAGGCATAGTCGGAGGGGCATACGGCATAGGCGGAGGCGCTATTATGGCACCGTTTTGCATATCTGTCCTGGAACTCCCTGTATATATCGTATCAGGAGCAGCGCTATTCTCCACATGGACGACCTCTGTTATAGCAGTTATGTTTTATGCCTTTGTGTCAATTGCGGGACAAGCACCTGCGTCCCCTGACTGGTTCCTCGGTATACTGTTCGGTCTGGGTGGTATGGGTGGTATATATGTGGGGGCACGTATCCAGAAATGGATACCATCCACAATCATCAAGCTAATTCTTGGGATTGTCATCTTCACCATTGCAGTGCGCTATATCTTACTGAGTGCGACATGAAAACACACACCCTTGCCAAAATTACCGGCATAACAGCACTCATTATCACATCTGCAATTACTGCCACTATTGTCTTTATCTCATGCTACTATTATCACCATCAATCCAGGATAAAAGATTACCTCTCCCTATATCTTTCACAGACCACAAAAGCTTCCGTTATCATTAAAAAATTCTCCTTCTCCATATCTCCCATGACCATAGAAATAGAGGGGCTATCTGTCCTGCCGGGAAAAGATCAAAAAGGATTCAGATTTGATTTCCCTGATATAAAGGCAGATCTCTGTATCAAAGGCAAGCTTGGACAAAGGGAGCTACGCATCAAATCAGTCCATGTAGATGGTTTTGGAATAAAATTATCCTCAGATATGCACCTGCCCACGATTCCCAAACAGCATACTTCGCACATCCCTGATTTTATACAAGATATCTTATCCTATCTCTTTTTTGAAAAGATAACCGTAGCAAGGATAGAGGTAAACAATGGCCTGGCAACAATCAAAAACAACAGTGGTACAATAAAGGCATATAATATCAACACAGTATTGAACGACAAAAGGGTCATTGATGCTACATGCCGCCTTAACACCTCACTTAAAACCGAAAAAGGTTCTTTGAACGCCGGTGGAAAGGTAGATTTCAGGATATTTTTCAAAAAAGATACAACCCAAAAAAAACATACTTGCAATATTGATCTGAGTACAGATGAAATGCAATGTCTTTTGTCAAAAAACGGCAAGATATTCAAAGGCAATATTACAGGCACAACAGCCTTGGAGCTTATCTATCCGCATCTTAAGATAAAAAGGACATCTTTTGATATCAGAAAAGCTGCCATTGATTCTGGAGGGAAGGCAGTAACAATAGGAAAGGTGCACCTTGGATTACATTCTGCAACACTGAACATGTCAAAAAAGACATTTCAGTGTCATAACATACAGATTGATTCCGATATCTTAAAAAACCTGAACCTGGCAATTGACAGCAGCACAAAAAGAACCGTTTTAAAGATACACGGAAGGCGTATAAACCTTATAAAAACTGCTGAAGCCATAGACCTCATACCCCCTTTCTGGACAGCAGGCGGAAATGAATCCGTTAATATCAGGTGCATTATAAACAACACCCCTGTCTGGCATTTTGTCTGCAGCCTTGATCTCGATAATGCGTTTTTTTCAAATCAGGATGAAAGTATAGCGGGAGATGGTCTTCAGTCCAATATCAGGTTTAAAGGAAACCTTGATACAGACAGGCTGCTCATTGGATCATCTGTACAGATAGACATCCCCAAGGGTGAGATCCTGTATGATCCCTTTTACCTTGATCTTGCCTCAAACAGTTTGCATGCAAAAGGATACATATCAGCTGATCTCAGCAAAAAAAGGATATCAGTAAGCAAACTTAATCTTGGAATAGAAGATATAATAGAAACAAAAGGCAGGCTCTCTCTGTCAAACAAGACAGCCTCTCTGTATATAAATCTTCCCTTTACCCCCATGACACCACTGTTCAAGGTTGCCGTTTTTGACCCATTTGGCGATATGATACCTGTTATTAACAAAATCAACCTTGCAGGTCTTGTATCAGGCACCTTTTCTGTCAAAAAACATGGACAATCCATAAGCATCAAGGGAAGGATCCTTCTTGACAACGGAAAACTTGTTTTCAAAGACAGGCACCTTTCCTTACAACACGTAAAACTCAACCTGCCTGTTTTTCTACACTATCCCCTTAAAAAAAATGCAGAAAACATAAGTAAAGAACAAAAAGGCGATATCTCGTTTGAAGTCGCATTTCCACCATGGCTGCCCCGTCAACACATATCAATTCCCATACACTCGCGTCCAAACAGTTTATCTGTACATACTCCTACCCGTATAAAGGTTCCCGGAGGCGATATTACAATTAAGCGACTGATTATCAGTGATATCAAACCAGCATCAGTCCCAAAAATTCAAGCAGGTATTTCCATTGCCATAAAAGATACAAGGTCCCTTTTTAAGGATATATTGCATATGCCTGTAAGAGGAAATATAGAAGGAAGTATTGATCCCATATACATCAAAAACGGGGCAGGGAAAGGCCTTGGCAAAATCATCGCCAGGATCTTTGATGGACAGATAATAATTTCAGACATACACATCCGGAACATATTCAGGGGACTGCCTTTTTTGGCATTAAAGGCAGATATAAAAAATCTGAATCTGAAGAAAATGACAAAGGGAACCTCTTTTGGAGAGATAGACGGCATATTGGATGGATATATAAACGGACTTGAAATCGCCTGCGGCCAAGTACAGGCATTTGAACTTATGCTTGAAACAAAAGAGGTTGACAGTATACCACAGAGAATCAGTATCGCTGCTGTTGACAATATAGCCCATATCGGAGGGGGGCAAAGTCCGTTTATGGGATTGGCAGGCATCATAGCCAGGGGATTTAAGACACTGCCATACAGCAAGATAGGAATAAAGGCATCTCTTAAAAATGATGTTTTCAGGATCAATGGCACTATAAAAGAGAATAATGTTGAGTATATAATAAAAAGGGGTAGTTTTTTTGGCGTTAATATTGTAAATCAAAACCCTGACAACAGGATAAGCTTTAAGGACATGCTGAGACGTATAAAAAGGATATT
>JAGGTJ010000170.1 GCA_021163815.1 Deltaproteobacteria bacterium | reverse complement strand
GCGTGACAAGCACAACATTTCTATAATTCGTTGAAAAGCATAATTTTCTTCTTGAAAATAGTTTATGCAGGTTTTAGGTACAACGCCATCAGGGTTATCAATCCAAATATTTGCCTGTCTTTAGTTTTTGTGCCAGATGATATTCAATATGCAGTTTGGATACCCTTTTTATGGTGGATATGATCTTCTGTTCAGCAGGCAGTATTTTATTTTCATTTAAGACAGATGATTTTGATGAATAGATTTTTGCAAGCCATTTTATGTCTGCGGGTTCAAGAGCCGGAGCAACAGATGTTTCCCTTTTGCACTTAAGACAGGCAATTCCTCCCTCTGATCTTAAAAATATTGCCTTGCCCTTTCCCTGGTATGTCCTGCCACAGACATGGCATTTGCTGAGATTGATTGTATATCCGCCAATGGCCATTGCCTGTATTTCAAACAGAATGCGTACAAGATCATTTTGCTGTCCATTGTGCAGGGCTGACAGGGAATTTTTGAGCAACTTAAACATCTTTTTGTCTGCTACAGATAATGGAAAGAGGATCTCTGTCAGTTCAACCATGTAGCTTGCAAGTGCAAAAGTTGAAAAATCCTGCCTTATTCCGACAAATGCATCAATCAATCTGCATGAGTGAAGAAATAAAAGGGGTTTGGTCTTTCTTTCTTCATACTCCATATTTGTAAGGCAAAACAGATCAAGACAGTTTGGAAATCTTTGTCGACTTCTTTTTGCACCCTTGGCCACACCTTTTAGCCTGCCTTTATCTTCAGTAAAAAAAGTAACTAACAGGTCTGATTCCCCAAGCTCTTTTATACGCATTATAATAGATCGAGATATGCAGTGTTTCATATTGCTGAATCGTTAAACCGGCATGGCCGGATTCAAAATATCCTGGCCACCCACGGATATGAAAATACCGACTGTTTTTTTAACATAGTTTTGTGTATTTTTATGGTAAAAGCAGGGGAATGAGTGTGTGTAATAATGCCTGTTTCCAAGTCTTGAATCTGGCCATGCCGGTTCAGGTCAAAGATCAAACCTCCATGTAGTTCCTTCTGGTCCGTCCTCAAGAATAACCCCCATCTCTTTCAGGCGGTCACGAATCTCATCTGCCTTTGCCCAGTTTTTTTCTGTCCGTGCCCTGTTACGATCATTGATCATCTGTTTTATAACATTGATATCTGCCCTATCTTTTTTTGCATTCTTTTCATTGATTTGTTCAAAGAAGTCGTCAGGTGTCTCGTTGAGAAGACCCAGGATATAACAGGCAACATATATCTGATGCCTGTCATTGGTCAGGGCAACGTGTATGTCTTTTTTTAACGGACCGTTAACAGAATTAAGCACCCTGTTGATTTCTCTTACCTTCTCAAAAATAATCCCTATGGCCTCAGCTGTATTGAGGTCTTCATCCATGGCTGCACTAAACTGTGTCAACAGGCTGTCTGTTGCAGGTAGAGTGTCCTTGTCTGCAAGACAGTTGATAGTGGCGTCTGTATGAAGAGGTTCAACATGACCGATTAATGCCTCTAACCGTTTTAATGTCCTGTATATTTTTATGAGCCCGGATTGTGATGCCATGACAGCATTGTTACTGAAGTCCAACGGTGTTCTGTAATGTCTTGAAAGAAGGAACAGGCGGAGTACCTCCGGATGATAGGTCTTAAGGGCGTCTTTGATGGTCAAGAAATTGCCCAGTGATTTTGACATCTTTTCGGAGTTTATCATTACAAAACCATTGTGGACCCAGTATTTGGCAAATATTCCACCGTTAGCGCACAGTGATTGGGCCCTTTCGTTTTCATGGTGCGGAAAAAGGAGATCTTTTCCACCTCCATGGATGTCAAATGATGCCCCTAAATAATGATTGCTCATAACCGAACATTCAAGGTGCCAGCCTGGTCTTCCAGGGCCCCATGGGCTTTCCCATCTTGGTTCATCCGGTTTTGCTGACTTCCACAGGGCAAAATCTGCCGGATGCCTTTTGTTGCTGTTTACATCTATTCTGCTACCTGCCTTCATATCTTCTATGTTTCTGCCTGACAGACCTCCATAGCCCTTGAAACTTTCTACAGAGAAATATACATCGTTTCCCGTTACATAGGCATGACCTCTGTCTATCAGTGTTTTAACCATATTTATCATGCCTTCTATATGTTCAGTTGCCCGTGGTTCGAACGTCGGGGGTATCATATAAAGGCTTGCCATGTCATCATGGAAGGCATTGATGTATTTTTCTGCCAGGCTATTTGTGTCTGTTCCGAGTTCACGTGCCCTTTTTATTATCTTGTCATCTATGTCGGTAAAATTGCGGACATATGTAACCTCAAACCCCTTTGCCCTTAAAAATCTTAAAAGGACATCAAATACAATGACAGATCGTGCATGGCCTATATGGCAGAAATCATACACAGTAGGACCACATACATACATGGAAACATGATTTTTTTTGATGGGTTGAAATACCTCCTTTTTATGATGTGGTGTATTGTATAATTTTAGAGTCATTTATTTTCTCCTCATAGGTGCCTATCCATTTGATTTTTGAAAATTCGGTAGTGTCCAAAATCCATGATAATGCAGATTTGGGATGTTATGTACCATTACTGAAACATGAACCGCCGCATGCTGATGTTCATTAACAGGCCCATTGCAATCATCGTTGAAACGATAGAAGATCCTCCGTAACTAAACAGGACAAGTGGGATTCCTACGACAGGAAAGAGACCTGTTACCATTCCGATATTGATAACTGCCTGCCAGAAGATAAGGGCGGAAATTCCAACGGCGAGGAATGAACCAAAAGGATCCTTTGATTCGCTGGCAATCTTAAGTCCCCATAAAATCAATGCAAGATAAAGGGCAAGAAGCGTAAGAGACCCGGCAAATCCCCATTCTTCCGCAAGGACTGAAAATGCAAAATCTGTATGTTGTTCCGGTAAAAAATGTAGACGGGTCTGTGTCCCCTTTAAGAAACCTTTCCCCCACATAAGACCGGAGCCAATAGCAATCTTTGATTGGTGGATATGGTATCCTGCCCCCTGAATATCTGCCTCCGGATTCAAAAATGTCAGTATCCTCGTCTGTTGGTACGGTTTTAAATGAAACCATATAATCGGTGCTGCGGCAAGGCCGGAACCGACCATGATAAGCAGCGATTTTATATAAATGCCTGCAAATAACATCATTGAAAAAGATACAAAAATCACAATAACGGCAGTTCCAAGATCTGGCTGCTTAAGGATGAGAAAGGCGGGTATTGCAACTATAAGTGCCGGCTGCCAGAGATCCCTGATCCGATATTTTCTTTGTCCCGTGTGGTGTTGGTCACTGAAAAATTTGGCAAGCAGTATCACAACGGACAGTTTTGCAAGTTCGGAAGGTTCGAAAGAAAATGAACCTATCTCTATCCACCTTCTGGAACCGGATTTGACCGATCCGATAAACAGGACCAGGATAAGGAGAAACACCAAGACATAATAGGCAGGATATGCAAATCTTTCCAACACATAATAATTAAATGTGGTCATGGCAAAAAATACAGTAAGTCCAATAAGGAACCAGTAGATTTGCCTGTGTATTATACGAGTGCTGTTAATATTACGAACATGACAGGTTGCACTGTACAGATTTATAACGCTTGCTGTAGCTATCAGAAACAGTAAGATCAGCAAAACCCAGTCAAAACTTTGTATTAATCGGCGGTCAAACATCTTAAATGTCTCATGGTTGGTTTTTGTTTGCTGTTATCTGTCTTTTTGAAGAGGGGAATACAGACTTATCTCTGTAAGATATTCTTCAATCAACTGTCTTGCTATAGGGGCACAGGCACTGCCTCCATGGCCGCCATGCTCTATTATGACAGACAGGGCAATTTGTGGTTTGTTTGCCGGAGCAACTGATACAAACCATGCATGATCAATGTATTTGTGGCGGACCTTTTTTTTGCCCCTTTTATCCTTTTTTTCGTTTTCAATGGTAACGACCTGTGCTGTACCGGTCTTGCCGGCGACAAGGACACCCTTTATGGCAGCCCTTTTACCTGTACCCCTGGGGTCATTAACAACGCCTATAAGTGCCTTCTTTATGAAATTAAGGTATTTCTCTTTAATAGGTACTTTTTCGATTTTATATGACTTGGTTTCAAAACTTTCGCTATTTTTTATTTTGGGAAAGGTTATCTTTTTTGTGACATGCGGTGTATAGAGGATGCCGCCATTAAACACCGCGGAGATAAATACGGCCATCTGGATCGGGGTAACCAGCATAAAGCTTTGACCGATAGAAAGTCCCAATGTTTCTCCCTGCTGCCATGGTACGCCAAATCTTTTTATCTTCCATTTCCTTGTAGGAAGCAAGCCCGGCTTTTCATGTCCAACATCAATACCCGTTATTCTGCCAAAACCAAAGGCCTTGGCATATAAATCAATTTTATCCACTCCCAATTTTTTGCCTACCTTGTAAAAATATATATCACATGACTGAATCAGCGCCTGCCGAAGGTCTATATCTCCATGACCATACCTTTTCCAGCAGTGAAATTTCCTGTTTCCAAGGCAGTAGACACCTTTGCACATCTCCTCTGATTCAGGGGTTATAACCCCTTCGGACAGGGCAGCAATGGCAACAAGGACCTTAAAGACCGATGCGGGCGGATATTGTCCGCACAGTGCCCTGTTTTCCAATGGAAAATCCCTGGAAGTGATTATAGCCTTCCATTGCTTTTTGTCTATTCCCTCCACAAACATGTTGGGATCAAAGGTAGGACTGCTTGCCAGGGCAAGAACCTCTCCATTATTTGGGTCAATGGCAACAATAGCTCCCTTTTTGCCCAGCAGGAGACGTTGTGCAAGTGCCTGTAGCCTTCTATCTATGGTAAGTGTTACATCTGCACCGGGAATAGCGGGAGTGGATGAAAGTACACGCAGTGTCCTTCCCGCAGAATCAACTTCTACCTGCTTAATACCACGAATTCCGGTGAGAGCCCTGTTCCATTTGGCCTCCACCCCGCTTTTTCCTATCAGATCTCCGCGTTTGTTTGTGGGATATTTGCCGCTTGCAAGCTGACGTTCATTTATTTCCCCAAGATATCCCAAAATATGTGCTGCAAGATTGCCATAAATATAGTGCCGTTTCGGGGTAACGGTTATTATGACACCAGGCAGGTTGAACTTGTGAGATTCTATTAAGGCTACTTCATTCCGTGTTATATCTCTTATAAGGCAAAATGGAATGAACGGATCACATTTTGATGCCGTTAGAAATTTTGTTTTGAGATCTTTGGGATCAGTTTTCAGCAGTGTAACCAGTTTCTTGCACAACTGATTTTTGTCTTGAATATCCTCTGGTATTATTTTTAGATCATATGCAGGGGAATTGTTGACCAGTGTTTCTCCGTTGCGGTCACAGATGCGGCCTCTCAAAGGGATTATATCGCGATAACGGATCCGATTTTTTTTCGATTTTGCACTGTAGTATGCCCCATTGAATATCTGGAGAAACCATAATCTTGTTGCTAAAATACAGAATGCCGCTAATACAAAAAATATAAAAATTTTTATCTGTTTCTTTTGATTTTCTATGTAAACAGGGTCGAAATCAGATCTTCTCAATGTGGTTTTTCCGTCTAATTACAAAATCTGTGTGGTGTTTGAAGTTATGCCCTGCTATTTATCTGCAGATATGTTTTTGCTGCAGGGAATACACATGATCTTTGGAAATCGGACTGTGCCTTCTATGGGTGTAGGCCTGATGTTGTGCAAGGATTTTTGCCTCTGGATTATAAATTCCTTTGTGTCCGAAACCGGTATGACCGGATTCAGAATATCCTGGCCACACACGGATATGAAAATACAGCCTGGTTTTTCAGAACGGTTTTGTGTCTTTTCACGGTAAATTGGTGTGTGGATAGGCAGATAGCATAATGTAATGTCTTTTATTAGTGAGCGCAATTTTATCTTTTGTATATATCAGGTATTGTTGGGTGCCAGCAGAAAGAATACGCGGAAAAAGAATGGGGTGGCAATGCCTGTGAATATGCTTGAATAAATTGAGGTGTAGACAAAGGTCTGTAACGAAAAAGAATTATACAAAAATACGGTTGTTAATAAAACAAACATGAATTCTTTAAGCAACATAACCAGGGTAACAAGAGAGATCTGACCAACTGTGTGCTCAAGATCAAAGAAATTGGAGCCAATATATATGCAACCCGAAACAAAAAGATAAAGAAGAACAAATAAACCGTGAACACCACATGAAAAGATATCCAGAAAAAAACCCTGTGAAAAGGCGAAAAATGCTGTTTTTTTAGGACCGTAACACAGGAAAATATATACAGTTAGAATTGTCCACGGATCAAACCAGGCAAGGCCTGAGCTGTACATGTTAATAATTTTTCCCCTTGCCAGTACAAAAAGCAAACCAATGCCCCAAAGAAGAAAAAAATAGGGACTTTCCTGTTTTTTGTTATTGTGCATTGATTTTGGAGCCTAACCCCTGTTTTTTTATTGAGCAATGGTGTGTTTTTTAGATGAAAAGGAACTTCCGAAGATACTTCTTAAAAGACCTTTGCAAAATGTTCAGTTTTTCTTGCTCTTTTCTGAGCTGTTATGTCCGAAATTTATTTGAGGATGATCCTTTATTATCAGAACTTCCCCAAGTTTTGAGAAATCAACACATGTTTTGATTTTGACCTGTTTAAACAGTTCTCCCTGTACCTGTTTTACCTCTGTGACTGTGCCAATGGGTATCCCTTTTGGAAAGACACCTCCAAAACCGGATGTGACTATTATATCCCCTTTTTTGACTTCGCACGATTTGTTCATATAGGCAACATCGCACACAGATGTGTTTTTGCCCTTAACCATGCCTCTGTCTCTTGTCCTTTGATCGATACAGTCTACCGCACTGTTTTGATCTATGATTAACAAAACCTTGGCATAAGAGGGTGAAACAGAAACGACCCTGCCTACTATACCATAGGAATTGACAACAGGCATGTCTAATTTTAAACCGGCATTTTCACCTTTGTCTATGATAACGGATTGGAACCATCCGCTTGGATCCCACCCAATGACTCGGGCTGCGATCACGGGCCATTTATATTTTTGTGTAAAATTAAGCAGTCTTTCAATTCTTGGCAATGAAGCCAACAATTCCCGGTAACGGGCATTTTCTATCCTTATGGCATTGATTTCCCTTTTTAGTTTTAAATTTGATTCGTACACGTCAACCAGAAAGAAGTATTTTAACCATATATCTTTCGTCATTCTGACAGCTTGGGTTATAAAATTCTGGACAGGAGCTGTGACCTCCACAAGTATCCTTTCAACAGGTGTCCATGACAGTTTGTCTTCAGAATTTATGGATAGAATAAAAAGAGTTAAAATAATCAGTACGATACATGATAGATATTTACCCAAACCTGTTACAACTTTCAATTTCTGAAACCTGTGTTGAAAATTAACCTATTTTCATCCATAAATGGCTGCTTTTCACTATTCTGTCATATTCCTGTAATAAAAACACTGCAGATGCGCCTTGTGTTATTTGCCAGTACATCTCTGATTATTATGCCAATGGGTCTTGCTACCATCTCGTTGCAACCTCTTTTAAGATAGATATGTTATCAAGAGCTATTCCTGTTCCCATAACTACAGTTGTAAGGGGATCTTCTGCAATAGTTATGGGGAGTTTGGTCTCCTCTCTTAATAAGATATCCAGATTTTTTAGTAATGCCCCTCCTCCTGTAAGCACAATGCCTCTATCAACTATATCAGCGGCCAATTCAGGTGGAGTCTGTTCCAGCGCTGTCCTGACAGTTTCGATAATGGCAAGAACCTGTTCAGATATTGCCTTGCGTATTTCTTCTGAATCAATTGTCAGAATCTTTGGAATACCCGTCACAAGATCCCTGCCCTTAATCTCTATAGTACTTATTTCTTCTGTAGGGTATGCATTTCCTATGGCGGTTTTAATAAGCTCTGCCGTACTGACACCTATAAGAAGGTTATATGTCCTTTTTATGTGTTGCAGAATGGCTTCATCCATCTTGTCCCCACCAACCCTGACAGATTTGCTGTAAACAATCCCTGCCAATGAAATGACTGCCACCTCGGTGGTTCCTCCACCTATATCAACAACCATATTACTGGTAGGTTCTGTAATTGGAAGACCTGCACCTATTGCAGCCGCCATAGGTTCCTCAATAAGGTAAACCTCCCGTGCTCCGGCTGACTCTGCAGATTCTCTGACGGCTCTGCGTTCTATCTGGGTAATACCGCTTGGCACGCATATGATGATTCTTGGCCTTACAAGGGCCTTCCGATTGTGTACTGTTCTGATGAAATAACGAAGCATGGCCTCTGTAACCTCAAAATCTGCTATGACACCATCTTTCATGGGGCGTACAGCCGTAATATTGCCTGGAGTACGGCCAAGCATCATTTTGGCTTCTTTGCCGACCGAAAGGACCTTGCTGTTTCCTCTTTCATCCTTTCTTATCGCCACTACAGACGGTTCACTTAGAACAATACCTTTGCCTTTCATATAGACTAAAGTATTTGCTGTGCCCAGATCTATTGCAAGATCATTGGAAAACAGACCAAAAACGGAATCAAAAATCATTATTAATTTTTCTCCTTAATAAATTTTCATCCATACATAAATAAAAGATATAGTCATTTTTAGTAATATCTCAAAAAGAGGAGCAAAGTTGTTTTTTTGCAGTAACTGTTGAGAGACTGGCCCTGAGGCTCACAGCAGAAAAATTCTTCTGCCGTGATCTTTCCCATTTATTGGGCTGATACCTAAATTTTAAAGTGTAAAGTTTCCCTCATTGTACCTTTGGCAAACTTGATGCTTGCAGGATTTACCGTGAAAAGGCACAAAACTGTGCTGAAAAATCAGCCTGTATTTTTCATGTCCGTGGGTGGCCAGAATCTTTTGAATCCGGCCATGCCGGTTTAGGCTCTATTGAAGAGGGCAAGTAAAAGTTTTCGGCTTGAGGCAGGTCCTCATCCTGTTGACACACTGGTCTTCTGAATAGGACAAGGGGTTTGATAAAAATAGCGCTTTTTATTTATCTTTCCAAGAAAGAGAGATACCCCTGACAGCTAATACAGCAAGTTCTTTTGGGTTTCAGGGGACCCTGTTTGGCACAGAAATTGATTCGTGGTCGTGCGCTGCAAGCGGGTTCCCCATACTTGACAAACAGTTTTGAGAGTGTTTATAATATTCTGCTTAAACAGACCTTTTCAAAGGCCTTTCCTGAAAACATGATTGTTTGTCGGGAGTGTTTTTTAAGCCTTGATTTTGAAAAAGAGGACTATTTTTGAATATTCTCAATCTTGACGGACCTGTAAAAATCTTAAATTTTTTCACAGCGTACTGTATGTAGTGTTGTTTGTAGGTTCTATATCCAATATTTTATGGTTAAAGCCTGTGTTCTATCTTTTTACGAAGCAATTAATTTTAATGTATTATATTAGAATATTTTATAAATAAAAACAAGTAAGGGGGGGTTACATATTATGAAAAGGACATATCAACCCAGCAATATCAAACGTGCCCGCACTCATGGCTTTAGAGCCAGAATGCGTACAAAGGGTGGTATAAGTGTTATTAAGAGAAGAAGGGCAAAGGGACGAAAACGGTTGACAGTGTGATCCGATTTAACTGATCGAGAACGCCTTTGTTGTTTTTTAACGGCATTTTTTTGTGTTCATCTATAAGACCTTTGTATAACGTCCTTTTTTGCCCAATTTCTGTATCAGGTTTAAATATTACCTAAAACCTGCATAAACTATTTTCAAGAAGAAAATTATGCTTTTAATATCAAGGAATTATAAAAATGTTGTGCTTGTATAACACGCATCAATTTGAAGATAAAGATTGTGATTTTTGAAAATAGTTTACCGCTTCCGGAGCGCCGATTTTACCGAATCTGTGTGGCAAGGACTTGATCATACTACGTCTGCGCCCTTGCCGCCTTGCACCTGCCTGCAGCAGGCAGGTCTTCGGCAAACTCGACGCTTGCAGGATTTAGGTGTTAATCTTTAGGATATTCGGTATATCCTGATTCCGAACAGGCCATCTTATTTTTATGAATGGACACTGTTTATCCCGGTTTATTATGGGACGTTTCTCCTTTTCTAAACATGAAAGATTATTGAAGCGGGCGGATTTTGTCAATCTAAATAGAATAGGAAAACGTTATTATTCTGAGCACTTTATCGCTATTGCAAGAAAAAACGAAATTGGAATTACCCGATTGGGGATTAGTGTTACCAAAAAGATAGGGAATGCAGTTATAAGAAACAGGATAAAGCGCCTTGTAAGAGAGTTTTTTCGGCTGAACAAGGCCTCTATTTCTCAAGGATACGATATTGTCATTATAGCAAGAAAGGATACCAGTCACTTTGATTTCAAGCAAATTCAGGCAGAACTTCAAGATCTTGTTTTTAAAAACATTAATGTGCAAAAAAATATATAAGGTAAGATATCTTTTCGTTTTCTTCATAGTTGTATATCAAAAATACCTTTCACCTTTTTTGCCTCCAACATGCCGTTTTTATCCCACATGTTCTACCTACGCCTGTCAGGCTCTAATCAAGTATGGAGTTATTAAGGGAGGGTTGTATGCTCTTGTCAGGATATTGAAATGTCATCCCTTTCACCCGGGGGGCTATGATCCTCTTATATAGAGTCCATCCGTAAAAAGCCGCCATCAATATTTATTATCTTACCTACGGAGCTTAAATGCAGTATTTGGGGTTGACAACTCATGAGCTGTTGATACTATGCGATTTTACTTTATCGGTGTCAATCACATCCCTTGAAATAACTTAGTAAACCCGAACATATAAATCTGGACTTGATCGAAATGGAAAAAAGAACCATCTTGGCCTTTGCCCTGTCCCTTATTGTACTGATTGGTTGGTCTGCATTATTTGGACCGAAAAATGCACCTTTACCCCAAAAAGACACGACCGGGAATAAACAGTCGGTTGAGGTCAGTAAGAATGGTGTAGAGAACAGAACTGATAATAGCCCTACCTCTTTCCATTCCTCAAAATCTATGCCTGTTTTAAATCATAAAGATAGTTCGGGAAGGGTTCAGACCATAAAAGAAAAGAAGATAATAATAAATACCCCTTTATATAGGGCTGTTTTTATTAACAGGGGACCAGGAATTATCAGCTTCAGGTTAAAGAAATATCGTGAAACCACTGATCCGCTTTCTCCTCTTATTGAACTTGTTCATTTGCGTAAGGATAAGTGGCGGTTTATGAGTACCTCTTTTGGAATGCAGCCTGCTTATGGCAAAGATTATGATTCATCTGTTGTCTATAGAGTAAAAGGTGACGGCGATATAAACCTGCAAAACAGTGAAGCAGGCTTTAAAGATATATCTTTCGTATTAGAAAGGTTAGACGGTCTTGTTGTTCGGCAGACTTTCAGGTTTTATGCCAATACATATACCATTGATCATACGGTGGATATTATAAATCATTCAGGACAGCCTGTTCCGGGAAAATTTTTCACACAGTTCAATGTTAATCTTCCTGATAAAAAGGGCTATTATTCTCATAATGGATTTGTTTTGCTTAAAGATAATTCTCTTGAGGAGGTTGTTCTTGAAAAGCCGGGTGAAAAGGAGTCCTTTATAGGTAGAATAGATTGGTGTGCATATGAGGACACCTATTTTATTACAGCGGTTATCCCCAAAAACCCCTTACACAGGTTTTTTAATGCTGCAATGTTGGCCCCGGGTCTGCTATCGGCAAACTTTTTTGGATCTGATGTATCCGTGTCACCGGGAGGAAATATTTCTGCCGTTTACAAGCTCTACATAGGGCCGCGTGACCTTGGTATATTAAAAGCCGCGGGGGCTAATCTTGACAGGGCTGTTAACTTTGGTTGGACTGATATCATTGCCAAACCGCTTTTATATTTTTTGCGTCTGATAAATCAATATGTGCATAATTATGGGATATCCATAATCATCCTTACAATTTTAATAAAAATCATTTTTTGGCCCCTTTCCCATAAGAGTTATCTGTCTATGAAGGAAATGCAAAAGCTTCAGCCCAGGATGGCCAAGATAAGGGAGAAATATAAGGATGACAGAGAGCAGATGAACAAAGAAATCATGGCTCTTTATAAAACCTATAAAGTCAATCCCATGGGTGGCTGTCTCCCAATGATTATCCAGCTCCCTGTCTTTTTTGCCCTTTACAGATTACTTGGATGTGCAATCGAATTAAGGCATGCTCCTTTTATGTTGTGGATTACAGACCTTTCAGCGCCAGATCGCCTCTTTAATTTTTCATTTCACATACCTTTTATGACCCCCCCGTATGGTATCCCCGTACTGACAATTTTAATGGGGGTATCCATGTTTATTCAGCAAAAAATGACGCCTACTGCTGGGGATCCAACACAGGCCAAGATAATGCTGTTATTGCCGATAGTCTTTACTGTCATGTTTATTAATTTTCCATCAGGACTGGTTCTTTACTGGTTAGTTAACAATATTATTTCCATAGTCCAGCAGTATTTTATTCAGAAACGATCAGCGTAGATATCACTTGGAGGGTATAAATGACATGTTTTGAATTTACAGGTAAAACTCCGGAAGATGCTATAAAAATCGCCTGCCGCAAGCTTAATCTTACCGAAGATGAAATAGACATCGAAGTTGTTGAACCAGGGTCCTCAGGAATTTTTGGATTGGTAGGGGGGAAAAAGGCAAGGATCAAGGTTAAAGAAAAAGTGAAAGAAAAGAAAGGTGAGGAAAAACAACCTTCGGAATATCATAATCAGGATGAATTGGATGTGGCTGCCATAGCAAAGGATGCCCTTGAGAATATACTAAGGCTTATGCCGTTAGAAAATCTTGTTGTAAAGGATGAAGAGAAAGAAGGTGCTGTTTTTCTTAAAATTGAAGGTGATAAAACAGGACTGTTGATAGGCAGGAAGGGGCAGACCCTGGATGCGCTTCAATTTATCGTGAACAAGATAGTGAACAAGGCCTTGGGAAAAAGGGCCAATGTGGTTGTTGATTCTGAAAATTACAGGGAAAGGCGGCAAGATTTTCTTGTTCAGACAGCCATTAAGCTGGGTGAAAAGGCAAAAAAAACCATGAGACCTGTCTCTACCGATCTGCTTAATCCAAAGGACAGGAGAACAGTGCATATGACACTTAGAAATGATAAGGAACTTGAGACGCGCAGTAAGGGAGATGGGCATTTAAAGAAAGTGGTGATCTTTCCAAACCGGAACAGCAAGAATAAACCTGCATAATATGGTTTGAGCCTTAAATTTCTTGTAGTGCCTGAACCGGCATGGCCGGATTTAAGATATCCTGGTCACACAGACATGAAAATACAGGCTGGCTTTTCAGCACGGTTTTGTGCGTTTTTACCGTAAAAATTGATTTGAGGATGGACACCAGGTAGGTTTTATGTGCCATCGGGACAGTATCAGCAAAGATTCACAATATTTTAAAGGGCAGAATTACCCCCTGACCGGCAACGATACCATTGCAGCCATATCTACTCCTGTTGGTCAGGCAGGGATAGGTATCATACGTATCAGTGGACCTCAGTCATGCAGTATAGCTTCCCGTATCTTTCTGCCTGCAAAACCGGTTGAAACATTTAAGACTCATCATCTTTATCTCGGCAGACTGTATGATCCTGACCGTGACATTGTTGTTGACGAGGTGTTGCTATCATATATGAAATCTCCTCATTCCTATACCATGGAAGATGTTATTGAAATCAACTCTCACAGTGGTTATGTGCTTCTTGATAAAATCCTCAGGATTGTGCTGGGGCAGGGGGCAAGATTGGCAAGACCCGGGGAGTTTACTTTCAGGGCATTTATGAACGGCAGGATGGATCTTACTCAGGCAGAGGCCGTAATTGACATTATAAATTCCAGGTCTGAAGCAGGTCTGAGCCTTGCGTCCCAACAGATAAACGGGTCTTTCAGAAACAGCCTTGGGCAGCTTAAAGAACAGGCAGTAGATATTCTTGCCTCTGTAGAGGTCATTATTGATTTTCCTGAAGAGAAGGATGAAATTATTCAGGGAGAGCAGATACTTAAGAAGATACAGGACTCTCTTGTTAAACCTATAGAAAGGCTTATAGATGCGCATAAAGCCAGAAGGTTATGGATAGAAGGTGTAAAGACTGTCATTGTTGGTAGTGTTAATGTAGGTAAATCAAGTCTTCTGAACCTTCTTTTGAATGAAGAAAGGGCGATTGTAACTCCTGTTCCTGGTACTACAAGAGACGTTATTGATTCATCTGTTAATATCAAGGGCATCCCTGTCTGCCTGATGGATACTGCCGGTTTCAGACCGACTACAGATGAGGTGGAGTCAATTGGTCTTGAATTGACATTAACGAAAATGGGGGAAGCTGATCTCCTGTTGCCTGTGATTGATTCCAGCCGTCCTTTGATGGAATCTGATATGGATATTCTTTCAAAATGCCGTGAAAAAAAGGCTGTTGTGGTTATCAATAAAATTGATCTGCCTGCCGGTTTTAATATGGAGGAATGTTCAGATATTTTTAATGGTCTTAATACGGTCAGAGTATCTGCCTTGACAGGGGAGGGGCTGGATAATCTTATTGATGCTGTTGCTGATTCTATTTTGGCAGGTAATACTGCTACGACCTCATCTCATATTGTGCCAAATGCGAGGCACAGGCAGGCATTGGAAAAGGCAGAGGCATGTTTTCAATCTGCCGCATCTATGATGCAGCAAAACAGACCGATGGAGATCATAGCCTTTGAGCTTAAGTCCGGTATCGATGCATTGGGAGAGATAACAGGAGAAATTGCTTCTGACGAGGTTCTTGAAAATATATTCAGCCGTTTTTGTCTTGGAAAATAAAAAACGTGCCATATCAGCAGGTATGTAATTTTTGAGGTTAAACTGGTCCCTAACAACAATGAACACATTTTGTAAAGGTCTCTTATCCTGTGGGTTCCTCTGAGTTTTACCATGAAAACACACAAAACCATGTTGAAAAACCAGTCTGTATTTTCATATCCGTGGGTGGCCAGGATATCCTGTCTGCGCCTGTCTGCGTGCGTTGACGCACAGGCAGATGCGTTGACGCACAGGCAGGTTTGGATCCGG
>JAGGTJ010000176.1 GCA_021163815.1 Deltaproteobacteria bacterium | reverse complement strand
CTGAAGAGACCAGCCCGGGAGACCCGGAGAGGAAGAAAAATTCTCTTGCCCCCATCGTACATTCACTGTTATTCCCCTAATTATTGAGCTGATACATCTCAACACCACCTCAATAAGAATTTTACAACGCCATCACACCTTCGAACTAAAAAACCATACCCAATCAGTAAGATGTTGCAAGCAATGGCCCTGACAGATGAAAAGCTTTTACGTATCAGACAAGGTTATCATCATTGCCGTCTCATCACAGTCCGGAAATTTCGGACAGTTCAGACAGTCAGACCATATCTTATGGGGAAGGATTTTCTTCTCTATTTCAGCAAACCCCATGATTTTAAAAAAATCCGGCACATATGTCAGTGCAAAGACCTTTTTGATACCAATGGCCCTGGCATCATCAAGACATGCCTTTACAAGGAGGGTTCCAAGGCCTTTATGCCATTTATCTTCAGCTACAGCGAGAGACTTGATCTCTGCAAGGTCTTCCCAGCATATACCAAGGGCACAAACCCCATACACGGTATCAGAGTGTTCATCTGTCTTCAGGACAAAATGGTTTCTCAGATGATCATAAAGATCATTCAGGGATCTTGGCAGGAGCATACCCTTCTGGGCATAGTGATTTATCAAGCCGTGAATACCTTTTACATCCCTGATCGTTGCATGTCTGACCTGCATTATATTACTTCCCCACTGTGGTTATAAAACCTGATATTCCCTCTTTTTTCATAAGCCTGCTTCTGAATTTTTTTGCCTGAGCCCTGTTCAAAAACCTGCCGCACCTTACCCTGTAATATGTACGTCCGCGAATAAGTGCCTTTGTGTAAAAAGCAGGGTACCCTTTTGACACGAGCCTGTTTGTAAATCTTATTGCCTCAAGCCTGTTAATAACAGATGTCAACTGAATGGTATAGCGTCCCTTGCTCTTTGGCTCTGATCGCAGGAATTTTCCGGCCTTTTCAGTGGATCTGACCGTTTTTTTGCTGATCTTCTTTTTATTTTTTTTATTAAGGGTTGCAGTGCGTGCCTCTTTAACCTGCTGTGATGGTAAGGTCTTATGTTCTATACTGGTTTTTGCCTCTTTAACCGTCTTGACATGTTTTGGGGAGGGCTGGTGTCTATTTCCATTTATCCTGTTCTTTATAACAGCTTCTTTTTTTTCCACAAGCTGTTTATGGTAAGAAAGACTTATAGGATTACTATCCTTCGGTACAGATGCTGAAGACTTTTTTGTTGGAGGCCTCTCAACCTTTGGTGAAATTTTTGTGTAGCCTGTAATAGACTGTATTCCATCAGGCAACATGTCCCTGCCTACAAATATACCAAGAACAAATATCCAGCCCAGTATAAGTAGAATGGCCAACCCCCATAAAAAAAGACCGGCCATAGAAAATTCTATATAGTATTTTTTCGGTTTTTTTGATTTTTTTGTATTTTTTGTCTTTTTTTCCGGCATTCAATCAACATGGCTGAAACATAGTTGGTGCCCAAAATCTGTTTACAAAGGAAAACAGTGTTTCAGCTCATCCTCCTTCTACATCTGCGTTGGCGCATCTATTCCAAGCAGTCTGAGCCCATTGGCAATAACTATTCTTACTGCATCTATCAAGAACAGTCTTGCATGTGTTAACGCCTTATTGTCCGTTATGATTCTGTGCTCACCCTTCTTGTTCCCTAAGTTGAAATATCGATGAAAGGCAGATGCAACCAAGGTCAAATAGTATGTAAGACGATGAGGCTCAAGGGTCGTAGCAATTTCACGAACAAGAACGGGAAATTCGCCAAGCAACCTGATCAGGGCTTTTTCCTCATCCAAAACAAGAAGTTCCAGAAAACCTTCAGGACTGTCAGGCAGCACAATCCCCTCCTGTTCTGCTTTTCTGAATATACTGCACATCCTTGCATGGGCATACTGCACATAATAAACAGGGTTTTCACTGTCCTGTCTCTTTACCAGATCAATATCAAAATCAAGGGGGGAATTATGGTGTTTGGTCAGGAAAACAAATCTCATGGCATCAACACCCACCTCATCCATGAGTTCACGAATAGTAACAAAATCTCCCGACCGTTTGGACATCTTTATCTCGTTTCCGTCCTTCCACAGCTTTACCAATTGCAAAAGAACAACAGACAGCCAGTCTTCAGGAACTCCATGCGCTAACAGGGCCGCCCGCAGTCTCGGTACATAGCCATGGTGGTCCGCTCCCCATATGTTTATTGCGCGTTGGAAGCCACGGTCCCTTTTATTAAGGTGATATGCAATATCAGATGCAAAATAGGTAAACTGCCCATCTGCCTTTCTGATAACCCTGTCCTTGTCATCTCCAAAATCTGATGTCCTTATCCACTCGGCACCATCCTTTTCATATATTCTGCCCGTGTCCCTGATCTTATCAAGGGTTGCCTCAAGCGCCCCTGATTCAAACAAATCCCTCTCGCTGAACCACACATCAAAATCAGTCCTGAAATCCTTCAGATCCTGCTGTATATTCAAAAGCATGATCTCCCTGCCCTTGTTAGCACAGGACAAAATGGCATCTTCCTTTGGCATATCAGATACAACATCTGCAAGTCTTTTTGCCAGATCATTGATATAACTTCCATGATAGCCATTCTCAGGAAAAGGATATTCAGGGTCAGACATCTGCATAATACGGCTGTAAATAGACTCACCCAGCATCCTTATCTGCATGCCGGCATCGTTTATATAAAACTCCCTGACCACATTATAACCGCAAAAGGAAAGTACCCTGCACAGGGTATCACCAAGGGCAGCGCCTCTTGCATGACCAACATGAAGAGGACCGGTTGGATTGGCGCTTACAAATTCCACAAGGATATTTTCACCCCTGCCAACAGAGCTGCTGCCATAACTATCTCTTAAGTTTAGGATTTCCGCTACGGTTTTCTGCCATTCTTTTTCACTGATCCAGAAATTTATAAAACCAGGGCCTGCAACTGTTGCCTTTTCAATAAAATTTTCCTCGTCTGCCAGATTATCAAGTATTATGGATGCAATCTCCCTTGGAGGGCGTTTCTGGCCCGATGCCATCTTCATGCAAAGATTGGAGGCAAAATGCCCATGTGCAGGATCGGCCGGTATTTCAATAACATAGTCCGGGATAGACATCTCAGTCAATGTTCCTGATTTAAAACATTCTTCAACGGTCTTTTGTAAAATCTGCTTCAGTCTCTCTTTCATTCCGTATATTCCCTGTTGTTTTTTTGTCCTATGGAACAAAATATTTCATAGGAGATAGTCTTTGCCCATCTTGCAATATCATCTGCCGTTATACTTTCCTTACCAAGGGAACCCATAAAAACGACCTTGTCTCCTGCCTGAACTTCTCCTATATCAGTTATATCACATACACACGTGTTCATACATATACGCCCTATCAAAGGGGCCCTGCGCCCCCGTATAAGAACATAACCACGCCCGGACATGCTGCGCGGAAGCCCATCACCATACCCGGCAGAAAGTATTGCAATCCGGCTATTTCTTTCTGTTACGTATGTTCCCCCGTAACTTATTGGGACACCGGCGGGAACACTTCTTACCTGAAGAACACGGCCATAAAATGACATTACCGGCATTAAAGAAACAGGTGCATTAAAATCAGGTGAAGGTAACCCACCATACAGCATAATACCTGGCCTGACCACATCAAAATGCAGGGCATGATCAACCATAATACCAGCGCTGTTGGCAAGGCTATTTGAATGAAAATTCAATCCAACAGAACATGCGGCATACAGGATATTTCTAAACCTTACAAGCTGTTTTTCCGTATAGGCCCAAACAGGGTCATCCGCTGAAGACAAATGCGATAGGATACCCTGGATCCGTATATTTTTAAAAGGAACAACTGCCTCTAAAAAAGCACCGATCCTGTCACATGATATTCCCAGCCGACCCATGCCGGTATCCACCTTAAGGAATACATCCACCATCCTGTTTTGTCTTCTTCCTTCAAGGTCAAGCCTCGTTGCCATATCAAGATCAAAGATCACCGGTACAAGGCCTGTTTCCACTGTTGACAGGACATCCTCAGGCAGCAACCCGCAAAGGATGACTATGGGCAGCTCAACTCCACCTGTTATCAACCTTATGGCCTCATCTATATAAGCTACTGCAAGGCAGTCTACACCAGCCCCTTCAAGTGTACGCGCCACAGGCAAAAGTCCGTGGCCGTATCCATCCGACTTGACAACCCCCATAATCCTGGTAGAAGGAGCAACCAGTTTCTTCACCATATTTAGATTGTGAACAAGGGCAAAAAGGTTTATCTTCACTCTGTTTGGATTACGTTCTTTTTGCATCAAATGCCCGTTAGTTTCTATCCATAAATGGATTACAACCGTTTCAGATGGATCTGAAGCGCCATTATTGCCGCAGGGGTAATCCCAGATATCCTCGATGCCTGGCCAATGGTTACTGGCCTTACCCTGTCAAATTTTTCCACTGCCTCACGGGTAAGACCGTGGACCAGGGAATAATCCATATCTTCAGGTAAAAACATCTCCTCCATCTGTTGCATCTTCTTTACCTGCTGATCCTGGCGCCTTATGTAACCCTCATATTTTATCCTGGTTTCAACCTCGGCAGCCACCATATTGTCTGTATCACGCAACTCCTTGAAAAATATTTTTAAACTGTCAAATGATATTTCATGCCTCTTTAACAGATCATAAGCAGAAATCACTTCCCTTACAGGTGTGGTTTCCATCTGCTTCAGTTTTTCCTGCACAAAATCATCGGACCTGATCTTCATCTCCCTGAGTCTTTCAAGAAGATCTTCCACGCTCTCTCTTTTACGGCAGAACCTCCTGTAAGTCTTATCATCCACAAGCCCCAACCGGTGGCCTATGTCTCTCAGGCGAAAATCCGCATTGTCTTCCCTGAGAAGAAGACGATATTCGGCCCGTGATGTAAACATACGATATGGTTCCCTGGTTCCCTTTGTTACAAGGTCATCTATCATTACCCCGATATAGGCCGCGGACCTTGGAAGGATAAGGGGATCCTCCCCCCTTATCTTCATTACAGCATTTATTCCGGCCATTAGTCCCTGGGCAGCGGCCTCCTCATACCCTGAGGTGCCATTTACCTGCCCTGCATGAAAAAGGCCACTGACAATCTTGGTCTCAAGAGAGGGCTTAAGAAACACAGGATCTATGTAGTCATACTCAATTGCATACCCTGGTCTCATAATAACGGCATTCTCAAGCCCTGGAATAGATCTGACCATCTTGACCTGGATATCTATGGGTAGACTGGTGGCAAGACCATTAGGATAAATTTCAACGGTATCCAATCCCTCTGGTTCAATAAATATCTGGTGTCTGGGCCTCTCTGAAAATCTTACCACCTTGTCTTCTATGGATGGGCAGTACCTTGCACCTACCCCCTTTATTACTCCCCCGAAAAGCGGTGACCGGTCAAGGCCCTGGCGTATGATATCATGTGTCTTCTGATCTGTATATGTGATATGGCAGGGACGTTGGGGAAGAGGTATCTCCGTGGTAGAAAAAGAAAAGGGAACAGGGACAGGATCTCCTTTTTGAACAACAAGAGAGCTATAGTCAATGGTGTTCCCGTCCAATCTTGGAGTTGTACCCGTTTTTAACCTCCCTACATCAAAACCAAGATCCCTTAACTGCCCGGACAGATGTATACTGGAAGGATCCCCCATACGTCCTGCCGGAAAATGGTCTAGTCCTATATGAACAAGCCCCCTCATAAATGTTCCGGTAGTGATAATAACGACCCTTGACAGAAATTTTTCATGGATATCCGTTTCAACGCCAAATACAGTTCTATCCTTAATTAACAGACGATCTACCATGGCCTGCCTGATATCAAGACGGGGCTGTTGTTCCAAAACGGATTTCATATAGCGCTGATACAGACCCATGTCATTCTGGGTTCTTGTCCCCTGAACAGCAAGCCCCTTCCGTGTGTTTAACCGCCGGAACTGGATAGCTGTCTGGTCCGCAGCAATAGCCATCTGCCCTCCAAGGGCATCAATCTCCTTGACAAGATGCCCCTTGGCCAGACCTCCGATAGCAGGATTGCAGCTCATCTGTGCAATATGATCCAGATTTATTGTAATAATCAGGGTTTGATGTCCCATCCTGGCACATGCAAGTGCTGCTTCACATCCCGCATGACCTGCACCAATTACTATTACATCGTATTTTTTATCATAAGTTGACATCTGTTTATATCTGACTACAAAGGTGATAAACCCGTAAAAAGCTGGTTAATACTGCTTCTTACGACGCCATCAATCTTTTCTCAGCCGTTTTTCTTCCTCGTCAAGTCTCTTTGCCACAAGAGTCTCAAATTCCTTACCAAAGAACTGCCTGTTGTTTTTCAGGTACAGTTTCAACACACCCCAATAGTTATTCAATTCAGCAATACTCTTTATTTTTTTTAGTACACCTTCAATCTCATCAAGTTTTTCCTTTTTCAGCTCCTCTTTTCTCAGATTATAGAGGTCAAACAGTTTATGCCTTTGTTCTTCAGACATGCCTATGTCTGTTGCCTCATCGGCAAGATGGGTTACCAGGTTATGGAGTTCCCTGAAATCTCCTATAAAGGCCATCCTGTTTTTTGCCTGATTGAGCATATCATCGGTTATCTTTACGAATTTTTTATGGAACATGTCTAAAAGGGATTCTTCATAATCCTCTGTATTAAAAGGATATGCCTTCAACTCCAGCAAACTGTCATGATAGTATTTTTTTAATTCATTTATATTATCAATTTTTTCCATAGCATCAAGCCTGCCAGATATATTTACACTGTCCTTAAATGCGATTGTAACCGTATTATGAACCACGTCTTTTTTCAAAACAATACCTGTAGTATTACTGAACAGAAAACCAGGATTTTCTTTTGCTTCCCAGATCTTTTTCATTGAAAGGGTATTAAAATAATCATTTACGGCCTCGTATCGTTTTTCTATTTCCTGACATAATGTAAGAAAATCAAAAAGCACAGGTGTACCGTTAAAGACATCCGATCCAATACAAGATACAAGCAGCAATTTTATCTGGTTTGTATAACTCAAATATTCACTGACCTTTTCATATCCGAAGATACGCACCCTGTCTCCCGCCAATTTGTGCAAAAGATAATGTCTTATTTCCTCGTCAATATCCTGCAATGTTTTATAAATTCTCAGGGCCTCAAAAAGTTCCCGTTCAAATGAGGTCATACCTATACTGGAAAACTTTCTTTTTCTGTAAATAAATTGTATCGGTATATGCATAATATGATGAACAATATCTGAAAATTCCACATGAATAATACCGCGCAAACAAAACAACCTTTCTGTAGCATAAATCATCTCTCCGGCACGAAGGGCATCTTCTCTGCTTATTTTGTCTATCCAGTTTTCCGTTTTAAGAAATTCTAACGGTGTAACACCTGAAGGGAGACCCTTTTCTTTAAAATGTTTCAGTGCATAATAGAGATATCCCTTACTGACAAAATTGTTGTTCATATGTTCTTCAAGGGTAATTTCTCCGTCGATAATCCTGTCACACGCCTCTTTGGTCTTGAATATATGCCTTACAAGGTCTTCAAGAACCAGATCATCCCTGATAGCCGACAGCATGATTAATGAAAAGACTAAAAAACAGTCAAGCAGATCCTTGTCTTTATGCTCAAGGACCGAACTAATGGCAAAAAAGGACATTTCTCCACGGATAATATGATGTATGAGGCTGTGATACCTTACCAGAAAAACAAGATATTCAGCACTCTCTCTATTCAGGTCATACTGTTCAGGGATTTTTTCTTTTTTAAGAAACATTGCCCCGGTTTCCCCCAGGTCCGCAGAATTGAGAGAATCCTTATACCTTGCCCTCAGATATGGAAGTCTGCCAATATCCTGAAATACAAAGGCCCGTAAAAGGGCATTAAACAATGGGGGATTATTCTTACGTAACCTGGCAGATATTTCTTCCAATCTATCTATTTGAGGTTCACTGATACCCACTGTTCCTGTGGCCATTGCCCCGAACTCTCTTTTTGCCAGATTATGCATGTAATCAGCATCCTGAAAACTGCCCCTGTCACGCGTAATAAGTGCCTGAAGTTTTCTTAAGGTAGAAAGGATGTAGTTAATAACCGGGGATTTCATGTATATGTGCCAGGAAAAATCAATGCCCTGAAGACCCCCCAATTCAGGTATAATAAAATTAAGGAGATTTGGGGTGTAAACATGAAGGTAATTAAAATCAGAATAGAAAGATTCTGGTCTGAAAAGACGTCCCAAAAAATCTGTCCTTATACGTTCTTTCAATTTTGAGATCCTTTTGAACCATCTCTTTTGTCTATCAAGTATTTTTGGGGCCTTGTCCATAGAACGCAGATAACTCTGATAAAAGCTGTCTAAGTTCACAAAGAGCTTCTCAAGCAGTCTGAGTCTGTCTTCGGATATAGCTGAAACCACATCTCCCGACAGTTCATTGCACAACAGTTCCAGTCTTTCAATATCCCTGTCTATATCTATATAATTGATGGCAAGGGCATTTGTAGCAGGCTCTACTGTCAGCTTGAAACCTGTCCCGGCAATAAATGTCATTCCATCGGCATACAACTGTTCCGTTATCTTCTCAATAAACTCCATTTCCAGGTAAGTAATATCGATTCTGCCTACCTCCCTTGAGATCTTGGACAGATAATCTTTCATATCATCGGACGGGGCATCAGACATAATAGGGTTAAAATTCACAAGCCCGTTTCGGGCAGCATTTATTGTAAACCACAGTAACATAATTACATCCCTGCCCTCTATAATCCTAAAAAGGTGACCGGTACCATGAAATTCGATATCAAGAAATTTACGGTAAAACGTGGGAAGGGTGAGGGCATCTGCCGTGAGATACTTTTCTTCAAACATCTCTACAGAAGTCAGGATACTTATTACATTTTCTATGCGGGACAGCTCATAACTGTCATAATCAGACAGGGACTCCTTCTCTCTGTTTCCCTTCAGTTTAAGATCAGCCCAGTTCTCCAGAAACTTGTAGTTACCGGTCATCATAAGGATCTTTCTTACCACCTTGTTGTGAATTCCGCCCATAGAACTAATTTCTTCCTCTATAAGCGCCTCAAGACCCGGATATTTGTTGATTACTATCCTGACTGCAAGCTCATACAGATCAAAAAGCTGTTTCAATTCCTCCCTGGTCAGCTCATAACCCCGTTCCGCCTCTATTTCTGCAAAAGTCATCAACCTGCAGTAACGAAGCAGATTCAATGAAACCTTCAGGTCATGCTGTTTTGCAAAATCAAGGATAGGCTGTAATGATTGTTCATTGGTCTTGCCCGAAAGTATACGGCCCATGGCTGTATGACCAAGGACAATGTACATGATTTCTTTAAGCTCATCATGGTTAAAGCCAAAAAGATTCAAAAGTTCCAGATGCTCAATTATTCTTGTCCTGCTACCTTCCATTCCTTCAGGATTCAACTGCCTTTTGATCCTTTCCAGTCGTCTGATCTTTTTTATCAGCCTTAAGGTAATATTCAGCCTTGCATACCTCCTGGCCCTGTTTTCCAACGGATTCTTCAGACGTTCAAGCAGTATCCCCGGCGAGGTATTGCCAGAATCCTTTAATAATCTTTCCAGCACCTTAAGGGTTGCTATGACATATTCAAAAGAATTTTTATAATCGGCAAGAAGATTTATTCTGCAACCTGTAAGTTCCGACTGTGTTACCTCTGATATAACCTGATTTATTGTGGCCTTCAGCCCCCTTTTCTGACCAAGATAAATCAGCATATACTTGGGTTCATACTCACTGGTATAAAACCTTTTTTTCCATTCTTCCTTTACGTGTTTCGGAGTTAAGGGCTTTAAAAAAATCCTGTCAAAATACGGAGAGAAGATCTTAGACCATGCCTCATCCTGATTTATAAGGAAGGGTCTGTCCGGAATAGGAAAATCAAGATAGGGAAGTTCCGCTATATCTTCAAATGTCATCTCATCAAGCCGCCTTCCATTAAGCAGGCTCTCCACAACCTCCTGTTCAACATAAATCATGTTCAGATAGCTCTGAAAATCAAAAACATTGATTTCTAATTGCGTGGAAGAGGGGGTATATCTCTTCCTTGTCTTGAAGATATGACTGAACAGGACGAATTTTTTTGCCTCATAGGCAGTGTTAAAGACAACCGTGGTAGTCTGGTTGGTTCTTGGAGTATAACATCGTGCTATAACAAAAATTTCACCATCAGGCTTCAAAAGATTGTATATCTTGCTTAAAACATAATGAACATGTTGGTCTAACTGATTTTTTGATCTTATTTTTTGATCTGACAAACCAAGCTTTTTTGACATGACTATCTCATAAATACCACCTGTCAACACAAACAAATCCAGGGTCCGTTTCATACTGCGCAGCTTTTCCAGGGAATCAACAGGCACAAAATTATATTCCTTAAAGCGGAGAGAAAGCTCCTGAAGGATCAGGTCATCATTAAACAAAATTATCCCTATATTGTAACGCTCCATATAATATTTATTTCGATGATAAGCAACTATCTTGCTGATCTCCTTAACTTTGGACACAATATGGTCAAGAGACATTGATATCAGATGAGCCGGTATCAAATAGTATGGTTCTCCATGACTTGATGCCCTTATCAGCAGGCCCATTTTTTTATATATTCTGTTGATCTCCTTATAATGTTTCCTGATGGTTTCGGTATCTTTTGAAACAACACTCTGCATTAACTGTATCTCATCATGCTCAAGTCGGCCATAAGCCTCAATCAGGCCAAACCCATAGGCATTTCCACCAAACCTGCTTAACAACTGCGAAGGATGCTTTAATGCGGCAAAGGTGCCTGCAGGTATATCTGAAGGATCAATCCCGCGATCAGAGTATTCCTCTGGTTTGATAAAGTCGAAGACCGTTTTGTGCCAGAAATCCTTTGCACCAACCGGATATGAATAATTTATCTTATTATTTAACATATGCTTTTCCATACAGACACCATGTTGAACAAACAATACCGATAGCGTCGTAAAAAGCTGGTTTATGCTGCTTCCATCCTGTGAGGAACGAACTCGACGCCCGCAGGATTTAGGCGTTATGCAAAGCTATTCAAAAACTACCGACTTATAATACAATATGCAATAAAGAAAACATAAGAACCTGATAAAAAGGAAAAATCTTGACAAGATATACGATACGATGATATTAAACCGTCTGTAATAATCTTAAACAACCATATTCAAAACACCTTGAAAAATGTTCAGTCTTGTTCAGTTTCATGGAAGATCAAAATTTTAACCGCAGGAATATATTGTACCTAAAACCTGCATAAACTATTTTCAAAAAGGAATTTATGGTTTTAATATCAACGAATTATAGAAATATTGTGCTTGTCACGCATCAATTTGATGCGGCCATAAAGGTTATGATTTTTGAAAATAGTTTACTGCTTCCGGAGCGTCGATTTTACTGAAACCGGGGACCCGCCCGAAGGGTGGGGAGTCCGAGTAAAACGAGGACAATCTGCTGTGTTGGCAAGGACTTGATCATAGTACGTCTGCACCCTTGCCGCCTTGTATCTGTGTGCTATAGGCAGGTCTTCGGCAAACTCGACGCTTGCAGGATTCAGGTTGTAACAAAAGAGATATTTGTAGATGATCAACAGAATAACAGTTTAAATTTATTCATGACAAGGAGGAAAAAGTGAAAATTATAGTTTGTATTAAACAGGTGCCTGATACAGAGACTCAGATCAAAATTGCCTCTGATGGCAAATCGATTGAGACCGGAGATATCAAGTGGATCATGAATCCCTATGATGAATTTGGAGTGGAAGAGGCATTACGTCTTAAAGAAAAATTTGGCGGCGAGGTTACCGTTATCGGTCTTGGCCCCAAAAGGGTAACAGACGCATTACGTACTGCCTTGGCAATGGGTGCTGATAAGGCCGTTCTCATTACTGATGACGCCCTTGAGGATACCGACAGCCTTGGCGTTGCAAAGGCATTGGCAGCAGCAATCAAGGAACTTGAGTATGACCTCATATTCACAGGCCAGAGAGGTGTTGATGATGATCTTGGCATTGTAGGAACAGCCATTGCAGAATTTCTGGACATCCCAAATATCTCTCTCGTCACAAAGCTGACCGTATCCGATGATCAGGCCTCAGTTCAGGCTGAAAGGCCGGTAGAAGGACAAACTCTTGTGCTTGAGGCACAACTTCCTGCCCTTATCACCACACAAAAGGGTTTAAATGAGCCAAGATATGCATCCCTTCCTGGAATAATGAAGGCTAAGAAAAAACCTCTGGAAGAAAAGAGCCTTGCTGACTTGGGTCTTGATCCTGCAAATTTTGGTGCAGAAGCAAGAAAGACACAGATAATAGAACTCCTTCCGCCTCCTGAGAGAGAGGCAGGCAAGATTGTTGAAGGAGAGACACCTCAGGAAAAGGCCGCTAACCTGGCGAAACTGCTTCATGAAGAGGCAAAGGTTATCTGATAGTGATCATTATAATAAGATTCTAATTGCATGGCCATAATATGATTATACTGCTTTATGCGCTTGACAGATAACACCAAAAAGAAGGAGATATTCAATATGTCACAAGGAGTTTGGACAATAGCAGAACAAAGAGATGGAGCATTCAGAAAAATTACATATGAAATTGTCAGTGAAGGTAGACGTCTGGCCGATGCCTTGGGCCAGGAACTTACCGTAGTGGTTCTCGGTTCCAATATTAAGGAAAAGGCTGCTGAACTGGGACATTATGGCGCTGATAAGATAATGGTAGCAGAAGATCCAAGACTGGATCCCTGTACAACAGATGCATATACGGCCGTAATTTCCGGACTGGTAAAAGAAGGAGATCCAAGCATTCTCCTGCTTGGAGCATCTGTAGACGGCAAAGATATCGCAGCCAGGCTATCTGCATGTTTAGACGCAGGAATGGCACAGGACTGTACAGAGTTTTCCATAGAGGATGGTAAGCTTGTGGTTATAAGGCCTATTTATGCAGGCAAGGCATATGCCAAACTTACCTTTGCAAACAGTTCTCCTCAAATCGCAACTGCAAGACCAAATGTAATGAGCATCAATGAACCTGATACATCCAGATCAGCAGAAATAATTGATGCCTCATTTACCTTGGATGACAGCATGATCAAGACCAAGGTCGTTGAAGTCATCAAGGACGAAAGCGGAAAAATCGATCTGACAGAGGCAGACAAGATAGTCTCTGGTGGACGAGGAATGAAGGGGCCGGATGAGTTTGGCATCCTGGAAGAACTGGCATCTCTTCTCGGAGGTACGGTTGGAGCCTCAAGGGCCGCAGTCGATGCAGGATGGAGGCCGCAAACAGATCAGGTTGGACAAACAGGCAAAGTCGTTTCTCCCACCCTGTACATTGCCTGTGGTATTTCCGGTGCAATTCAGCACCTTGCAGGAATGTCCACATCAAAGGTTATTGTAGCTATAAACAAGGATCCTGAAGCACCTATATTTCAAAAGGCAGATTACGGTGTTGTTGGTGACCTGTTTGATGTAGTCCCCGCACTTACAGAAGAGGTCAAAAAGATACTGTAAGAACCTGAACCCGATATTTTATATTACTAAAAGATAAAGAGCCTGGATATGTTTGATAAAAATATCGTCCAAGCTCTTTTTTTATATTCAGGACACCTGCATAACCTCAAAACAAACCCAAAAAATCTGCAAGCCGAAGCTGCTGGAGTTCTTCTTTTACTGTATCCAAAGAAGGCAGTCCCTGACAGTTATCCACATCATGTTCCATCATGCCATTCAAGATATCATTATCTGCGGGATTATTCAACCATGCACACATCTTTTCCACCGGTTCCCTGACCTCATCAAGTTCCTGCCACATGTTCATAACGACCGTCTTTGGATTCTCGGATGCCAACTGGGGAGCTGAAAAGAATTTGTCCAAAAGAACAGTTATACCGGTAAAGGTCTCTTTTTCTAAAAGGTATTCAAGCTTCTTAAGATATGCAGAAGCATACAGTTCAGCGTCAACCTGTCCGTCATCTATGGTTTGATCTATCAAAACTCCGTACTTCAACCGCATGCGCTTTACAGACATAAAAAGAGAGGGAAGCCAGGGTTTGAGTGCAGAAAACTTCTCATTATCTACAGACGGCCTTGTAAGATCAGGGGGCACATTAAAACAGGCAGGATTATTAATAAAGGTGTCTGATGTCTGAGGCGTCTGTTTCGGTTCCGGTTCTATGGAAGAATCGAGCACCTGAATACATGTGCCTGGTCTAAGAGGATAAAAATCTCCGTTTACTGTAACAACACCTACTTCATGGTGACCGCATAGAGGGCATTCCCTCGCCTTTATCACCCCGATTACTGGCATGGTATTTTTCTTGTCCAAAACAGCTTCTCCATATTTCCTGAAATTATAAAACCTTGTAACAGGCGATAGCTAAGGTCTTCTACCTGAAAAAATCAAATACCTATCTGCCTTTAAAAACGGGACGGCGTTTTTTGATATATGAGGTAAGACCCTCCTTTGCATCATGGGTGTTGTACAGTTGACCGTAAAGTCTGGATTGTAAATTCAGGGCCCTATGCATATCCATATCAAAGGCATTGTTTAATGCCTTTTTGGCAAAGGAAACAGCCACAGAGGCATGTGAAATCTTACCGGCAAGATTTAATGCCTCATCCATAAGCGCAGATTTTGAGACAACCCTGTTTACAAGCCCGATCTGGTAAGCCTCATGGGCATTTAAAATACGTCCTGTAAGGATAAGCTCCCGTGCCATTCCATCGCCTATTATCCTTGGCAATCTGACAGTAGCCCCATATCCAGGCATTATACCAAGCATTACTTCCGGCTGACCAAATTTGGCGTCTTCACTTGCAATACGAATATCACAGGAGACAGCCAGCTCACAGCCCCCTCCCAGCGCCCATCCGTTTACTGCAGCAATAACAGGGCATTTCATATCTCCTATAAAGGAAAAGACCCGACTTCCTTCTCTCGAGGCCGCCTCAGCATCCACGGCACTGTAATCCTTCATGGCCTTTATATCGGCGCCTGCTGCAAAGCTCTCCCCTGCCCCGGTAATAACGGAGGCCTTTATCCTGTGATCCGAATCCACATCTTTCAGTATTTCAAACAACCTGAATCGCACATCCTTATTTAATGCATTGCGTTTATGAGGACGGTTTATGGTGATAACGGCAATACTGTCTGTTATATTCAGTAAAACAGTGTCTTTTGATGACATAGGGGCAGATTGATTAATCATTTTAAGATATGTAAAAAGATTTGGTTCAACTTCTATAGACTATGTGTCCTGAATCCACTTGTGAATGAGCGAGACCCTAACACGTTCACCTGTTTTCTGTTGGAAAACATACAAGGTGGAGTGCTTTATTAGGGCTAAAACAGTTCTTGGCATTTATAACAAAAGGCCTTTCCTTTAAATCTCGATTTATTGTTCCAGCAAAATTTTGCCTCTTTATCCGAAATACTTGCCTTGCATCTAGCGCAGAAGTAAGTTTTTTTTGTCTTATTATTTATACTTTTATGGACAGTGTTATATGTTTCATCTATTCCAAATTTTTTTCTCCAGTTTATAATTGATGGACGATGAAAACCTATTAACTTCCTCGCGAATTCTTCTGTAGTTGAAAATGAACTCCATTTTGCAACTGACAACAAAGCATCCTTTCCATTTATATTATCAACATTATCGTCAATAACACTCTTAAGTATATCAGCTTTTATTACGTTTGATGAGTCAAACTTTTTTGTATTTGGTCTTTTAATGATTGCCTTTGGAGATATCAAAATATAGCTTAAAAACCGTGGTTTAATGGAAATCGACAGTCTTTTTGGAAGCAAATCATTTTTCTTTATCAACTCTGACAGCAAGGCGATATGACGCTTGTTCTGTTCAATTGGCGATGGTATTCCAATGTATTGTTTTCTGTAATACGC
>JAGGTJ010000145.1 GCA_021163815.1 Deltaproteobacteria bacterium | reverse complement strand
TCCTGCAAGCGTCGAGTTTGCCGAAGACCTGCCTGCTGCAGGCAGGTGCAAGGCAGCAAGGGCGCAGACGTACTACGATCAAGTCCTTGCCAACAGAGCATAATCGGTAAAACCGGTGATCCCTTTGGGGAACCTGCTTTTAAAAATTTCAATTTTTATAGCTACATTCATACTGATGTGTGACATGCAAGTACAGCGTACAAATAATTCATTGAGATTAAAACATAATCTCTTTTTTAAAACCAGTCCATACAGGTCTCATGTAAAATTATTTGCCCTGTTTTGTGCATGTTTCCATAGCAGCCCACAATACACACGTGCATTTATTCATGGCATGATTATTGCTGAAAATGTAGGGATTTGAAACTTCATTTGGCTTATGCCATGTCCTTTCGTATCTATTCATCGTAAAATATTCTGGTGTGTAAAACATGAAGCCTTTGCAAAATTTTCAGTTTTGTTCAGGTTCGTTTTTACGAATAACAAATGGAAGTAAAATATATTAACAGAAGTAAGGGGGAGTTTGTATGTCAGGAAAAATGAAAGAAGTATCTCAGGATCTTATTGCACCGCATGGTAAAGAAGAAAAGCTGATGCCTTTGCTGCTGGAAGGTGAAGAACTGAAGGCCGAAACTGAAAAGGCACAGTCTCTTAAACAGATCAAGATAACATCAAGGGAGACATCAGACCTTGTAATGTTAGGAATTGGGGCATTTACACCTCTGAAAGGTTTTATGTCCAAGGCAGACTGGAAAGGTGTCTGTGATGATTTCATGACTGAGGACGGCACCTTTTGGCCTATCCCCATTACTGTATCTACAGATGATGAGGATGTAAAGGAAGGTGATGAAATTGCCTTGGTAGATGATGAAACCGGCACTATCATTGCCACAATGAAGGTAGAAGAAAGATACACCATAGACAAGGAATATGAATGTAAGGCCGTATATACCACTACGGATGAAGAACATCCCGGTGTACAAAAGGTAATGGTGCAGGGTAAATATAATCTCGCTGGCCCTGTAAAGGTCATCAGCGAAAGTTATTATCCTGAGCGTTTCAAAGGCCTCTATCACAGGCCAGCAGAAACAAGAAAAATGTTTAATGATCTGGGATGGAAACGTATAGCTGCCTTTCAGACACGAAATCCAATGCATCGTTCTCATGAATATCTTGCCAAAATAGCAATTGAAACCATGGATGGTGTTTATATCCATCAGCTGGTTGGAAAACTGAAACCAGGTGATATTCCGGCAGATGTCCGCGTAAAGGCTATTCAGGCCCTGGTTGATAACTACTTTGTCAAAGGTACCGTGCTGCAGGGTGGATATCCGATGGAAATGCGTTATGCCGGCCCGAGAGAGGCCTTGCTCCATGCCGTGTTCCGTCAAAACTATGGTTGCAGTCATATGATTATCGGGCGTGACCATGCAGGTGTCGGTGATTATTACGGACCATTCGATGCCCAAAAGATATTTGATCAGATTCCGCCTGGTGCCCTTAAATGTCAGAATCTGAATATTGACTGGACTTTTTACTGCAACAAATGTGATGGTATGGCTTCCATGAAGACATGTCCTCATGGTAAAGATGACAGAATACTCCTTTCCGGAACAATGGTAAGGAAAACCCTTTCTGAGGGTGGAGATATTTCTCCAAAATTTTCAAGGCCTGAGGTGGTAGAGATATTAAAGGCATACTATCAAGGTCTGGCTGACAAGGATAAAGTTGAGATAAAACTGCACGGAGCAGCAACAGGAGAAGTAAAGAAAAAATAAACCCTATAAAATGAGATTGAGGCACAAGCCCTTGATGAAAGTACCATAAAGGCTGTGAATGAAATGATTTGCACAGGCACCTTAACACCAGGGTTTAATAAGGTAGAGTCGCTTAACTCAAATTTTGTAAGACCTGAATAAAAAGCAGGTGTATCAACGCTAAAACTGCTTTTGTTCACATTTCTGAACAAACCTGAAAAGGAGGTGATGCTGCTTAAAAGAGTCTGTTTTAAACCTGATTCATTTTTGTACAGGTTCAATAAATAACAACTGTATAAGATTCTGTTATGTTTTTGATAACAAACAAAAATGGATGGGTGAGAATTGACTGAAAATAGGATGTTATTAAGGCAGAAGTTTAAATGCATCAAATTTTAGGAGGTATAACAATGCCAAGTTTTGTAATTGCTGAAAAATGCGATGGTTGCAAAGGGCAAGATAAGACAGCATGTATGTATATCTGCCCAAACGACTTAATGGTACTGGATAAGGAAAGAATGAAGGCCTATAACAGGGATCCTTCCTTATGCTGGGAATGTCAGTGTTGTGTAAAGATTTGTCCTCAGCAGGCAATGGATGTTCGTGGTTACGCAGATTTTATTCCTCTTGGCGCAAGTTGCGTGCCTATGCGTGGATCACAGGATATTATGTGGACGGTAAAATTCAGAGACGGCAGCATGAAAAGATTCAAATTCCCCATCAGGACAAACGAAGAAGGTTCTGCTGATCCGTTGGGCGGATTCGCCACACATGATGACCTGGCCAGTGAGGCCTTGGCGACAGAGCCTGCATCACTTGGTTTGGATGCAGTACCTACAATTTAGGTAAAGGAGGTATAAGAGATATGGCAAATTTTGAAACAGTAGAAGTCAACACTGATCTTCTGATTCTCGGTGGGGGTTTTTCTGCATGTGGCGCGGCTACAGAGGCAGCTTACTGGGCCAAGAAAAACGGCCTTAAGGTTACCCTCGTAGACAAGGCTGCCCTCGACAGGAGCGGTGCTGTGGCCATGGGGCTTTCAGCCATCAACCAGTACATCGGCATCAAAGATGGGGACAATACAGTCGAAGACTATGTTCGTTATGTCCGTCAGGACCTGATGGGAATATCGAGAGAAGACCTGGTTTTTAATATTGCACGTCATGTGGATTCATCTGTACACCTGTTTGAAAAATGGGGTCTCAAGATATGGAAGGATGAAAACGGTAAATATGTACATGAAGGCCGTTGGCAACTTATGATAAACGGTGAATCCTATAAAATCATTATTGCTGAGGCTGCCAAGAATGCCATTGCTGATGCCGGTGGAGAGATATTTGAAAGGGTCTTTATCGTAGAACCTCTCATGGATGGAAACAAGTGCGTAGGAGCCGTAGGCTTCAGCACAAGGGAAGAAAAATTTTATGTGTTCAAGGCAAAGGCCACGATAACTACCATGGGCGGTGCAGTGCACGTCTTTCGTCCCAGGTCTGTAGGCGAAGGTTTTGGACGTTCCTGGTATCCTCCGTTTAACAGTGGTTCAAGTGCCTACTTTACCATCAAGGCTGGTGCAGAAATGACCTGTCAGGAAGTACGCTTTATACCTGTAAGGTTTAAGGATGCATACGGACCGGTTGGAGCATGGTTCCTGCTCTTCAAGTCCAGGGCAGTCAGTGCTGAGGGTGGAGAATATATGGCCGTAAGAAAGGATGAGCTTCAGAACTGGGCACCTTATGGACTGGCCAAGCCAATTCCGGCCAACCTGAGAAATTACCTCGGTATGCTGGATGTTGATGCAGGATTAGGTCCTCTGTACATGGAGACAGATGAGGCCATTCAAAAACTTGCCGAGCAGTACAAAGACGATCCCAAGGCCTTTAAGAAAAAGATGAAAGAGCTGGAGTCCGAGGCATGGGAAGATTTTCTTGACATGACCATCTCTCAGGCACATCTCTGGGCAGCAATGAATGTAAAGCCAGAGGAAAAACACTCTGAAATTGCAGCATGTGAACCTTACTTCATCGGTTCACATTCCGGTGCATCCGGCGCATGGGTGAGCGGACCTGAAGATATGGATACGCCCTATAAATGGGGATACGCCAACATGACCACGGTTGATGGCCTGTTCGCTGCAGGCGATGCATCAGGCGCATCCAGTCATAAATTTTCTTCCGGTTCTCACGCTGAAGGACGTATAGCAGGAAAGGCAGCTATCAAGTACATAGTTGAAAAAGGTTCAGAACCTAATGTTGATGGAGCCAAAATTGAAGAATTAAAAACAAAGATTCTTGCTCCTATGGACACATTTGCCGCTCATTGCAATGAAACTACAGCCGAAGAAGTCAATCCTAACTATATTCTTCCCATGCAGTTCATGCATCGTCTGCAAAAGATTATGGATGAGTATGCAGGTGGTGTTACTGCTGCATTCAAGACCAGCAAGGCATTACTGGAAAGGGCTATGGAGCTGTTTGTTTTCCTGAAAGAAGATTCTGAAAAACTGGGAGCAAAGGATATTTACCAGCTTGAAAGATGCTGGGAAAACATACACAGAATGATGCAGGCTGAAGCACATGTACGCACCATGCTGTTCCGTACAGAAACCAGATGGCCTGGATATTACTTCAGGGCAGATACACCTAAGATGGACGAAGACAATTGGCACTGCTTTGCTAACTGTCGATTTGATCCCGCTACGGGTGAATGGGAAATGATGAAACGGGATGTATGGAATATTCCGGGTGTTTAATGCATTGATTTTGCTCACTTCAATTTCCTGAAGTAAAAAAACTTCCTCATGTGTCTTATACATGGGGAAGTTTTTCTTGATTATATAGAGATTGTTTGATATTTTTTTATCTTCAGTGTTTGATGGCGTCGTAGCGTATTTTCATATTCTTGGGTAACCAGAATATTTTGAAACTATCCCTGTCGGTTTAGGCTTTAAGAAAAAGATTGTAAAAATATTATAGTCTCTTTTTTAAATTCTAAAACATTATGAGCCCATAAGAAACAAGCGGATAAACACAAAAACAGTAATCGCAAGAGATGAGTATATGTATCGAGCAAATTACTCAAAATTATAAAAATCATAACCTTGGAGGAAACAATGGCAGAAGTAGAGGCAACAAACCAGACTTTATTGGTAGTTGGCGGAGGTATGAGCGGAATTACTGCTGCCCTGGAAGCAGCAGAAGCCGGTTATGATGTGATATTAATTGAAAAAAACCCCTATCTCGGAGGGAGAGTAACTCAATTATATCAATATTTTCCTAAACTATGCCCTCCAAACTGCGGCCTGGAAATCAATTTTCGTCGGATGAAACTAAATCCAAGAATACGTTTTTTTACCTTGGCGGAAGTTGAAAAGATTTCCGGAGAAGAGGGAAATTATAATGTAACCGTAAAACTGAATCCCAGGTTTATAACAGAAAAATGTACATGTTGCGGTAAATGTTCTGATGTATGCGATACTGAGATAGATAACCCCTTTAATTTTGGAATGGATAAAATAAAGGCTGTTTATCTGCCTCATGAATTTGCATTTCCTATGAGGTATGTTATGGATCCATCCATTGTAGGGACAGATGAGGCCAAAAAATGTAAAGATGCCTGTAAATATGATGCCATTGACCTCGATATGAAGGCAACTACTTTTGATTTGAATGTAGGAGCTATTGTCTGGGCCTGTGGATGGACTCCATATGATGCCTCCAAAATAGAATACTATGGTTTTGGACGATACAAAAACGTAATAACCAACATGATGATGGAACGGCTCGCCTCACCTAACGGCCCAACAGCCGGAAAGATTTTACGTCCCTCCGATGGCAAAGAGGTCAAAAATGTAGCCTTTATTCAATGCGCAGGATCAAGAGATCAGAATTATCTCCCATACTGTTCCGGGGTATGCTGCCTTGCATCCATGAAGCAGTCCACATACCTAAGAGATCAATATCCTGATTGCAATATAACCATATTCTTTATTGATATCAGGGCGTTGGATCGATTGGAAGATTTTTATACAAAAGTGAAAGAAGATGAAAAGGTCACATTTATCAAGAGTAAAATAGCCAGTATTACAGAAGATGAGGCAACCGGAGACCTTTTACTTGAGGGTGAAAATACCAATACGGGTGAACGGATCCAAATGACATTTGATATGGTAGTATTGGCCACTGGTATGGTACCTAACAGTCTTGATCTTGAATCAGCGCCCTCTGTTTCCAAAGATGAGTATGGATTTATGACGTTAGACCCCAACAATACCGGAATATATGGAGCGGGCTGTGTTAAAAGGCCAACAGACGTAGCATCATCAGTACAAGACGCTACAGGCGCAGCCTTGAGGGCCATTCAATCAGTAACGAGGAGGTAGATTCGATGGAGAAAAAAGCAGCGCTATATATATGCACCGGGTGTGGAATAGGAGATGCCCTGGACATAGATTCTCTGAAAGAATTGGCTACAGACGATCTTGGTGTTCCCATATGTAAAGATCATCCCTTTTTGTGTGGTGCCGAGGGTGTTGATTTGATCAAAAAAGACATTCAGGATGAAGGAGTCAATACAATAATTATTGCTGGCTGTTCCGGCAGGGTTAATTATGATGTCTTCAATTTCGGACCGGATAAAATAGTAGAAAGAATAAACCTGAGAGAACAGGTGGCCTGGTGTCAGCCTCCAAAAGAAGAAGACACCCAAATGCTTGCAGAAGACTACTTAAGAATGGGATGTTCCAAGGCTAATGATACAGAACCGCTGGAACCCTATATAGCAGAAGAAGAATATTCAAAGGATATTCTCATAGTTGGCGGTGGTGTGGCAGGTATGACAGCAGCACTGGAAATTGCCAAGGCAGGACGAAAGGCTATCCTGGTAGAAAAAGAAGACAAGCTTGGCGGATTTCTGGGCAAAATGAAAAAACTTATTACCATGCCATATAAGGATCTTAGCGATACGGGCGCGGAAGACCTTATAAAAGAGGTCAATGAAAACGATAACATAAAAGTTTACACATCTGCCACGGTTGCAAAGATAAGCGGTAGTCCAGGGCTTTTTACAGCAGAGATCAGCGCTGATGGCAATTCGGTACAGGAAAGGGTTGGATCTGTAATCCAGGCAACTGGTTGGACCCCTTATGATGCATCCAAGCTCAATTTGGGGTATGGTAAGATAAAAGATGTTATCACCAATGTGGAAATGGAAGAGATGGCAGCCAAGGGTAAAATTACCCGTCCATCCGATGGCAAAGAGGTAAAAAACGTCCTCTTTGTTCAATGTGCCGGTTCCAGGGATCCTGAGCATCTTCCTTATTGCTCGTCTTATTGCTGTCTTGCCTCTCTTAAACAGGCTGCATATGTCAAAGAACAGAATCCAGAGGCCGTTAATTACATTGTTTACAAGGACATGAGAACCGTTGGTCAGGCGGAAGATTTCTACCGCAAGGCACAGGAAGACGGAGATGTTTTTATTCGGGGCAGTATAGTAAACATCAATGAAAACGGTGGTAAGCTCTCTGTTGAAACCGATGATGAACTCTTGGGTGAAAGGGTAAACATAGAAGAAATAGACCTGGTTGTACTGGCAGTTGGAATGGTGCCAACATCTCAACCGGACCAGATCCCCCGAATACAGGCACCTGAGGGTACAGAGGGTGCAGATGAAGAGGGAATGATTGAGGTTATGCCAGACTCCGGCTTTTTTGCAAAGAGCGCCCTGAATCTCGAATATCGCCAAGGTCCTGAATTACCTACCTTAAAATATGGTTTCCCTGACTCCCATTTTATATGTTTCCCCTATGAAACAAGACGTACCGGTATCTACACAGCGGGCTGTGTACGACGTCCCATGGAAGTTGTAAAGGCCAAGGAAGATGCCGCCGGAGCGGCAATGAAGGCCATTCAATGCTGTGAAGCCTCTTCACAGGGTGTTGCCTTACATCCGAGAGCAGGAGATATAAGTTATCCTGAATTCAATATGCAAAGATGTACCCAGTGTAAACGATGTACCGAAGAATGCCCGTTTGGTGCAATCAATGAGGATGAAAAGGGTAACCCGCTTCCAAATCCAACGAGATGCCGTAGATGTGGAGTATGTATGGGTGCATGTCCTGAAAGAATTATCTCTTTCAAGAACTACTCTGTCGGTATGATAGGCAATATGATAAAGGCCATTGAGGTACCTGAAGAAGATGAGGAAAAACCAAGGGTTATTGCATTTGTATGTGAAAACGATGCATACCCTGCAATTGATATGGCAGCCATAAAACGTATGCAATGGAGTCCATACGTCAGGTTTATTCCTGTCAGGTGCCTGGGTTCCATAAATCTTGTGTGGGTTGCTGATGCAATGTCCAAGGGTATTGACGGGCTTTTATTTCTGGGGTGTCGTCACGGTGATGATTATCAGTGCCATTTTATTAAAGGCAGTGAGCTGGCTGAAACAAGGCTTGGCAAGGTGTCTGAGACTCTGGACCGTCTGGCTCTTGAAGCCGAACGTGTCAAGTTCCTCGAGATAGGAATTACAGACTATAACAGGATTCCAACTATTATTAATGAATTTATGGAAACCATTGATGAGCTTGGTCCTAACCCATACAAGGGATGGTAAAAGGTGTATCTATAGGGGAATGGTTTTATAACATACTGTTTTCCGATACCTTGCAACAATATGGGATCATTACAGAAGGTTCAGTTTTGTCAAGATTCCAAGGCAGGCTCAAATGTTAACCACAGGGATGTGTTTGGAGGATTAAAATTTGAGCCTGCTGCAGAAACCACAGACAAAAGGAACCGTTATGCAACGATCTCAGTATTATTATAGGTTGCATCCCTTTTTTTAAGACCGTTTATCAAGGGCTATGTGTTAAGTAGAGAGGTCCTTTATGGAAACCAATACAAGTTATGATCCTTCCTTTGCCCGGGAAGTATTTGAAAACGTAGATTCCGGAGAAGAAATAAAGATGTGTATGCAGTGTGGGATGTGTGCTGCTTCATGTCCACTTAGAGAACATATGGATTATCCTCCAAGGCAAATTTTTTCCATGATCAGGGCAGGCAAAAGAGATATGGTTCTTAACGCCAATTCTATTATGATGTGTACATCCTGCTATACATGTCAGGTCCGATGTCCACGCGGCATACCGGTTATAGATGTGATGCATGGACTGGCCCATTATGCCATAAGCAAAGGTATCCTTACAAGAAAAGATACAGCTGTTTTTGGCAGGGAATTCTGGCAACAGATATATAAGACTGGACGTATTGATGAAAAAGATCTTTCAAGACGGTATTTTTTTGCTGACGGTATTATAACAGGTATTAAAAAAAGCCTTCAAATGGCAAGGATGGGGATTATTATGTTGCTTCATGGCCGTATGAAGATATTACCTGAAAAAAAGATCAAGGGTATCAAGTCACTCAGGTCCATGCTGGATAAAGCCATGCAGACAGGTAAGGGGGGGTCTGAAGTATGAAATATTTTCTGTATTGGGGTTGTAGTCTTGAGGCAAGTGGAGTCAACTACCTCCGATCTCTGAAACCGGTATGCGAGGCGTTGGGGATGGAGTTTGAAGAGATTCCAGACTGGAATTGCTGTGGTGCCAGTGTATCATATGCAGGCGCAAATGATCTTGCCATAAAGGTATTGAATGCAAGGAATCTGGCACTCGCCGAAAAAAAGGCCAACTATGACATTATTGCCCCGTGTAGCTCCTGTTATATTCAAATGATCAAGGTAAACCATGAGATTCAGGAAAACGAATCTCTTCGGGAACGGGTAAATAGTATCCTGGCAGAAGACGGCCTTGCTTATAATGGCAGCATTCGGGTAAGGCATATACAGGATGTTTTATTCAATGATATTGGTACAGAGCAAATCAAGCGCCATGTAACAAAACCCCTGAATGGTTTAAAAGTAGCCGGATATGTTGGATGTCAGTCTGTTCGACCTTACGGCGAGTATGACAGTGTGCACAATCCTGTTGTTCAGGACAAATTACTTGAGGCCTTAGATGCAAAACCTGTCCCTTTTCCCAAGAAAATACAATGTTGCGGTTCAGGGATATTTTTACCAGAAATGGATCTTTGTCTGGGTCTTGTCAGGGATATTCTCGATGATGCCGTTTCACATGGTGCAGAGATAATATCAACTGTCTGCCCTATGTGTGCAATGAATCTTGAGATGTATCAAGACAGGATAAATGAAAAATATGGGACAGACTTTGATATCCCTATTGTATACCTCACACAGTTAATGGCTGTTGCATTTGGTATGGATCTTAAAAGAGATGCGGCCCTACATCACAACGTAATTCCACCGGAAAATATTTTAAAAGCAGCCATAGGCAATTAGTCTACATACACAACTTCTCAGAGAACAGTAAACCTTTTGTGCTCGCAGGGTATATAAACTTAGCCATCATCCTTGGTACCATAAAAACACATAAAACTGTGCTAAAAAATCAGGTTGTATTTTCATCTCCGTGGGTAACCGGAATATCTTGACTTCGACCATGCCGCTTTATGATAGCGACAATTTCAGATAAACATTTATAATGGATAAAAAAATGAATGATTCAGAAAGACCCAAGTGTCCTCATTGTGGACAGGAAATGAAAAAATGGCGAGTTCCCTCCAATTCCACATGGTCATGTTTTTTTCAATGGGTATGTTTTAATGATGAATGTCCATATTTCGTACGCGGGTGGGACCATATCTTCAAGACCCAAAACATTAAGGCCTCATACCGTCACCGTCTTGATCCCGAGACCGGCGCCAGCGGTCCACTTCCATGCTGGTCTTATGATGCACATAAGGACAAGATTATTGAAGAATGATGATATCGTGTAAGAGCACCAATGCCTTATACCTAAATCCTGCAAGCGTCGAGTTTGCCTTGCACCTGCCTGCAACAGGCGGGTGCAAGGCGGCAAGGGCGCAGACGTACTATGATCAAGTCCTTGCCACACAGATTCGGTAAAATCGGCGCTCCGAAAGCGGTGAACTATTTTCAAAAATCACAATCTTTATCTTCAAATTGATGCGTGACAAGCACGACATTTCTGTAATTCATTGATATTAACAGCATAATTTTTTCTTGAAAATAGTTTATGCAGGTTTTAGGTAAAACATCATTTCAATAATACCTCCAACATCCTCTCCTGATTACACCATTTTCGTATATTTTACCGTAAAAACAGACAAAACGTAATAGCTCAACAAAGAGGGGGCAGGTTCGCTGTTATTCCCCTAATTATTGAGCTGATACGCTGTAAGATTGTGTGAGAAAGAGGGAGATCCATTCTATTTGCCTCGATCCTTTTTCCTGCAAATAATGAAGTTTTCCAGGAAGTAGTTGAATTTTCCTTTCATCCCAAGTAAAATTTATCTATTGTATATATACCTTGCATAGTTAGTGCCCATCCACAAACCAATTTTGGGTACTGTCAAGTTTGATGAACCTGTAAAAAGTAGAACCGTACTAAACCGGCATGGCTGGATCCAAAATATCCTGTCTGCGCCTGTCTGCGTACGTTGACGCACAGGCAGATGCGTTGACGCACAGGCAAGGTTTGTCTCCGGCATGCCGGTTTCATTTATAAACAAATAAAAAGAGGTGTTTCCATTGAAAAAAATAGGGAGAAATGAACCCTGTCCATGTGGTAGTGGCAAAAAATTTAAAAACTGCCATATGGGCAAAGAAGATGAATTGTTTTTTGACGGCAAAAGCGAGATTCCCTTTGAAACAAGTGCCAGAATAACAAGTTTGCCTACAGTATCGTATGGACGTTCCCAGGAGATAATTGACAAACTGGATATTAAGGGGCTTACTGGGAGTCATATGGGCATTAAATTTATTGACTTAAAACAGTATCGTGATCTGGATATATTAGATAGACAAACCTCTGACAGAAACCTGACTGGTGGGGTTTTTGTAAATGTTCTGAAAACAAGGCCCAGTGACCCTGACAACGTATATATAGCCATATCTCCCAAGGTAAATGACAGCACTATCATACATGAATTGGCACATGTGCTGACTTACCTCGATGGTTCAAATGTGTTACCTTCTATAGCAAAGCCTTTAAGTCTGGAGGCAGGCATACCTATAGAACACTGTGAACATCCCTATGAATTTGCCAAATGGTTTAATTACCTGAAAAACGAATTTGAAGTTCAACCGGATGCTGAAGATACAATAATATGTTTTTTATATGAAAACGAGATGTTAATAAAGTCCGCTGACATCATAAAACAGGATATTATTTTTCTCAGGTCAAAATCTGAGCAGATACTGCAGTTTCTAAATAAAAACAGTGCAAAAATCGATGCACTCATACGGGAACTTCCCGGATATATAGGTTCCCGTGTAAACAAGGAAGATGCTTAACCCAGTTTGTACAAGGGGGCTCTACATTGGGAATAACTTCTTTGACCTTGCTTACTGAATCTGCGGCGTTAGCAAGGACTTGAAGTATTGTAGTGCCTCTGTATCTTTGCCGCCGAAGACCTGCCTGTCGCAGGCAGCTCTTTGGCAAACTCGATACTTACAAAATTTAAACAGAAAATAAACCCTAACGGTTGATAACATCAAATTATATGTCCATCCCCATCAGTCTTTTACTTCTCACATATGAACTTGTTATACATGGATATGAGAAAAAGACACTGAACAGACAGTTTTCCTGTTCCGCACCAGGATATTTCTTGCCAGACATCCTCCTTGTACCCAAACTTTGCAAAGATTCCCCCTTTTTCCGGTTGCTTCCTCTTTTAAGGATCTGCTTATTCTCCTTACGGATGTTCTGCTGTATAATGAGACAGAAAAAAGCCTGTATTCATAGGCCGCCATCCTTCTTTTACCGTAAAAAAACACAAAACCATGCTAAAAAACCAGGGCTGTATTTTCATATCCGTGGGTGGTCAGGATATCCTGTCTGCGCCTGTCTGCACCTGTCTGCGTGCGTTGATGCACAGGCAGATTTGAACTCGGCAATGCCGCTTAATACCTCAATTTATGCAAACAATTCGGTTCTTAAAGGTCTTCGGGAAACCTTTTATACATTTCAAACAACTTAAACAGGAAAATAAAAATCATGAAGAAAAAGGTCTCAATTGCTCTCAGCGGAGGAGTAGATTCATCTGTAGCGGCCGCCCTGCTTCTTGAAGAGGGTTATGAGGTCACAGCTCTCTTCATGCAGTTACATGACCTTGGCAGTTACATGCCAGATAAGACAGAACACCCACGGTATAGCTGTTTTGGCTCGAACACACAGGACAGTTTTAACGAGGCAGCCCGTGTCTGTGACATACTTGGCATAAAACTTTTTAAAATATATCTCATAAATGAATTCAAAAACTACGTAATAGAATATTTTAAAAAAGAATATAAATGCGGAAAAACCCCCAACCCTTGTGTGGTATGTAACCGTACTATCAAATTTGGTCTTTTTATAGAAAAGGCAAAGGCATCAGGCATTGATTTTGACATGTTTGCTACCGGACATTATGCACGTATCTCAAGGAAAGGAGAACATTTTCTCCTAAAAAAAGGAAAAGATCCATCCAAGGATCAATCATATTTCCTTTACACATTAACAAGTGATCAACTGTCCAGGACCATGTTCCCCATAGGCTCATATACCAAGGAACAAATCAGGATTATGGCAAAATCCATAGGCCTTGCAAACGCCGGCAGAAAAGACAGCCAGGATTTTATTGGTAAAGGGGGTTATTCATCTATCTTCGATAAGGATAAAATCAGACCAGGCAAGATAGTTGATAAAAAAGGGAATATTCTTGGCACCCACAGGGGAATTATACATTACACCATCGGTCAAAGGAAGGGATTGGGTATTTCATCGGGCACTCCGCTCTACATTATACGGATCGACGCAAAAGGCAACAGGATAGTGGTTGGAGAGCAAAAAGATCTCCTGTCAAAAGAACTGATCGCAAAGGATGTAAACCTCATTGCCATAAACTGCCTGAAAAAACCTGTGAAGGTCACGGCAAAGATACGATACCAACATAAAGAGGCCCGTGCAGTTATTACCCCTGTAGGGAACAGGATAAAGGTGGTCTTTGATGAACCTCAATCTGCAATAACCCCCGGACAGGCAGTAGTATTTTACCAGGATGAAACAGTGATAGGAGGAGGAACAATAGTATAGTTTTACCGTACAAAGACGCAAAACATAATAGCTCAACAGACAGGGGCAGGAGGCTTTTTCCTCCTACCCCAGCGCTACGTTCGCTGTTATTCCCCCAATTATTGAGCTGATACCACAAAACCGCATCGTGGCTGTTGTTCACAACATACAGGCATCACAAAAAGGAGAGAATATGGATAAATCAAGACACTACACGGTCTTTCACCTTAAAAAAGACACCCTGGTCAAAGAAGAACTGGATCTCATTACAGAAAAATATCTTGCTGTAACGATAGACAACAAGCCATGCTTTGAAACAAAATATACCCCAGGAGATGAAGACTGCCTTGCAGCAGGCATATGTTTTACTAAGGGAATTGTCAGGGATCCACGGGAGATTAAAGCAATTGAATATCCTGCAAACGGTGACATAAATACTGTTAACGTATGTCTGGCTGAAACAAAACAACAGATACAGGGTCTGACAACAGATGATATATCGATGCGGCTTAATCAAAAAAACAAATCGTCACAGATGGACATTGAAAAAAGATTTTCAGATGATAACATAAGATTAACGTTTGAGGACATATACTCATCTATGGAGCTTTTGAACCAGAATCAGGAGCTGCATCAAAAAACCAGAGGTGCCCACGCAGCCTTGCTCTTTGATGCAAATCTCGATATAGTAAGTTTTACTGAGGATGTAGCTCGACACAACGCCTTTGACAAGGCCATTGGCAAGGCCCTCTTATCGGATAGACTGACAAATGTCAGGATTGCCATACTGTCATCCCGTATAAATCAGCAACTTCTATCAAAGGCAATATCTGCCCGCATACCTGTAATAGCAGGTATTTCCAGGCCTACTGCAGGAGTAGTGGACTTAGGGGTCAAACTGAACATGACCGTTATATGCGCCACAAAAGGGGAAGGGTTTTTTGTATTTTGCGGTCCGCAAAGGTTGCACATATAAAAAATTCAAACACACCTATTCAGGAAAAAGGAACAATATGCCTTCAGTAAGAATTATCGGTACCGGATCATACGTGCCGTCAAAACGACTAACAAACTTTGACCTTCAAAAAATGGGGCTTGATACAAATGATGAATGGATTGTCTCACGAACAGGCATAAAGGAAAGAAGAATTGCCGAACCTGATATTACAACATCTGATCTTGCATACAAAGCAGCTAAAGATGCCATCAACAGGGCAGGTATAACAACAGAAGATATCGATCTTATTATTGTAGCTACCATTACCCCTGATACCTGCTGCCCTTCTTGTGCAAACTGGTTAGAGGCAAAGCTCCATGCTCCACAGGCCGTCTCTTTTGATGTTACCGCTGCCTGTTCAGGCTTTATTTTTGCCTTAAACGTGGCCCAACAGTACTTGCAAACAGGCACCTTCAAACATGTCCTTGTAGTGGCAGCAGAAATCATGAGCAGGACCCTGGACTGGACAGACCGTTCTTCCTGTATCCTGTGGGGAGATGGTGCAGGCGCCACCATCCTTACCATGGACGATAAAGGGCCCGAACTTTTGTCTACAAACATACATACAGACGGTGCTAACGGCAGGGAGCTTTTGATGCCGGGGGGTGGATCCATGTCCACACCTATATCACATGAAAGTGTAGACAAAGGCCTCCATACACTTCGAATGATTCAGGCCAATGCAAGTTTCAGGGTGGCAGTAAGACATTTTATCGATTCCATACAGGAGGCAGTTGAACAAAATAAAATTACTATAGACGACATAGACCTCTTTATTCCTCATCAGGCCAATCTGAGAATGTTTCAGTCAATATCAAAGACACTCTGTATTCCTATGAGCAAGTTTTATTTCACACTGCAAAAATATGGCAATATATCCTCTGCATCATGTGCAATAGCCTTGAATGAGGCAATCCGGGACAAGACTATCAAACCCGGGAACATAATATGCATGCCTGTTTTTGGGGGTGGGCTTACATGGGGCAGTGCCCTGATCCAGTTTTGAAACATTCTCAATCAACATGGCCGGATTCAAACCTGCCTGTGCGTCACCACATCTGCCTATGCACCAACGCATCTGCCTGTGCGTCAACGCACGCAGACAGGCGCAGACAGGATATTATGGCCACACACGGATATACACTACATCCTGATAAGCATATTATATGTTCTGTCTGTATACGGTCGGTGATAGTGGGCACCAAATCTCTCAAACTGCAAACAGCTTTTCACAATATCTCTTCTCATATGCAGCAAATGATGGGAGAGCGGCATAGGAGCCTGTCCGAGAATAGGCACCTTAACCCATGTTTAACAGCATAAAAAATATACTGATTCAATTCAACTACTTACAGAGTT
>JAGGTJ010000060.1 GCA_021163815.1 Deltaproteobacteria bacterium | reverse complement strand
AGACAATTTGTAAAACAAAGTAAACAAAGAACAAGCCACAAGGATTGAAGAAAGTGAATTTTTGCCAAAAAAAAATTGCATCTTCTTGATTTTCATACCCTTTTTCAAGATGCAACGAGAAGGGGTCTGAGAGCGCGCAGGAAGCACGGTAGCCCACGATCGACCACAAACACGGGAGAGGAGTATATACAATACGGCGAAAACCCCTCTGAGGCTGTCAAGTTTTTCGACTTAACTACTTGATATCATTGAAATAATAGGCATACCCAACTTGACATCCGCTCCGTTTTGTGCTTAATATCCGGCTATGACCAGCCGAAATCAACTTCAAGAAACACTTTATAATCGCCTTTTCTGGCACACCGCCGAGCGGGATGATGCCAAGGTTGCAGACTATCTTTTCCATCGACATGAAATGGATGTAGTTTATGCTATGGATGAAGCCACCTTGTTTGATTCCTTCTTCAATTATCTTCGGGACATTCAAGTTTTTCCCTTGCTGGAGCCGCTGGATCCAAAAAAACGACAAAGAAAAAATGTTCCCTTTTCTCAGATACTCCTCGTTTTCTTAATGAGAGTCGTTGGGGCCATCAAAAAAATGGATCAAATTACCGATTTGCTGCTCACCGATGAACTCCTTATGAGTATGTGTGGCTTCAATGCCTACCAGGTAAAAAACGGCAGCTATAAGCGCAGCGAAAAACTCCGCAAGACATACGAACCGGAATTCAGAGGTGCCTTGTGTGTCGATACGGCCGCCAATCACATTGTTACCATCTCCCCCAAGAAAATTGAAATTTTTTCAATCGCTGCATTCAACGTTTGGCCAGACAGGGGATTTTTCCGAAAGGCATCAAAGTCGCTTGTGATTGCACTTTATATGAAACCACTGAGAAATTCAAAGGTCGTGGAACCGTTACCCTTAAACGCAAGGTGAAGGCCCGTGGCCGTCGCAAAAACGGTGCACTCAAAGAAGTCAAAGTCACCCTTTATGGATGGAAGGTATGGGCCATTTATGAAATTGAAACGGGCATACCTATAGCCATCAAGATTGATACCATTGAAAAACCCGACAATCTCCATGTCCTTGCAGTGTTGGAGCAGGCCAAAGAAAATGTAAAACCTTCCAGCACCATTGACTCTCTGGTACTTGACCGCGGATTCCTCGATGGCAAGGTACTCTACGACATTGATCTGCAGGGGATTGAATTTGTTATCCCCTTGAAAAAAATATGGAAGCCGCCAGGGATGCTCGACAGTTAGCTTTAGATCATGCCAGTCTTCCCCCTGTAACCCGTGAGGTTTTAGTGTCCCGTGGGTATGGAAAGAAACGCCATATCGAAAAAGTACTTACCACTTTGGTCGCTGTACCGGACCTTATGACATGTGACTGGTTCAATCCGAAAGGCTCCAAAGCCAATACCATCAAAAAAGATTATGAGCCAATTCCTCTCAACGCGGTCGTTGTCAAAGAGTGGGACAACCAAACTCCTCCGCCTGATAAGCAAGTTGTGTTCATAACAAACATCGATGTAAAAGACCCCTTTATAACTTTTGACCGCTATGACGACTGAAGCCTCATAGAAAACAAACTCTTCCGTAAAGTGAAACAAAACTGGCACTTTGAGTATCCCCCCAAGAAGACTAAACCGGCATGGCCGGATCCAAAATATTCTGGCTACCCACGGATATAAAAATACAGACTGGTTTTTCAACATGGTTTTGTGTGTTTTCACGGTAAAGAGGGGGTCTATGTTCAAACGTATATGACCATGGCCATGAAAGCTCTCACTACCGCATTTTTGAAGTGGCAGCAAGATCAACTGAAATTGGAGGCCCTGGGCAAACCAAGCACCTGGCAGATGTGCCGGCGAAAACTTAAGGTTCTCAATCAGAATAAACTGATTGTCTTTGCAGACGACAACTTTGGCATCTTCCCTTCACATGAGGTTTTTATGTTAGCCAATGTTCCGGTGCGAGATACGGAAAAAGGACTCAACATCACCCGCGATCAAGTCTACGCCAAATACACTGAACTGTTGGTTAACAAAAGATCCTGAAAAATCGCACGTGATTTTTTTCACGGCCAACGAATGATTTCCTTATTCCTTATATCGGAGTTTTAGCACATTATATTGAGCGATAAGCCTGTTGCCACCACTATATATTGGGTGGGCATGCATTTGGAAGGAGTATCGCTCTAGCGAAATAGAAGAGCGCGCCCCCTCTAAAGGCTGGTTACATGATTCCCTTAGCCTGGTTTTTCTTTACCAACAATTTGAACTTTGACCGGATCTGTCAAAATCCCTTGTTATCATATGAGAAAAAATCGCTTCGGAATATTGTGAAAGCTTATAAGATTATATCCAAGACACCACTTATAAAAATGTATAGTCTAAGTCCTTCTACCCAATTGTCTATTGAGATTCATTTATTTCTATTGAGTTACCACTAGCTATGCTTATGCAAGCTTGACTTTTGGAGCATGTAGGGTATAACAGACCAACAAAACAGGAAAAAATAGGAGTGCCAGGCAAATTAAACCTTCTTGCCAACCAATAAAGGGGCGGAAAATGGCTGAGGTGAGATAAAACCCCGTTTCTCTATGGAGGGCGGGGTTTTTCCGTTTTGATGTGCTTGAGCGGATATTGAAATGGGTGTTCGCCGTCAATTGCAATGAATACGGTGAGCATTGGGCCGATGGGAAAAGGCCGCTATTCTCCAGGTATTGGGACTCAGGTATCAGTGGAAAACAGAACGTTTGTTTGTCTATGAGATAAATTGATATGCATGCCTTTGAGGAAATCTCAATTTCAGATCAACTCTTAAATATCTTAAAAAGGTCATCAATACCTTTGTCGACAAGGGAATTGGGTATACGGCTCCGCATGCGTGGAGCAAAAATTTCAGAGTACGAGATTATCAGTCAACTTAGAGGGTTATTCCGGGAAGGGCAAGTGACCTATCAAAGGGGACGATGGCTTTACCGTCGAGATGGTACTGCCTCTCGACATGGAGAGGCAACAATATCCAGCCCCTCACAAGTCCATTACCCACCGCTATCACCTGAGCTTTTTCATATCCTAGGCTGGGATAAACAGGCAGCCGGAGTCCTGCCCTGGGAAGGCGCGCCCGAACAACCGCAGGAAACGCTTACATTAGAACGTTCCGTTGAAAAACCAATGGCTCTATCAAGTCGGTGGGACAACTTTAGGAAGCTCCTAGTCTATTACCGACAATGCATTGTCAATGAGGAGGGAGCGGAAGCCTCCGCATTTCACAATGAGTATTTGAAGAAATTCCTATTTCTCCGTGGCATAGGTCCTTGGTATCCAAAACCAAAATTAACCTGGCGGACGACCATACTTTTAGGGCCTCACATGGCTGAGTTCCTTAAGAATTTGGATGGGCATTCGGAAAGCTACGCATTAGTGCTTGGGTACCCTTTGCAAGGTATCTACCTTGAAAAGGAAGGACAGCCTGATGTGGGGATTGTTAGTCCTATCTTTTTTACTATGTTCAACACCGTGTATCAGCGGGAGCTTTGATTGTCGAGTGCGAGGATCCTCGGCCTGATATCAACTTGAAATGGTTAGAACATGCCTTTGGTAGAAATCCACAAAGGCAGCGCAGTTTTCTTTCTGCCTGTGGATTTTTAAATCGTGGGCAGCCAAATGACGAAATCCCAACCCTGGAAAAGGGCGAATGCAGCCCTGGTTTAGACAACCTGGCAGCGACCATCAGCTCCTATATGCCTGAACGTGTAATTGAACCCTTACGTCTCGAGGCTGTACCAAATACACCACTATCTGATAGGTTTCCGACAGGCATTTATAACCGTGCTGTTCTTATGTTAGCTCGGCGCACCAAATATACTAAAACCCTTCTCAAAGAGATAGAGGCTATAGAAAAAACTCCAGATGACGAGCTTGATAGAACTGCCTTACGTTACATTTTCGCACATAATGACGGGGCTGACAGGTCCGCAGAGGATGAAGAGCTTTTGCATGAAGGATTAGTAGCTGACACAGCGCCACTAAATCCCGATCAAAGACGGGCTGTTGCAGCCCTTCTTAAGCGCAACATTTCAGTAATTACAGGACCTCCTGGCACAGGGAAGAGCCAGGTCGTATCTGCGGCCATGGGTAACGCACGCCTGATGGGGCAGAGTGTCCTTTTTGCAAGTCGAAATCATAAAGCAATCGACGCAGTTTTTAACCGATTTACCGATGCTAAACAACGCCCTTTAATGGTCCGTACCAACTCAAAAGATGATCCTAACCTCAATTACACCTTCAGGAGCGCTATCCGAGAGCTCTTGGTATTGCCGCACGATCCTATTGCGAATCAACGGCTGGTCAGGATTAAGGAGGAAATAAACTCATTATTAAAGAATAGGGGCAACATAGCCAGGTATGCGAGATCAGTTGCCGAAGTTGCCACTCTATTGGGCGAGAAGGAAGAGCAAATAGCCTATTTAGCCAAGGCAATACCTGATGCTACAAAAGCCTTTATTGATGAAAATCCCAAAGCCTTTCCCCTGAGGACTATAAAAAGACTTATAAAAATAATTCATAATGTAAGTCTGAGTGAGCAAAGACCCGGATTGATCCATAAAATTTTCATTATTTTTAAAGCATTATATACACTTCCTTGGCATCTCATTGATAGATGCAAGCTTCGTCAAATTCCAGGCTATCCTTCCCTTCCAATTATTGGGACTCCATCAGGTTTTAGAAAGTTGATCCGCTTTCTTCAAATGATAGAAAAATCTTCGGAAGTTGCCGAGCTTCGACTTAGTTGCCTGCCGCTCGAATCAAAGGCTAAAGAGATGCCTAAGTTAGAAGAATTAGGTGATACCATAAGTCAACTTTCTTCCCGAATAGCTAAATTGGCGACTCAGGCAATCTCTCTTGATCTCGATAGTCGTTGTGGACTACCTCCCGACGTTAACCGCGAAGAACTGGATGGTCTTCAGGCTGCCATGCATTCCATGCAAACAGGTTTAGAAACAGGCGTCATTGAGAAAGAAACACTCCGTTTACTTAAAAGTCACACCCCTCTAATACTTGATCATTTTCCATGTTGGGCAGTCACTAACCTTTCGGTGGGTTCACGCATTCCCTTTGTGCCAGGTCTTTTTGATTTGGCAATCGTGGATGAAGCAAGTCAGTCCGATATCCCCTCCGCCATTCCCATCCTTTTTAGAGCACGGCAATTAGGTGTTGTGGGAGATCCTTTCCAGCTTACTCACTGCTCCAAGCTTTCCATTACAAAGGACACAATGCTTCGCCGCAAAGCTGGCCTTAGCAGAATAGAAGATGTTCGCTTTGCCTATACGGAAAGTTCTCTTTACAATCTTGTTAGTCGTATCAATGGTGTTGAATCAGTTTTTCTAAGTGAAACCTATCGTAGTGTCTCAGACATCGCTAATTACTCAAATCAAACCTTTTATAGTGGCCGCCTGCGTGTGGCGACTAACCAAAAACAGTTATTAGTCCCTCGTGGCATGAAACTAGGGATTCATTGGACAGACGTCAAAGGGATTATCCAAAGTGGCGGTGGTAGTGGCTGTTACTGTCCTGAGGAGGTGGAAAAGGTCGTCGCGTTAGTAAAGGTTATTCTTTTAGATAGTGGCTTCCAAGGAACGTTAGGGATTGTGACCCCATTTCGCCAGCAAGCTAATCGATTGCAAGATGCGATATTTCAGGGTGACATAGACTACGAATTACTAGAGCGAACTGGCGTCCATGTAGATACAGCGCATGGCTTTCAAGGAGACGAGAGAGATGTAATTATACTTAGCCTGTGTGCTGGTCCCGAAATGCCTATTGGGTCTCGGTCTTTTCTTAGAGAGACAGGAAATCTTTTTAATGTTGCTGCTAGTCGGGCCCGCGCTGTACTTCACATAGTTGGCAACCGCGATTGGGCTCGTGCTTGTGGGATTAAGCATGTTCAGAATCTCGCAGCACCACCAAAGCTTTTGAGACCAGAGACTAAACCGAGTCCTTGGTATCCCCACGAATCACCTTGGGAGAAGATACTTTTTGATGCTTTGACCAAAGAGGGACTAGAACCCAAACCACAGTTTCCCGTGCTAAACCGCCGCCTGGACCTAGCATTAATAGCAAGAACTGATAAAACCCTGAGAATAGATATTGAGGTAGACGGGGACTGTCACAGGAATCCAGATGGGTCTCGTAAGACAGATGATATCTGGCGGGATATGCAGTTGCAGGCTATGGGCTGGAAGGTGATGCGGTTTTGGGTCTACCAGTTAAGAGAAGACTTGGATGGCTGCGTAAAGGAAATAATGGAGGTATACAGCGACAATGGAAGATAAAAATAATGGCTATGATCATCCTAATTCCGAGCCTAATAAGGCTAAAAATGTCCCTTCGGGCAGTGCCCTTGACCGGTCATTTCCTTCCCCTTTGATCCTAGGGGGATTAATCTTGCTTATCATCATTTTGACCATTTTGTTTGGTGGGAAGATTGTGAACCTGGAGCACGAACGAGCGGTATTGGAAACTGAGCGAAGAGTATTAAAACGGGATAAGATTCAATTTGAGAAGAACAAAAAGGCATATGCTGAGATTTTGGAAGGACTGCCCTCGCTTCAAATAAAGCAACAAGAATTAAACAATACCATAGCGAATCTTGAAGGCAAGGTGAGTGCGTTACGGACAGAAGCGGATTCCTTAAAGATCCAGGTGGAAAATGCTCAAAAAAAGCTCGAAGATACAAAGGCCACCCGCACCGAGACACTTAGTGCTGTGCAAGCGGCAAGACGAGAATATGTAAGTTTGCAAAGCCAAATAAAACAAGCCCAAGCTCAATCCTCGGCCCTCAAACAGAAGGTGGCTGCTCTTCAGGCAAGCAACGATAACTTGCAAAGGCAAAAAGACAATTTGCAGCAGCAGATCGCAAAATTAAAGGCTGATGTCAGTGGATTGGAGCAACAGAAAGAAAATAAAAAACGTGTGATAGAGCAAATGGCAAAAGATAGGAGCGAATTACAGTCTCTTTCTAAGCGTTTTACTACAATTGCCAGTAATCTTGAGTCCTCACGCCAAAAGATCGATCAGACAGCGAAAGCACTAAATACTCCAAACGGTCCGATTGATAGACTCTCCAAAGCTATTGACATAACCACAGAGCAGTCAACTGTTTTTTCAGGCCAAGCCAACAAACTTTCACAGCAGGTGGGAAAGGTCGCTGACGCAGTTGAAACTTTACAGAATACAAGTCAGACAGCCAAAAGGACGGCCAAGGATGTCTTGTCGGCCGGAGACACTCTGAAAACTATAGTAGCACAACTTCAGAGTACGGCGGGAAACTTACAGGACCAGTTCAATTCTTTTGAGAAGTCAATCAATTCGCTTGACGATAAGATATCGGCCTTAGATAGTAAGGTAAATGCCCTCAGTGATCACAATAGAGAAATTACCAACCTTCTGTCAGAGCTAAAACAGAATTCTGGAAATCTGAAACAGATAAACAGCGATTTCACCACAAGGGTAAATAATCTGGATAGAAGAATGGAGAAGCTTGCTAATGTGGTGGCTGAGATTAAGGCCATGAAAAATAGCCTAGACAATTTCAGTAATGACCTTTCCTCTGAAGTGAAAAATTTGAGTGCTTTCATTGGTGATGCAAGAAACAGACTGCTTAGTAAGAAAGGCGGTCTAGTGCAGACAATCGATAAGCTCAAAAAGATGCTTTTCGAGCTTAATGATCGGCTTGTGAAGCTGGATAAATCCTTTGAAAGTATTAAACAGGGAGCCACCACAGTTAAGAAAGCCAGCGAAACAAAGAAATGAGTCTTTTCGCTGAGGCATGTCAGCTAAACCGGCATGGTCGGATCCAAAATATCCTGGCCACCCACGGATATGAAAATACAGACTGTTTTTTCAACATGGTTTTGTGTATTTTCATGGTAAATCATTCAAAATAATTGAGAGGTTTGGACATGGATACTCTAATCCTTCCCATAATCCCAGGCATCTTTTGGATTTTGGCTACAGCTTTAACAATAGTGGTTTTGATCGTAATGTTTGGGTTCTATATGTACCAACGCCAACGATTGAAAGCTGTAGTGAGAGATGCCAATAACGTAGCAAGCCTTGCAGCTCAATGTGACATGCTCAAAGCTAAAAAAGACGAACTCATTCAGTGGATGAACGAACAAAAGGCTGAATTAGATCGTCTAACTGCTGAAAGAGAGGAGCAAGAGCGGCTGAGGGCTGAACTGAACCGCTTAGAACAAGAATGCGCATCTAAGGAACAAGATAATCAGAGTCTACGAAATGAGGTAGGGGAACTGGAAAATCAGCGGTATTTACTCACCCAGACATTTGAGAAGCTGGAAAAGGAGATCGAAGATCTGGAAAGTAAGAAAGCTGAGACGGAAAATATCAAAGCTCGTTTGGCCGAACTAAAGAAAACACTTCATGATGTTTCCAATGAGCTGGACCAAAAAAGCCGTGAGAATGAGAATATATTGCGGTCAGTCACAGAGAACAGTATCAAGCTCGAAGCGCTTACAAAAGAAAAAATCTCTCTGGAACGAATTCTGATGGATTTAAGAGCAGAGACGCAAAAGGTCAGGGAGGGAACAGAGCAGGCTAGAAAAAACGCTCGGTTAGCCCAAGATAAGGTTCGGAAGTTAAGCGAGGATTTAAGTAATGTGCAGTATCAGATTAAGGATGCTGAAAAGGAGCTGGAACAGTATCATTCGGATATAGAGAAGGCTCATAGAACATTAGTCGAATATGAGCGGAAAACAGAGGAATTGGCTTTACATCGCCAATCTTTGGAAGAGGAAATTCAAGAGCTGAACCTTAATATTGCTGCCTACAAGGAAGAATTAGCAAAACATCGGAAAGCGGCCAAGGAAGCTAGTGAAGAAGCCAAAAAATTAGAACGTAATTTAGAAAATAAACGGCTACAATGGGCTGAACTTGAAGTTCGGGTAAGGGCCCTTCAAGACAAGCAGTATGCTTTAGAAAAAGAGATTGATCGCACAAAAGTGCCTGAAGCCGAGGATTCGTTAAGGCCTTATGCTGATCTTTTGGAGGTGCAACCTGATTGTTTATCTGAAAAAACCTTTCCTGCTGGTCCGATGGCAATAAAGGACGAAATCCAGCTCCTCCAAGCCTTTAAGGAGCGTTTACGCGAGGAGAACCTGAATTTCTCGGAACGTGTTATTGATGCCTTTCATACGTGTTTGAAATGTCATCATATAAATCCATTGACTGTACTGGCCGGGGTCTCAGGGACGGGCAAGACTCTCCTTCCGATATACTACGCCAGAATGATGGGTATGCACTCTTTGGTCATGTCCGTCCAGCCGCGATGGGACTCACCTCAAGACATGTTCGGTTTTTATAACTATCTGGGAAAAAAGTATAAAGCTACAGAACTTTCTCGCGCACTTATACGAATGGATCCGTTCAATTACAAGAAAGGCACCTTCCCAATGCTTGATGGTGAATGGGCGCAAGATAGAATACTTCTTGTTCTTTTAGATGAAATGAATTTAGCACGAACTGAGTACTACTTTAGTGACTTTCTCTCCAAGTTAGAGCTGCGGCGGTTTGGTAAGAACCCACAAAATGAGAGAGATCGCCAAAAGGCTGAAATTACGCTTGATACTGGGCCTGAAAAGGAAGTCAATTTCCGGATCTGGGTTGGATATAATGTGCTCTTTGTTGGGACGATGAATGAGGATGAAACAACGCAGACATTATCTGACAAGGTACTGGACCGGGCGAATGTGCTTCGCTTTGGTAAACCCGATAACAAGACCAGACCTTCGCAAATTAATATCCAAGAGCAGGAATGGGCCAGGGAATATTTGTCTTACACCCAGTGGAAAAGCTGGATCAAAAAAGAGATCGACCATGCGCCTTGGGCTGATATTACAACCAAGTGGATTAACCTTCTGAACAATGCGCTTGATCGTGTAGGAAGACCATTTGGGTATCGCGTACAACAGGCAATAGCCACTTATGTGGCCAACTATCCCCTTGTTGAAGAAAACGAAAGATATAAGCTTGCATTCGCTGATCAGGTAGAACAAAAAATTATACCAAAGCTACGCGGCATGGATTTGGGCGATAATGTCGCAAATATTTGCTTAGATGAGGTAGAGTCCGTAATTGATGAATTGGGTGACCAGCAACTTGCTGATGCCTTCAGGAATGCTCGTGAGGAAAGCCAAGTTCTAGGCATGTTTCAGTGGCGAGGTGTCACACGCCCTTTGGAGGATAATGGCTAAATGTTACGCGAAATTGAGGCCCAGTTTCACTTCTGGCCGTGGTCGATAGGCATCAGGGAAGAAACCAAAGATCTATCATCTAGTTTAGTGAGTTTTCCATTCTATGGTAGCCCTGTTTTGTCTATTTCTACCAGGGCGGCCGTGTATCTTCCACAGCGTAATGAACAGTTCACTCGGTTTGGGCCTCCATTCCGAACTTTAGGAGGAGAATATCAACTCTACGAGGTCCCCCATGGCATCCTCGCTTCGCGTGAAAAGGCCCCGGAGTTCACCAGTGATGTTATTGGACTACGCGTTTCAGATAGAAGAATCTCTGTTCGTATTTTAGCCAAGGGGGCTCGTTCGCGCTATTCGTCTACCCCAGACGGCGAAGTCAATGAGAGTGAGCTCGCACGTACAGTTCTTGCTTGGTCTCAGTTTTTCGATGATCTAATAGAGGAAGCCCAAAAGAAATGGAAAAGGAAGAATAGATTTCCATGGACGGCCATTCTCGACTTTGTAGCTGACCTGAAATTGGAGATGAGTGAACCGCGCATGGCTCTCATTGTGCATATCGCCGAGACCATGCATCGGCAACTGCCTATGACTGTAAATGCGGCTCGTAAGGTTCTTGTGCGGGAAAGGCTGATGCTGCCCGCTGGCCGAGTTACTGAGACGGATACTGCCTGTCTACACTGGTATGTGCGCCAGCCTGGTAGGACTATGGCTGAGAAGGCAGCTACAAATCGCCAGGCTCTTATTGGTGTCTCCAGAAGAGAGACATACAATACTTTAGAAAATAGGGTGCTAAAGGACTTTCTTTTACGTTGCATCCGGGAATCAAAACGTTATTTAAACACTGAGGTTGGCAATGATCAGACGCTTATTAATTCAAGGCGGGCAACTAGGGTTCGCTCCTTTAAGCACCTCTGTTCAAACCTAAGGCGCATTGCCTTTATGGAGGAAATCGACAAACCACCTTCTCCTGTCCGGCCTAACTATGCTTTGCAAAATGATTTTCGATATAGACAGGTCTGGCAAATGTACAAACGTCTTCTCAAACAAGAGGATGAGGAAGACCGAATGTGGGACTGGCAATCTCGAACCTGGGCTGAGGTAGCCAGGCTTCTTGTCAGCGCTGCTCTTTTTGACCTTGCTCGTTCTTCGCAAAAGGGAAGGCTTGGCAAGATGCTAGTGGAAGAGCTTGTGAGATCACACATGCAGTTGCTCCGAGAACAGCACCTGGGTTGTCGGGTGCGGGCCGGATCTGAGCCTGGACCCTTTTTGATAAGACATCGGTCGGGGAATTCTACGATAGCCGCTGTAGTTGAGATTGTTCATACTGATTTGGCTCATGAACATATAGCTACTCAAAATCTGGGAAGGATGGGTGGCCATCTTTATCTCGTTATGACTCCTTTGAATGGTGATAGAAGAAAAGTGATGGTCGTTTGGGCCGTTCACACAGCAGCCTCAGAAATTCATCCCCCGTGGGAGGAGGTCGCAAGTTCGGCAGAGCGAGCTCTTAAACAACATGCTTTACGCCTGGGGGAGAGAATTACAGACTTTCCTGAACTTCACGGTTTCGTGGTGGTGAGTGATCTCAAAGCAAAAAAAGTGGACCTCCATATTGGTTCTCACGGGCAGCTTTGGCTTGTACAGGTACCAACAGATCAACGTTATTGGAAAGACGCCATAGAAGGACTGGCGCTTGTAATAGACGACATTTTGGAGAAGACCCTATGAAACGGGTATTAGGTTGCGCAGCATTCGGACTTAGAGACTGCGTTTGGCGCCCAGAAAAAGGCTGCACACAGAAGGATCTATATCTAGCAGATGTGGTGCTTCCTAAAACTCATTTTGAAAAGGCGCTAACAGGCAGTGAGGCTAAGCGGGAAAGAATCCATACCGGCCTTTATTGGCCGCCAGAAGCGCGTGTGCAGGCCGGAAAATTTCTTAGAAGAGTTCCGGTCCCATATGCATGGCGAGCCTTAGTTGAGGCTGGAGATCGGATGGTACGCTGGAAAGCCGGGAACGGGGTGTCCTTTTCGCTTCCCTACATTATCAGTTGTCACATAAAAGATGTTCTTGAAAAACAAAAAAACAACTTTTCAAAAGGCCAAGATTCCCTTGTAGTAGCTATTCCTGATAACTTAGATGAATATGGTCAGGAATTGCTTATTAAAGAACTTTATAAACAATTATCCATTCCCAAAAGGGAGGTGCAGGAGCAAGAACAGGTTATATTAATTTGGAGACCTATAGCAGCAGCATTGGCGTGGCTTGACAAGGTGGAAGTTCCATCAAGAATGACACCAAACGACCATATTCACGTAATCTACCTTGGTCCAGATGCATTTGAATTTGCCACTTTCAGGTTGAGGGAAAGGAAGGACAAGAAGGGACTCCAATATATTGTTCCTGTCCGGGAGCGTCCGACTTCATTGCCGAGCCTATCCGGAATGGATTGGGGGGGTAGGGTAATCGAGGAAACATTCGACTGGCCCGAGGATGGGGCCTTTTGGCAAGCTTTTACGAGATTCCCTGAGGCTTGGGCAGCCATCGCGGATTTATCTTGGAACAGAGATGACCTCCCTCGTGCTTGGAGCATTGGAAGCAGATGGACTTTTTGGGATCCTCCCCATGGTTTATATAAAAGTGCCTTATCTGTGTCCCTTGGCCCATGCTCTACCCTAAGGAAAATCTGCCGAAATTCATGTCCTGTCCGTTTACAAGGGGACTCAAAGGTTGAGGAAAACATCAACGAAATCCTAAAAAAAGAGGTAAGGAAGCTTTCTAAGAAGCATTTGGGAGGACACCTCTATGGTATGATCCTTTGTGGACCGCTGATGCCCAATGGTATCCCTCCATGGTTAGAGTCAGAGCTTGAAACACTTGCCGCCCGCGGACTAGAGTTGGACGGCGCATTAGATGAGCCTAAGCTCGGTCGGCTTTGGATCTCTCCTAATAGTGAAAAGGCCGTAGCCGAGGGCTCAGCTATCTATGGCAAAAGGCTGATTAAGGGAATCCCAACCTATCTTGATACTATGCCACAATTATCCATCTTGGCTCAATATTTAGGTCGTTATCAGTGGATTCCTCTTGTAGAGGAAAAAGAAATTCCGGGGGGACAAACTTATGTAAACCCAATAAAACGCAGATTCCAGCTTACTCAGGGTTCTAGAAAACTAAATGTATATCTCCGTAAGGGTAAGTTAGGGAATTCGGTTTCAATTTCTGAAGACCCTGATGATCCATTAGTCATACCAAGCAATGAACTGAGTCCCTGCCATGCAAGACTCTTGAGAGAAGTTGTTAGGAACTGTGGGTCCTTAGAAAATGTGCAAAAGTTGTCCTTTTTCAGGTCGGGAAACCTCGCCTCCCAGTATGGCTTAGCCTTTGCCAGGGCACTATACAAAACGGGCAAGGAAGAGCATGAGGGAGAGATAGATGAAAGTCAATACAAATCTCTATCTCTAGATCAACCGTTCAGAAAAGCGGTCTTCAATTTTCCATCTACACCCAACAGAAATATGCCACTCGATGTTGTAGTCCGCATGCGACCTGCAAGCGGCTTGGCACAAGTTGAAATCATTCCAGAAGATACTAATTTTTTAAGAGGAAGAAAGGTATTTTTAGATTACTCCACAATGAGAGGTACGTCCAGATTGCCCCAGTTGCGACGAGGCTGGCCTCTTATCAGAGAAATTCTAGTTGATCCGAAAGACACAGTTTTAAACGAATGGAGCAGCGTAATTGATCGTTTTGAAAAAGCTCGAGTTGACGATCCTGCGTACGCTAGAATCGTCGACCAAGTACGAATAATGCTCGTACGAAAAACGCTCGTACGGATAGCTGGAATGGATATGTATGCCCAAGTGCTAGACCAAAATGGGCAACCATGTACGGATCACGGAAGAAAATGTATTCAACGCCTTTCTTCAAAATTTGAACAGGACTTTATTAGTCTCCTTGAAAAAGATACGGTAAACAACTCTTTGAAAGAGAAGCTCCTTGTAAGAGCCACATGGATGTATGCCTCTGCGCCGAGGTCAATAATACAGTATGCTCGAGAGATCATAGTTCAAGATTGCAGTCAACGCATTTGGAATTGGGCTGTGGAAGCAGGGAGCAGGGCATTTACTAGCATTGAAGACTTTCAGTTGTTATTCGATGCTATCGCCAAACGTGCTCTCCGAAAAGATTTGCCCCAATCATTTCCTATTCAGTCCGCTCGGGCCATTTGTAGGATTCTCATGTTTAGGCAAGATGGATACCTTGGCATCGACCATCAAAAAGCTGAGGTTTTCGCTTATAGCACTTTAGAAAGATTGAGAGAGGAAACCTCCGAATGCAATTACGATAGACTCTTTTTTCAACTTATTATTCTGTTATATTACTTGCTCCGATACCGGAAGGTTGACCCTGACTGTTTTGATCCACACAAGAAGGAAGGTATAATTGTATTTGAAAAAGCAATAGAATATCTAGGGGGAGCTCATGATTATTTTAGGGCAAAGGGACAAATTGAAAAGGCCGAGAGAGTTAAAGAAGCCATGAAAGGTTTTAAGCGATACTTATACTACGAAGGTGGCAAAGACCTCGTTACAATAATTGGTGATTTGACTGGTGATTTATTTTGACTATGACGATTTTACATGATGGCAGAATTGGCCGCACTAAAGTTGTGAAGGCGTAAGGGGCGCTTTTGTTTCGATCATTAGGGACCCGAATTAACGATATGAAGGCGAGGAAAAGAGGGTGCTATTGCTTTACAAGGTATTCGGCAGGGCCAGAGGGAATATACTCCGTGCCCTCCGCTATGAATGTGCTTTGGTCTGTGAAGATCTGGGCCAGCACAAACATGCCCGCTCCGAACTTGAAAACTCTATGCGGAAACCCCGGGTTATGAAGATATGGCCGCAAGACTATGATTTTGAAAATAGAAGCATGAAAATGATCGATAGCTTTGAATACAAAGGTATTTGGTGGCTCCCCGAAAATGAGGATATTAAGCTTGATGGAACACTCAAGTTTACTCTCGAAGACGACACTCCATTAGAATTATCTGGCTCATTTCAAGAGATAACAGATTTAACGAAGGTCTTGAACTGGGATATAATACCTGAATGTACCGTTACCGAGAAGGAGGTTCCCCTGTTACACAATATTTCATTGGGTACTCCGCTGCATTTTCCAGGAATTCCTACATCATCAGTAAAAAACCGACCCATAGAAGGGGATACTATGCCTTGCCCCATGAAGAGGGTAAGGATTTCTATAATGGATTAAATTGAGGAATTAATGAAAGAATCAAAAAAGCTAAAGAAACTTTTAAACAAAGGTTTTAGAGGGTATCCTATAGCAACGATAGCTTATTATGGGCCAGACGACAAAAATGCAACAAAAGTTGTGGTGGGTATAGTCCCCGGTGAAAATGCTGAACCAAACGTTTTAAAACGATGGTTCACTAAAGATACCGATATTCGTACAGACAGAGTAACAAATCAAGAAATCATAAAATTCATAAAGGAAAATGGAGCAAAGTCTGTTGTGATGGCTGATCGAATCATGGGTTGCCCCCATGAAGAAGGTGTGGATTACCCGGAGGGATCAAAATGCCCTAAATGTCCCTTTTGGGCTATACATGATCGATTTACAGGAGAAACAATTCAATAAATTTCGCATAATCGGGTAGCCGGGGGTCTCCCCCCCAGCCCCCACAACACCCAGCATGCGGGTCCGTGCCTGCAGCAGGCAAACACACCAAGCGTTTCACAGAACCTATCGAGCAGTAGCTGAATAATGAATATTTATCTACAGTTCAAGGAGTTAGGGGATCAATCTCTCTCGCAAAGGAGTAAAGCAAATAAGTTGTGGAAAATCAAACGTGAGGCAAAAGAGCTTTGACCTCCTACCTTTCATAATCTACCACAGAGGCACAGAGAACACCGAGAATCTTTTTCATGGGCAACATGGAACTGCCTGAATCTTTCCACTGGCAGGTATCTCCCTGTTAGCGGAAAGGAGAGCAAAATTTGTATGCCCTAAAGAAGCACTGATTTTGGCCAATCGTAATCTCCCGATTGGCCAAAAAAGAAAAGTCTCTGTGTTCTCTGTGTCTCTGTGGTGAACTGAGATAGAAAAACAGGAGGGGCACTCCTTGATACAAAAAGGATGCTATATATGTATAGCTGAGTGCCGGGAATGCATAAGGGGCCAGTGTCCCCCACGGATAAGTCACTGAAGAGACCAGCCCGGGAGGCCAAAAGCGGAAGAAAAATTCTCTTGCCCCCATAGTACATTTGCTGTTATCCCCCTAATTACTGAACTGATACGTTTTTATATTGTCTGCCACCTGTTACCCCCTGATATCTTTTGATAAAAATGCATAAAACAAACATCCTCATACCATATATCTTTGTTGTTATACTCTCTCTCTATGGGTGTGGAGATCCGCACTGCATAAGGGGAAATTGTAAAAACGGCTATGGGATATATCTCTTTCCCAATGGTGCCAGGTATGAAGGGGAATGGAAAAGAGGTAAAT
>JAGGTJ010000039.1 GCA_021163815.1 Deltaproteobacteria bacterium | reverse complement strand
GCCGCCTTGCACCTGCCTGCAGCAGGCAGGTCTTCGGCAAACTCGACGCTTGCAGGATTTAGGTGCAATGTTATTTAGTTAACTAAATTTGTTGTGTTTTGCATGATATTATAAATATGTGCCCTGGTAAACGGGCAGGCTGCATCAAACGAGTCTCTTGTTTCGGGCATCTTTACCCGACATTAGATGCGTTTGCGAGTGTAACTATATGAAAAAAGATGTGAAGTACTTATATCGGGTAAAAACACCCGATAATAGGTCATGAAAGCCTCATTTTTTTCATCTTTATGTACAGGGTCTTTGGATTGATTCCCAATTTAGATGCAACTTTTCCCCTGTGCCAATGATGTTCATTTAGTGCCTTTAATATAAACTGTTTTTCAAATGCCTGTATAGCTTTCTGCAGATTTGTTTCTGTAATATCAGTGGTATTATTATCTGTCGTTGTCTTATCATTATTTACGATCTCAATGTCCTTTTTATTTAAAAAATCTAGATTTCCTACAGCAAGGTATCTTTGTAGTGCGCTTTGCAGTTCACGTACATTTCCAGGCCATCTGTAATTCATTAAAATATCTATATGTTTTGCAGGCATGCTGACTTCTTTTTTATCTTTTGTATAAAGTTTCAAAAAATGCTCAACAAGCAAAGGAATATCTTCTTTACGCTCCCTCAATGGAGCAATTGTTATGGGGATAACACTTATCCTGTAATAAAAATCCTCTCTGATAAGACCTTCTGCAACCATATTTGAGAAGTTTCGGTTAGTTGCGGCAATCACACGAAAATTTGATTTAAACAGTCTGGTATCCCCTACGGGGGTATATTCACCGCTTTCGAGTGCCCGGAGAAACTTAACCTGCATATTAAGGCTAAGTTCAGCCACTTCATCTAAAAACAGTGTACCGTTGTTGGCAGCATGGAGAAAACCGGTCTTATCTGAATATGCCCCTGTAAATGAACCCTTACGATGACCAAAAAATTCACTTTCAGCTATGTCTTCCGGAATGGCCCCGCAATTTATCACCACAAAAGGTTTATCTGCCTTGTCACTCATGTCGTGAATGGCTCTGGCAACCAGGTCTTTGCCCGTACCTGATTCACCAAGTACAAGGACATTGGCATCAGAGGCCGCTGCCTTGAGAATTAATTCATACACTTTTTGCATTGCAGGGCTTTTCCCGATAATACCACTGAATTTGTAACGTTCTTTAATGCTGTTCTTTAATTTTATGTTCTCTTTTCTCAGCTTTTCGGTTTCTTCCTGTATGCTTTTTTCCCACATGACCTGATCCGTGACGTCTCTTATGGTAGCAAGAATGCCAGGCTTGGATTTCAAACGAATAACACTTCTGTTTATGGCAATCCATATCTCTTTTCCATCGCTGGTTATTGCTGTAAGCCATGGAATCGAGTTCAGGTCAGGGTCATGGGATTCTGTATCGAATATCTTCAGGGCTATTTCTATGAAATGCTTGTCAAACAGTTCGGATACACTTTTCCCTATAAGTTCATCTGTAGTATTGTAATTAAATATACGGACAAAGGCGCTGTTGACAAAGGCAATCTTCCTGTCCTGAACAAGTACGACACCATCTGCCACAGACTCAGTAAGATTACGATAGAGCAGTTCTCTTTCTTCAACATCCTTTTGGGCCGTCTTTAAATCACTTAGGTCACGTAAGATAGATAACTTGGAAACAGTACCATCTTTTTCCTTCAAAGGGGTTTCAAGGATATCATATGTCTTGCCATTCCATGGAAAATCCAGTTCCCTGTGCACCGTATGACCGGACAGGACATATTCAAGACCACATGAGGGGCAGGGAGTCTCTCGATTGTAAAAATATTCATAACATGTCTTGTTGTTAACCCGACCGAATTCTTTTTCAAAGGAAGGATTGATATATTCTATTGTATAGTGATCTGTTATCTTGCATACCATGTCTTCCATTGATTTAAGGATATTAACTATGGCCTTGCCTTCAATGCGCAGGGATTCCTCTGCAAGAACACGTTCTGCGATCCGGCCTATACGTCCTCCAATCACCTTAAGGAGATTGACTTCTCTTTGAAAGAAAAATGCACGATGATTTTCCGGTTGTTCCAGATAAAAAAGTTCTATTGTTCCTCCCCATTCACCGTTTACCTGGATGTCACATGTATGTTTCCATGGTGTTGCCTTGAAATTCTGACTTGTGAATTCCTGATATCCCATAGATATTCTGGCACAGGTGATTTCAGGCTGTTGGCAGGCAGGGGGAATAAGATTTACAATCCCCTGTAAAATCTCATCCAATGATGTTCCGGGACGTTCTCTGATTGCTGCAATACCATACAGGCATTGCAATTCCTTGATGCGTTGATCCAGTTCGTGTTTAACATTACGGTATTGATTCTTAAGGGTGCTTATGAGGGGAGTGTCTGTTATTTCTCTTATCAGTGCCCTGATTTGAAGAGCAAGCATGTAGTAGTTGGTATGATTTTCAGAAATAACGGCTGCCCCAGCCTTGAGCAGCTCTATATATCTTTTATGCCCTATTTTTTCTTTACAATAAACAATAACAGAAACATGTTGCTCTGGGTCTGTCATCTTTAAGTTATGCAAAAATGTAAGGCATGCATCACTGTCATTGTTCATATCAAACACAATAATATCAGGTGGATGCACCCTGACCATATCTAATGCCTGTTCATAGGGGCATACAAATATTATGCTATCCGGCAAATATGTTTTTAATTGGCTAACCATGCTGTTTGTTGCATCAGGGCTGGAAACAACAATCAGTATGTTAGACAGATGATCTGTTTTTGCTGCCATATCAAAAAATACCTCTTCAATTACCAAAGGCCTGCCGTATTAGCTCAATAATTAGGGGAATAACAGCGAACGTAGCGCTGGGGTAGGAGACTTTTTTTGATGCCATTAAATTTTTTTTTGAAAATAGTTCATGCAGGTTTTATGTGGATTATCTTCTGGTCGGTTAATGTAAGCCTGTTCAGGCCAGAGGAGGTAACTTCATATACATCTTCCAAACCTACGACTCCCAGTTCAGGAAAGACAAATTTTGGCTCTATGGCGATGACCATGCCTTCCTGCAGTCTGTTGTTGAAGTTATGTGACAGAAGAGGCAAATCATCTATTTCCAATCCAACGCCGTGACCAACAAACTTTGCCTGGCTGTCACCATATCCCATAAAGACATCCTTGAACCCGTTCAACTCAGCCTCTTCAACCGCCATGTGATACAGATCTGAGCATACTGTTCCCGGTCTGGCCTCTTTTTCCATAAGCATAAGAATTCTTTTAGAGCATTCATGGGCCTTTTCCATTATTTCGGGAAGCTGTCCAATAGTATATGTCCTGGATTGATCAGAGATATAGCCGTTGACTGCTGCTCCGTAATCAATCTCTATAGGCTCGTTTTTTGCGATTTTTTTGAACCCGGCACCCTGGGCCATTGCCGGAGTTGTCCCTTCCCCTCCCTGGGGGCTGTTGAGAAATGAAGGCACAGAACCGCTTTTACCGGACAATACATGGACATAGGTCATTTCCTGGTTCCAGCCTCTCATCCTCATTATCCCCATATGTCCTTCCCTGCGGGCTATATACCCCATATAGCCATCAATTTCCAACTCGGTCATACCCTCTTTAAGGATACCTGCAATCTCTGTAAGGCCAGTATGCAGGATAATGCTTGCTCTTTTTATCTGTTCTATTTCATATGCAGATTTTATCATTCGCAATTTACGGATAGAAGGTGATACATCCTCTGTATGACACTGTCTGAACGTATCCTGAAACCAAAGATAAATATAGGCAGGAAGGACATCAAGCTCAAGTCCCGCAGTGCCGGAAGGGTCTATGCCAAGATCATGGAGGCTTTGGGGCACATGATATAAGCTTTTCAGGGGAATAATCTGTTCCAGGGGGGATTCCTGTTGGGCACGGGTGAGGCTTTTTTGAACCATGAGCACAGGATCACCCTCTACAGGAATAAAAAGAACTGATTTCTGTATTGTTCCGGCAAAGTAAAAGATATCCACATTCTGGAAAATAAAGGCACAGGTGAATCCCTGTTCCTTAAGGTGAGACTGAAAATTGTCTATCCTCTTTTTTATTTCCTGTTTTGGTACATATTCCATAGCTTTTCCTGCTTATTTTCAAAAAACATAGAGAAAGAATGTCAACGAAATCCTGCAAGTATGGTTGATTGCCGTGTAGAACAGTGCCCATGGTTTTGTGAGATGCTGACAGACTGAATCATTCATCATTCAGTCTGAACTGTTCTCTTCCGAGGAGATCATGCAGATGCAATATGCCTTTTATGCTGTATTTCTCATCTACGACCGGCAGGTGAGTTATTCCGTGAAGTTCCATTAATGCCAGGGCATCTGCAGCCTTTTGCTCCGAGTCAATGGTTTTAGGGGAAGGGGTCATGATTTCATTGACCTGCATGTTAAGGATGTCTTTATGAACGATCAAACCCCGTCTGAGATCCCCATCACATATGATCCCTGCCAGGTTTCCATTTTCTGTCTGAACAAGGGTTGCCCCGATCTTTTTTGCGTTGATTTCAGTTACGGCATCCTTTACAAGGGAATTTACATAGACCATTGGTATCTGATGTCCCGTCAGCATGACATCGCTGACCTTGGCGGAAAGTCTCTCTCCAAGACTACCACCGGGATGGATCCTTTTAAAATCCTGTTTGCTGAAGTGTCTGCAATGTATAAGGGCTACAGCAAGGGCATCCCCCATGGCAAGCGCAGCGGTTGTGCTTGCAGTTGGTGCAAGTCCCATTGGACAAGCCTCCCTCTCGACACCCACGTCTATAACAATATCACTTGCCATGGCCATTGGGGAATCTGTCCTGCCGGTAAAGGATATGATAATTGCCCCCATCTCTTTAAGAATGGGCAGGATTCGGTTGATTTCGGCCGTGTGTCCTCCGTTTGATATGGCCAAAACCACATCTTTTGAAGTTACCATACCCAGATCCCCATGTATTGCTTCACCAGGATGAAGAAAAAGGGCTGGTGTTCCCGTGCTGTTCAGGGTGGCTGCTATCTTTCTGCCAATAAGACCGGATTTCCCCATACCGGTCAGGATTACCCGTCCTTTGGAGGCCATGATAGTGTTAACAGCCTCTTTAAATTGTTCTCCTACTCTTTCTTTCAGGGCAAGGATACTCTGTGCCTCAATATCAAGGACCTTTTTTGCCTCTTCAATGCTTTTCACTTTCTGCTCCGTTGTTTGCAATATGGATGTAATACCTTTTGATATATTAGCCTTAATCCATAAACTTGTGGTAATAGCTCAATAAACAGGGCAAAAGGATTTTTTTAAGGCGACTGTCGAGAGGCCAAAGGCAGAAGAAAAACCCCATTACCCTGCGATAGTATTAGTAGTGTGTCTATTGCTACCCCTTATAGTTGTTGCAATGCACTTTCGGATTATCAGGGTTTTTGAAAGTATTCCCTTACCTGTTTAATGGCACAATATTTTCCGCACATGGTGCACACGTCCTTTTCTGAAGGGGGATTTTGCTGTCTGTAGTATCTTGCCTTTTTACTGTCTATAACAAGATCCATCTGCCTGTCCCAGTTTAGCCGCTTTCTTGCCAGGGCCATCTGTCTGTCTCTTTCAATGGCCCCTTTATGTCCTTTTGCTATGTCTGCTGCATGTGCGGCTATCTTTGTTACTATAACCCCTTCTCTGACGTCATTAAGATCGGGCAAAGACAGATGCTCTGCCGGGGTTACATAACATAAAAAATCTGCACCTGCGGCCCCGGCTACAGCCCCTCCAATGGCACAGGCTACATGATCGTAGCCTGCTGCAATATCCGTAACAAGCGGTCCCAATACATAAAAAGGCGCATCCTGGCACAGTCTTTTCTGTAGCATAACATTCATTTCTATCTGGTTTAAGGGAACATGTCCCGGGCCCTCTATCATTACCTGTATGTTCCGTTCCCATGCCCGGCTTGTGAGATCGCCAAGGGTCATCAGTTCATGTATCTGTGCACGGTCGGTTGCATCCGCAAGACAGCCAGGCCGCAAACCATCTCCAAGGCTTAGGGTAACATCATATGTCTCTGCAATGTCAAGCAGCCTGTCATAATATTCATACAGTGGGTTTTCCCTGTTATTGTGAAGCATCCATGTAATAAGAAATGCCCCGCCTCTGCTTACAACATCGGTCAGTCTTCCCTGCCTTTTTAACATGTCAAGGGCTGCCCTTGTAAGTCCGCAGTGAACCGTTATAAAATCAATGCCATCTTTGGCCTGTCTTTCTATGATTTCAAATATCTTGTCTACGGAAAGATGGATCAAACCACCATGCTGTTCTATGGTTTCCACCACGGCCTGATAAATGGGAACAGTGCCTATTGGAACGGTAGAGGCCTTAAGGATCTTTTGCCTGCATATGTCTACGTTTCCACCCGTAGACAGGTCCATAACAGTGTCTGCACCGGCCTCTATGGCGGCGTTCAGTTTTTCCAGCTCTTTATCTATGGATATCCTGTCAGAAGATGTCCCAATATTGGCATTTACCTTTACGGTAAGCCCATTTCCTATACCACAGGGTGTGAAATCTTTATGCCTTTTGTTGGCAGGGATAACAACTTTACCCATGGCAATCTGATCCCTTAGCCAGGTTTTATCTACATTTTCACTCTGTGCTACAGCTTCCATTTCAGGTGTTATAATACCCTTTTTTGCCTTTGCCAGTTGAGTCATATCTTCTCCATATTTTTTGACAGGTTTATCAAACCCTAAGTAAAGGTAAACGGGTTGCAGGCCATGAAAGTACAAATGGCATAGTTTATGGCCTTTTATGCATAAGCCATGTCTTTTACATAACCTTACATGACGCCCGCAGAATTTAGATACTAAACCGGCATGGCCGGATTTAAAACATCCTGGATGTCCACGGATATAAAAATACCGCCTGATTTTTCGGCACGGTTTTGTGTCCTTTCACGGTAAATGCTATAGAGTTTTTGATCCGGGAAAGTTTTTGCGCAGGATCAGGAAAATCGGGGAATTATGCAAGGATGTCCAGGATGCCCTGGTCTTACAGGGCCGCTGCCGTGACCACATTCATAACTGTTTTTTATGGCCTGTCTTACAAAAGAATGTGCAAGCTCAGCGGCCTTTAAAATATTATGTCCCTTGGATATAAATGCTGCCAGGGCAGTTGAAAACACACAGCCTGTCCCATGGGTATGTCTCGTATATATTTTTGGGCTGCTGAATTTATGATAATTCTTTGCATCATATAGGATGTCAGTACATTCTTTTTCCATGTGACCACCGGTGATAATGACATCCGGCCCCATTGATTTCAGTATCCTTGCACACTGTTTCATATCATCAACAGATCGAATTTTATGCCCGGTTATTGCCATGGCCTCATGGATGTTGGGAGTAATTACACTGGCAAGACGGAATAGCCTTTTCAGGGCATCGATGCCTTCAGGTTGCAAGAGAGGTCTGCCGGTAGATGCCTGTAATACAGGGTCTATAACTATATTTTCAAGGTGATGACGTTGAATAATGTTTTCTAACTCGGTGATCACTGAGGCAGAATAAAGCATCCCTATCTTTACTGCCATCGGAACAATATCTTCTATAATTGTTTCTATTTGACGGACAACGAACTCTGCCGGGACCTCATAAATGGCATTAACTGTAGTGGAATTTTGGGCTGTTATAGCAGTAATGGCCGTTGTTACATGGACATCAAGACTCGCCCCTGTTTTTATATCTGCCTGTATACCTGCTCCGCCAAAGGAATCAGAGCCGGCAACTACAAGTATTGTCTGCACGTTATTCTCTCTTGTTGCTGATCATACTACCTTTACTCCACGGTAATGTTCGGACATGTCCTTTCCGTTGTTTTCCCTTGCAGCCTTGAGTGCATGAGGCAGGGATTCCATGATATCATGTGCTGTTATCCCATCTTCTCCCTTTGTCTCTGCTGCCATATTTCCTGCTGCCCCATGTATAAAGACGCCGTTTCTTACTGCCTCTTCAACAGGTAATCCCAGCCCATACATGGCAGCTATTGTGCCAGTAAGGACATCCCCTGAGCCTGCACTGGCCATACCTGAATTCCCTGTCAGGTTTATAAAAATTCTTCCGTCAGGACAGCCTATAAGTGAATGGAAGCCTTTAAGGACAATGAATGCCCCAAGTCTTTTTACAGTATCCCTTAATACTTCTATCCTGTTGTTATCAATTTCAGAAACAGAAAGTCCTGTTATTCTGGACATTTCCCCAAGGTGAGGGGTAAGTATGGTGTCATTATCCCTGTGTCTGATTATGTCGATATGTTCACTAATGGCGGTGATGCCGTCTCCGTCTATCAAAAGGGGCTGTTTTATCTGAGATACAAGCTGCCTTGCAAGTTCTCCTGTCTCCCTGTTTGGGGAGAGTCCTGGTCCCAGTACTACCATGTCTGCCCTTTCTGAGGCCTCTAACAGGGGGTCTGTGTTTTTTATTGATATTGAACCCTCTGTAGTTTCTTCCTGGGGTATAAATACGATCTCATGTCCGTTTGCGGCTATGAATGGTACAATGGATTTTGGTGCAGCAAGCCGTGCATATCCCCCGCCTGCCTTGAGAAATGATAATGCGGCAAAATATGGGGCACCAAAATAGGTTGATGCTCCTGCAATAAATAGGACATCCCCGAAATCTCCCTTATGTCCTGCCGCATTCCTTGGGGGCAGGGGAACCAGTTCATTGGTTTCAATGTTAATCGGACCTGCTATATCGTAAATGAGAGGAGGAAAGGATATATGCGTTACATAGAGTTTGCCGCCGAGTTTATTTCCGGGAAAAAACATGTTTCCCAACTTTGGAAGACCAAAGGTTACTGTGAGATCCGCCTTTACGGCAGTGCCCATGATTTTTCCTGTATCTCCTGCTACACCGGAAGGAATGTCAAGGCTTAAGACCGGTTTTTCGGCCTTGTTTATCAGGGTTATGACATCACCGTAAGTTCCGGTTACGTCACGGGCAAGACCTGTGCCGAATATGGCATCTACAACGGCATCGCAGTCTGACAGTATGTCTTTTGCCTGTTTGGCAGAATTTATGTCAATTACTTCTATGCCGGATTTCAGGATAATATCCAGATTCATGGCTGCTGCACCCTTGTATCTGGTTCTGTCTCCAAGCAGACATACCGATACATATCCTCCAGAGGAATGAATCTTTCTTGCCACTACAAAGCCATCTCCTCCATTGTTGCCTCCTCCGCAAAAAATGACAAATCTCTTCCCCTGTATTCTGATATGTTCAGAGAGGATAAGATATGCAGATTCCCCTGCATTTTCCATAAGAAGTTCTTCTTTTATGCCAAACTGTTCACTTGCGGTTTTATCCAGTCGTCTCATTTCAGATACAGTTGCTATCTTCATTGTTTTTTCAACTCCCAAGTGCAAGAAAGGATGTACGAATCAATCTGTGATCTTTTTCTTTATTTGTTGAGCTATTCAATCTTCCGATTTTATGAAAACTTCAGCAAGGTTATACCCATGTTCAAAAAACAGTCCTGACTGAAGGGCCGCCTTTTCTGTAAAGCCTGATATGCTCTTTTTATTATTGCCGTTTTTTTCTTCATTCCTCTCAAGCTGTTTTTTGTCTGCCCAGGCAAAGATGGTAGGTTCGTCTGTATGGGTACGTTTTGAAACCGGTGTAAAGTGATCGCTTGCTACCATAATCCTGTAATCCTCAAATTTGGCAAGGCCCTTCAGGATATTTCCAACAACTTCCTTGTCTACCGCCTCAATGGCCCTTATCTTTTCATCTGCATTACCGCTGTGACCTGCCTCATCCGGTGCCTCTATGTGGACAAAGACATAATCAAGCTGTTCCAGTGCCCTGATAGCTGCATCTGCCTTGCCTCTGTAATTTGTGTCTATATATCCTGTTGCCCCCTCTACATCTATAGGTTTAAGGCCTGCACATATGCCAATTCCCTTCAGCAGATCAACGGCAGAAATAATACCGCCCTTAAGCCCAAATCTCTCGTTAAAATTCTGGAGTTCTGGCGCCCGGCCCTGACCCCATAGCCATATGGAATTTGCTTCAGGAAGATTTTTGGCCCTTCTGGCGAGATTTACGGGATGATTTTCGAGGTATTGCCACGAACTTCGTATCAGTTTAACGATTGCATCATCCACTTCTTTGTTAAGATAGGATGACATGTCCTGATCAAGGACATCATGGGGAGGGATTGTCCGTGTGGATTCCGGTCCGTCTTTCCATACAATAAGGTGTCTGTAAGCCACCCCCTGATATATCATTACCCCTGTGGGCAATTTCATCTTTTGTCTGAGATCTTTTATGATTTGTGCCGCCTCTGCGGTTGTAATATCGCCGGCGCTGTGGCTTTTCATAATGATTTTACCATCAGAGACGTTTTTCAGGCACACAAGGTTCATTCTAAATGCGACATCGGATGATCCGAGGGTTACTCCCATGCTTGCTGCCTCAAAAGGGGCCCTGCCCGTATGACAGGCAACAGGATCATAGCCCATAAATGAGAGGTTTGCCACATCGCTTCCCGGTTCCATTCCCTTGGGTATGCTGCGTACAAGGCCCGTATGACATGTTGCTATCCTGTCCATATTTGGCGTTTGGGCTGCCTCAAGAGGGGTTTTCCCCCCTATGTGTTCAACAGGGTAATCTGCCATGCCATCGCCAATTACCACCACATATTTTGTTGTTCCTGAATGTCGGGACATTATTGCATCAGTCCTCTTCTACACGTACCATTACTGTTGGTCCGCTGACTATGTCTAATCTGTTGATTTTTGAAACAGCCTCAATAACGTTCTTTTCCCTGGCCTCGTGCGTTAACATTACAATCGGTACAGAACTGTTCTGCTCTCTTCCTTTCTGGATGACCGAAGATATGCTGATATCATGTTCTCCCAGTATGCCTGCAATCATAGACAGAACTCCGGGGCTGTCAAAGGCGGAAAACCTGAAATAGTAGGCACTATGTAAATCTTTCATGGAATGAATAGCAACCTCTTTTTGGAGGGAAAAATGGGATAGGGGAGGCATAAAACCTCTGTATCCCAGGCGCATGGCCCTTGCTATACCCATGATATCGGAGACTACAGCACTCGCTGTAGGTCTCCTGCCTGCGCCTAATCCGTAAAACAGGCTTGGCCCCACAAAATCCCCCTCTAGGTAAATAGCATTAAATTCATCGTCAACCCTTGCAAGGATAGAATCTTTTGGGATCATGGCAGGGTGAACCCGAGCCTCTATGCCATTGTCACGCTGTCGTGCTACGGCAAGCAGTTTTACCCGGTAACCGAATTCATCTGCAAAACGTATGTCATCCGGGGTCAGATTAACTATTCCCTCTCTGTATATGGATTGCAGGGCAACAGGATAACCCAGCAGAAGAGATATAAGGATGGTAAGCTTGTGAACGGTATCTGTTCCATTTACATCCAGGGTTGGGGGATCCTCGGCAAACCCCATCTCCACTGCCTTTTGCACTACCTGGTCATATGTGAGCCCCTCTTTTGTCATTCGTGTCAGTATATAGTTTGATGTCCCGTTCAGGATACCTTTTATGACACTGATACGGTTTGGAGCAAGACCGTTTTTCAACGCCCCTATGATGGGAACAGCTCCGCATACGCTTGCCTCAAATGAAAGGGAAACGCCATTGTTGAACGCCGTTTCGTACAGCTCTTTTCCATATTCTGCAAGCAGGGCCTTGTTTGCAGTGACTACGTGTTTCTTGTTTTTAAGGGCACCTGTGACAACCTCCCTTGCCTTTGTAAGGCCTCCGATCAATTCCACTATCACATCAATGTCGGGGTCATTGATTACATCCATTGCATTGGTTGTCATCAATGATCTGTCTACACTGACTCCTCTGTCTGATTCAATATCAAGGTCGGCAATTTTTTTGATGATGATATCAGTACCGGTGCGGTTTGTTATTATTTCCTTGTTAGCAAGAAGAAGCTCAACCGTCCCTGCTCCTACCGTGCCGAATCCAATTATACCAACATTAACAGGTTTCAATAGTACCTCCGTTTCCGTTCATGCCACTTTACAGTATGTGCCTGATACCTCTGATTGCCTGTTTTATTCTGTGCGGATTTTCCACCAGGGCAAAACGTATGTAATTATCTCCGTAATCGCCAAAACCTATTCCGGGAGAAACTGCCACCTTGGCTTCCCGTATAAGTATCTCAGAAAATTTCAAGGAGCCCATTTTAATGTATTGTTCAGGTATCTTTGCCCAAACAAACATGGTTGCCTTTGGTTTTTCTGTTTTCCATCCGATACGGTTTAAACCATCTACCAGCACGTCACGGCGTTCCCTGTATATATTGACTATTTTCTCTACACAGTCATACGGGCCATTAAGGGCTATTATTGCGGCAATCTGTATAGGCTGAAAAACCCCGTAATCAAGATAGCTTTTTATCCTTCTAAGGGCGCTTACTATTACAGGGTTGCCTACGCAAAAACCTACACGCCATCCGGGCATGGAATAACTTTTGGACAGGCTGAACAGCTCTACCCCTATGTCTTTTGCTCCCGGAACCTGCAAAAAACTCGGTGGCTTGTAGCCGTCAAACACTAGGTCTGCATAGGCAAAGTCATGTACAACCATGATGTCGTGTTCTTTACAAAACGCAACTATCTTTTCAAAAAAGGTTATATCCACCACTTCTGTTGTAGGATTGTGTGGATAGGACAAAATCAGCATTTTGGGACTTGGCCATGTCTGTTTTGTAGCATTGGACAGATCTTCAAAAAAATCCCGGTCAGGGCCTATTGGTATGGACCTGAGGTCACCGCCTGCGATAATAACGGAATACGGATGTATAGGATATGTTGGATTGGGAGCAAAAACCACGTCTCCGGGGCTGATAACGGCAAGGACAAGATGGGACAGTCCTTCCTTTGCGCCTATGGTTACTATGGCCTCCTCATCAGGATCCAGATCCACATCAAATCGTCTTTTGTACCAGTTGCATATGGCATGTCGCAGTTTGGTAATCCCCATAGACGCAGAATATCTGTGGTTATGGCCCTTTTGTGCAGCCTCAATCAGTTTGTCTACTATATGTTTTGGCGTAGGGATATCCGGGTTTCCCATGCCCAGGTCAACAATGTCCTCTCCTTTGTGTCTTGCATTCATTTTTATCTTGTTTACAATAGAGAAAACATAGGGTGGCAGTCTGCTCATTCTGTTGAATTCTTTCATCTTGTTTTATCTCCGGAAAAGATGGACAGCAGGTTTATACCTTGTTTTTGCTATCCATAAAAAGTGTAATGAAATCGGAAGCAGTTGTTAAAATGTATCAAAGCAACATAACACCTAAGACCTTCATAACATGGTTTTACGCAAGTGCTGCTTTAATTCTGTCTTCCGTAACCATGCCATGCCTTAACACTTGCGGGGGGTCGACGGTAAGATCAAGCACGGTTGAGGGTGCTTTACCTTCAGTCTGACCACCATCTATAACCAAATCCACCCTGTTGCCAAATACCTTTATAACCTCTTGAGCGGTTTTGCAGGGTGGTTTGCCGGACAGATTGGCGCTTGTTCCTGTAAGTGGCACTCCGGCCATCTCTATCAGGGCACAAGGTATTGGATGAGAGGAAAGTCTGATGCCAATTTTCTCTGTGCCTGCCATGAGGAAAGGAGACACGGATTTTTTTGCCTTAAAGATCAGGGTCAGGCCTCCAGGCCAAAAGGTGTCAATCAGGGCATCAGTACAATCGGGAATATCCGCTGCATATAGGGAAAGCTGTTGTTTTGCCCCTATAAGTATAAGAACAGGTACATTGTGTTGTCTGTTTTTCAGTGTAAATAGCCTTTGAACAGCCTCATCATTTGTTGCATCTGCACCGAGGGCATAAAATGATTCTGTAGGGAAAGAGATTATTTTACCGGACAATACAAAATCCTCTCCCTTTTTCAGTATATTGTCAAGGTCATGTACCGATTTTGCCATGTTCTTTTGACGGTCTGTTGCTTATGATAGGCCCCTTAAATTTTGCGCCTCTATCTTTTCTGCGAGTTTTTTGCGATAGGAGAGGAGCTGATCTTTTAGTGCAGGACGGTTCAGGGCAAGTATCTCCAATGCCAGTACAGCGGCGTTTTTGGCGCCTCCACTTCCAACAGCCACAGTCGCAACAGGTATGCCCGGGGGCATCTGAACCGTGGAGAGCAGGGCATCCATTCCATTGAGTGGAGATGAATCAACCGGTATACCGATAACCGGCAAAACAGTCATCCCTGCAATAAAACCCGCCAGATGGGCTGCCCATCCCGCTGCTGCGATTATAACTTCTGTTTTGCTGTTATTCAAAGATAATACGTATTCCCTTGTAAGGTCAGGTGTCCTGTGTGCAGAAAGGACTTTTACATCATAGGGAATATCAAACTCTATCAGCATATCAGTACAGCCTTTTACAATATCTGCATCGGATATACTGCCCATTATTACGGCAACTAACGTTTCTTTTGAGGGCATTGTCCTATCCTTGACTTGCCATTCCTATAAGGGGGTATATTATCATCCCCGCTAACCAGGCAATGTCTTCTGCAGAAATTATTTCAGCTATACTTTTATCAAACAGCAGATTCCCCTCAGGAGGAAAATCATCGTCTCCCTTCCACAGTATCAGTACAACAGGGACGTATGGAAATGCCTGAACAACCATAGAGACATCCCCATGTTCAAATGGGCCTGCGTTATAAAGCTTTTTTGCAAGTTCAGACATAAGTTCCGGTCTGTTGCCAAACGCCTGTACCATTGGGTTTTTTGCCCTGCGCAAAAAGGCATCAAGATAAAACATGCCATCAGGAATCTCCTGATATGCCACCCATTTTTCCGTCACAGTATTTCCCTTTGCCCCTTGCAGATAGTGCAGAATCAGTATTTGCTGCTGGATAGAGATCTCTTCTCCGGAATCTTTATAGGTACATCTGAAATCAGGAAAATTTATCTCAATATCTTTATTGAGAAAGCGGAGTGTCATAACAGCAGAGCCGCTGCTATCATCAAAATCTGCCCCGCTTGCCCGTGCAATATCTTCCGGTTTTTTTTCTCTGAGGTCTGTTGTTGCCCGTCTGACAGCTTCTTTATAATCATCAATCTTGGCCATATGTATTGTCCTTATTACCAAAAAGGTCTCGCCAATATTTTTGATCTTCCCTTGCTTTTGCACCTGTGTAGGTGTTGTTTGCTGTTTTTGCTGGCAGGCCTTTTTTGGTGGTTTTTAATTTTGATGGCGAATAGTTACCAGAAATTTTTGGTTTATAAACCGGCATGGCTGGATTCAAAACATCCTGACCATCCGCGGATATGAAAATACACCCTGATTTTTTCAGCACAGTTTTGTACCTTCATGGTAAATTAAATATTATACTGTCATCAATCAGACTTGGCAAGATTTTCCGGGCAGGTATTTTGGATATGCTGCAATCTGAACCGAGATGATATCCATCCACAGATAAGTTACTGAAGAGACCAGCCCGGGGGTCAAAAGCGGAGAAAAAGGCCTCCTGTCCCTGTTTGTTGAGCTATTACGTCGATATGTTGATCTGTGTCTGTGCGCTTTTTTGTTTTTCTCCTCTTTTATCTCACCTTGATTTACACCTTTTTGATATGTTACCATCCTTGCTGACTTCTAATGATTTTTTTAAGGATGTCAGTTTTGATGAACTTTGTTGTTCATGGGTCGCTATGAAGCGGCATAAATCAGTTTTTTATGAATATATCATGATTGGAGAAATATAATATGGCAGGTGTAAACAAGGTAATATTAATTGGACGGTTAGGAAGAGATCCTGAAATACGGTATACCCCGAGTGGTGTTGCAGTGGCAAATTTCAGCATTGCTACATCAGAGGAATGGACGGATAAAAACACAGGGCAAAAACAGGAGCGAACCGAATGGCACAGGATTGTAGCATGGAGACGTCTTGGAGAGATATGTGGCGAATATCTTCATAAGGGCAGTCAGGTGTACATTGAGGGCAGGCTCCAGACCCGATCATGGGAAGATGGAGATAGTAACACCCGCTATACAACAGAGATAATTGCACAAAACATGCAGATGTTGGGGAATGTCAATAAGACAGACTCTAATAGAACATCCTCAAACCAATTTGAAGGGCCGCCTGTTGTTACGGAAGAAGAACCTCCATTTTAAGATTGTATGGCGTGATAAGCGCTTTCAAACCCATAATAATTACAGGACCTTTGCACATAACACATCCTCTTTTGCCCGATTTTTGTGTCAGAATCAAAATATTAATCCTGAGAATATGTTTCTCCGCTTAAACCGGCATGGCAGGATTCAGAACATTTTGCGCAAAGGTCTCAATTTCAATTTAATTGTGTCCATCCATTTTGTTATGAGGACACGAAAAACGTTTCCAAATCAGAAATGAGAATTTTTTGCAAGGTCAAGGAAACCCACAGTTTGACACAGAGATTGCGGAAAAAGGCCATTTATGGATGGAAACTAATTGTTGGTGTCTTTATCTGGTGTGTTATCGTCTGTATCCGTTGAAGATGATTCAATTTCTTTTGTGTCTTTTGCATCTTTGGTGGCCTGTTTGAAATTTTTTATTCCTTTTCCGATGCCGCTCCCAATCTCTGGAAGTTTGCCTGCACCGAAAATAATCAGAACGATTATGAGTATAATAATCAGCTCCGGCATTCCAATACCAAACATAATACCCTCCTAATTTCAACTGTTGCCCCGAATACAGGAAACTGTTCGAGAATGCCCTTTTTTCAAATGCTGTGTATATGGAGGCTTTTTACGACGCCATCAAGATATATTCTAAGATCTCTTACCTTCCTTGAACTTTAACAAAATTGAAGACCTTGTTTCTTGTCAGATATATGCTATGTATGGCACGGCATGTGCAAATTTTGCAAAAAAGGGCTGGTTGTGAACTAAACCGTCATGGCTGGATTCAAAATATCCTGGCCACCCACGGGAAAATACAGACCGGTTTTTTAGCACGGGTTTGTGCATTTTTACGGTAAAGGGCTCTAACTTTTACAACCTAAATCCTGCAAGCGTCGAGTTTGCCGAAGACCTGCCTGCGGCAGGCAGGTGCAAGGCGGCAAGGGCGCAGACGTACTACGGTACTTCAAGTCCTTGCCAACACCGCAGATTCGGTAAAATCGGCGCTCCGGAAGCGGTAAACTATTTTCAAAAATCACAACCTTTATGGCCGCATCAAATTGATGCGTGTTATACAAGCACAA
>JAGGTJ010000154.1 GCA_021163815.1 Deltaproteobacteria bacterium | reverse complement strand
AGGATTGGTAACAACCGAAATGGTCAGTGCCATGGGACTGGTTATGGGCCAGGAAAAGACCCTCAGATATTTGGCACATCATGAAGACGAAGGCCTGCTTTCTGTTCAGATATTTGGCGCTGATCCGGAGATAATGGGAGATGCAGCACATATAGCAGAAACAGTCTCTGCAGATATCATTGATATCAACATGGGTTGTCCTGCAAAAAAGGTTATAAAAACAGGGGCGGGAGGTGCATTACTGTTAGACATAAAAAAAATATACAAAATCATCCGTGCTGTTCGCAACAAATGTATGCTTCCAATCACTGTCAAGATAAGGGCAGGCTGGTCTTCCGACATGTATGTAGCAGAAAAGGTGGCCTGTGTTGCACAGGACGCCGGTGCCGACGCAATTACCGTACATCCAAGGTATGTCAAACAGAAGTTTTCAGGCTCAGCCGATTGGTCAATCATAAAAAAGGTCAAACAGGCTGTTTCAATCCCTGTTATTGGAAACGGGAACATTCACACTCCATATGATGCCTTTAGAATGAAAGACCTGACCGGCTGCGATGCAATAATGATAGGCCGGGCCGCGGTGGGCAGTCCGTGGATATTCCGCCAGATAAATGATATACGTAAAGGACATCCCCCTTTTAAACCATCACTTAACGATCTTAAGGCACTTATTACGGAACATTTTCATCTTCTTTCTTCCGAAATTGGAGAACAAAAAGCGGCAAAGATTATGAGGGGGTTTTTAATTCGTTACACAAAGGGCTTACCTTTCAGCGCAAAATTTCGCAGACAAATTACCAAAATAAAAAACTTTGACAATCTTGTTGCAATATTTGAAGAACATTTTTGTCCAATGCCTATCGATAAATCAATCTTTTAACAATGATACCTGAATCCTGCAAACGTCGAGTTTGCCTTACACCTGCCTGCAGCAGGCGGGTGCAAGACGGCAAGGGTGCAGATGTAGTACGATCAAGTCCTTGCCACACAGATTCGGTAAAATCGGCGCTCCCTAAGGGTAAACTATTTTCAAAAACCGCACCTTATGGCTGCATTCAAATCGGTGTGTTGTGTGTTAAGCAAGTAAAACATTCCTATAATTCGCTGATATTAAAAGCATAATTTCCTCTTTGAAAATAGTTTATGCAGGTTTTAGGTCATAACTTTTTTACATGATCAGCCCTCAGGTCTGTTTCCAGCGCAAAGACCAAGCCATGGATCCAAGATGAAATTTCAATCTCCGACAAAAAAACATATTCAGTTACTAAAAGATATTCTTTCTCCTGAACGGGTTTCGTCTGGTCAATCCAATTTAGATCTCCATTCAATAGACCAGTCCCATCATCCTCCTTCCCGTCCTGACGCAGTCTTATGGCCCATTAATGCACAGGAGGTTTCTGATATTCTTGCATTTGCCAATCAGGAAAACATATCGGTCACCGCATGGGGAAGTGGCTCCAGTCTCGAAGGAAATCCCATACCCGTATTTAAAGGACTGGTTTTGGATTTTACATATATGAACAGGATACTCCAAATAAGGGAAAAAGATTTCCAGGCCGACGTTGAACCAGGAGTTATTTATCAAAGGCTCAATACAAGACTCAAACATACAGGCCTTTTTTTTGCGCCGGACCCAGGAGCACATGCAACGATTGGTGGAATAATTGCCAACAATGCAGGAGGAATCAGAAGTGTTCGCTATGGTTCTGCAAGACAAAACGTATTACAGATAAAAGTTGTCCTTGCCAATGGCGAACAGATAACAGCAGGCAGCCGTTCCCTTAAGACATCCTCAGGATATGATCTTCTTGATCTTTTTGTGGGTTCAGAGGGAACACTTGGACTGATTACAGAGGCTACCGTAAGATTACGGGGCCTTCCTGAAAGGTCTGTGGCAGCCATTGTCAGTTTTCCTTCTGTAAAAATGGCAGCAAAGGCAGTTTTTGATATTATCCGATCCGGACTTGAACCTGCGGCCCTTGAAATGATAGATACCAACTGTATCCGCTTGATAAACAGAGAAGATTCCATAGGAATAAACGAATCTCCATCCCTGTTTATTGAATTTTATGGTGTTGCAAAGGCCCAACTTGAACAGGAAATGGATATGGTCCGGGAAATATCAAGGCATGCAGGGGCAAACGGTTTTGTATCTGGGATAGGAGACAGGGACAGAAATGCACTCTTAAAGGCACGTTATGAACTGGGAGAAAAAATCAGGAGGAGTCATCCAGGCAGGACCCATATTGTCCTTGATGTGGCGGTACCTATCTCCTCTTTTCCCGAAACTGTATCATTTGCAAAACAGGAATCATCCGTTACTGACATTCCCTTTTACATATTCGGACATGCCGGCAGCGGAAACCTTCATCTTGTATTAATGGGAAAAACAGATGACCCCACGGAATGGGCAGCCATCGACAGGATAAATGAGAGTATCGTGGAGATGGCCATCAGGCAAGGGGGGACTGCCACAGGAGAACATGGTGTCGGAATAGGAAAGAAAAAATTCATGTTCACTGAACATGGCACAGGTCTCAAATGGATGCATAACATAAAAAAACTGCTGGACCCACAAGGCATACTGAACCCTGGTAAAATTTTTCCGCTTTCAAAATGAACCCGCCATATATTCACCTCCGGGGACAGAAGACATATTCCAAGTACATCTCCGTGTAATTTCTTGATTTCCCCTCCGGATCACAGACGACATCTTTTGGGCCTAAAACAGAATCCCGGGGCATCGATCTTATAAAAGACATCAAATTTGATGGCGTCGTAAAAAAACGCAAACCTGTGCTAAAAAACCCGTCTTGGGTAGCCAGGATATCTTGAATCCGGCCATACCAGTTGCACCATCACAATTCATTCGTGGAGAGGCGTTAACTGAACAAAACGCAGTTATGCCAATTGAGAGATATAATGAATATCGTCTTCTTTGCAATTATACTGATCTCATTTGTTACCGCATGCTGGCACCAGTTTACATGGATACCGGCACATGGCTCAACTCCGCCTATGGCAATGCTGTCTAAGGCAATTATTGAATCTGCCTCCAGCTCTGTTGAATTGGCCATAGGTCTTATTGGTGTAATGGCATTATTTCTTGGTTTAATGAAGATTGCAGAGGAGGGAGGTCTGCTAAACATATTAGCTGGTCTTATACAACCATTGATGATAAGGCTTTTCCCCGATGTTCCTGAAAATCATCCTGCAATGGGAAGCATGATCCTCAATATGGCTGCAAATGTCATGGGCCTTGGAAATGTAGCCACTCCCTTTGGAATAAAGGCAATGCAGGAGCTTGATGAGCTTAATCCCCATCCTGGAACAGCTACTGATTCCATGGCCCTGTTTCTTGCCATAAATACATCCAGCGTCACTATCCTGCCAACCGGTGTAATCGCATTGAGGGCGGCTGCAAACTCGTCCGATCCTGCAGGAATTTTGCCTACCACATTGTTTGCCACTACATGCTCCACCATTGTAGCCATATTGGCAGCAAAACTCTTCGCTCGTCTGTTCAGTAAACACAAAGAAACCGTCACAAACGACACACAGGAATCTATCCAACCTGACAATACTGCAAAAAATGACTATCCGGCACCCGTTATTTTTCCAGCATGGATAAATATTATCGCCATGTCTTGTCTGTTTTCCTTGATTCCTATTACCATTCTTTTTGGAAAAACCATTTCACCATGGGTTATTCCCTGTCTTGTACTGTTTTTTCTGACCTTTGGGGTCTTAAAAAGAGTACGTATCTATGAAGCATTCGTAGAAGGGGCAAAAGAGGGTTTTCAGGTAGCAGTAAAAATTATTCCTTTCCTTGTGGCAATCCTTGTGGCAGTCGGCATGTTTCGCGCAAGCGGGGCCATGGATATCATAATCAAGGTACTTGGGCCATACACACAAAAATTGGGGCTGCCTGCAGATGCCCTGCCAATGGCCCTGCTTCGGCCCCTGTCCGGTTCCGGTGCCTATGGAATACTGGCATCTATTATAAACAACCCTGCCATTGGTCCTGATAGTTATACCGGATACCTTGTATCAACCCTTCAGGGGTCAACAGAAACTACCTTTTACGTAATTGCCGTGTATTTTGGTGCAGTTCAAATAAAGCGTATCCGTTACACCCTCGCGGCTGCCCTGACTGCTGACGTGGCAGGAATTGCGGCCGCAGTGGTAATATGTTCTCTTCTTCACGGTTGATAGCAAAAGCATTCACACATATCGCACTACCGTAAAACAGACAGCGTAAATAAAAATAGTATATTACACGTCGTCTATACCATATAACTTTCAGGTGTAACAGCTCCATAAAGAGCGACAGAAGGGTTTTTCTGATTCTTCCGCTGTCCCTTCTTCATTTATTGATCTGACATCCCTGAATGCCTTTATGAACTGAAAACTTCACAGTATCTACGAACCGAGTTGTAAATGGGAACTGACTACATAATTAATAATGGCCCTTGCTATTTCCCTTGATCGTGTGCCCATTATCTTCCCGTGAACTTCCAGAATTGACATACACATCCCCTTTAAAGGTTTACCCGTTACCGCATATGCCGTAACCCAATCGTACTTGTAGCGATCTGAACGATCATTAATGGTACCAGTTTTGGCACCAATCCGCCACTTTTTGAACGGTTTTTTTCTCAAAATCCGCCAGAATGATTTTCGACACGTACCATAATGCACAGTATCTGACATCATACATTGCAGATAACGGGCAGTTTTCGGGGCAATTGGAACCCCCATAACACCTGTATGTGCTTGATATATTCGAGTCGGACCTTGAGTGATACTCTTAATAATCCATGGCCTCATCACCTTTCCTCCATTTATTACAGCACATGCAAACAGCGCCGCATGAAGGGGAGAAATCCGCGTAGACCGATTAAATCCGGATGTAACCTCAGCCAACCCATACGGATCTTCCGGTATCCTGATAACGCTGGGGACAAGAGACAAATCAAAAGGTATCGATCTGTCAAAAAAGAACCGGTGAGCATAATCCCTAATGGTTTTTCGCTTAAGGATATACATCCCCAATTTACCAAATATTGGATTTACTGATTTTGCAAAGGCCTTGCGAAATGATATTGAGGTAGAGTATCTGTTCACCTTGTTTGTCAACTGATTCTTGTAGAGGGTATGTGAACGTCCCAAAAAGGTGAGCATCCTGTTGGGAGTAAATCTGGCCTTTTCAATAGCAGCAGAAGCTGAAACGATCTTAAAAAGGCTGGCAGCAGGAAACAATGAATCAAGACATAAATTTGTTTGGAGATGACCATCTTTCTTGTAGTTTGCCATAGCCATAACACTGCCATCTGTTGGCTTTAATATAATAACTGCAGCCTCTTCTGTTATAGAATGTTCCAATAAATGAGAAACATATCTTTGAAGTTCTGGAACAATCGTTGTCTCAATGGTTATCGTGGTATTATCCCTGATTATAGAAAACGAACTTTTGGACTCAGGATAGTTAACAAATTGAGACGAGATAAGGGGCCACAGTTTTTTTGCATCAACTATATCTGCTGTTGGATGCAGTGGCTTGACCAGTTTGTCATTGGGTTGATAACTGGCCTCACTGAAATGTACAAAGGTGTGTTTACTAACATAGGCAACCAATATCATTACAGAAAACAGACCACCCAAACAGACGAATAAGAAAGGCATCCTGCCAAGAATTTTTTTAATTCTTTTTTTTCTCTGGATTTTTCTCTGATATGTTCGCCAGTTATCAGGATGCCTGTACATAATTGCCATCATATCACCTGTTAATCGGCCACCTGTGCACAAATCAGTTTCCGGGCACAGAAGAGGTTACTGTTCCTTATACTCATCAGGTGTTCAGATCTACTGCCATGTAGCAGGTTCTATTCTCAGAAGTGTTATATTTTTTTACAAGATCAAGGCAGGGCTTATGCCAAGGCAATAACATTGTATGCAAGACCAAAACATCAGTATCTGTTTAAGAATGATTTTAATGTGCAGATAGGATAAAGACATTTCAAACAAAAAGCCAGTTTTTATACAAAACTGGCTTTTTGTTTGAAATATGATTGTTGTTTTTCAGCAGCGTTTATATCTCGGTAATAGTAATTGCCTCCTGTTCACATACCTCTATACAACTCTCGCAACCAAGACATTCTTCCATGTTTACAGGTACGGACTTTTCATCCTGAATCTCATATACATCAGCAGGACATACATCCACACACTCACCACACCCTATACATTTATCCTGATCTACCACTACTTCATAACCCATAATATAAGCCTCCTAAAGTAAATTTTAAGCTAATCACAATTTAACTAATGCCTACCTATAAATCAATTTTCAGGTACACAAGATAGCTAATCACCCCAAATATTGATATGTCCACCATGTTTGACATAGGTAAGTGAAGGTATTCATCAAACAAGGGGGTAAAGATATCAAGCCCTTACCTCCTCTTTTACCGCTATTGCAATCTTAAAAAGCACAGTCAGAACCAACGCCCCTACCGCATATACTCCCAAAGCAATCATAAATTCAGGCTTTGTCGGCCAATAATCGGTTATCCTGTTAAACGGGTTAGGCGTAAAACCACCTATCAAAAGGGATAAACCCTTATCAATCCATGTAGCAATTATCACTGAAACACAGGCAACTACCAAGGTCTCCTCATTTCTCCTTGTAACAGGTACAACGAGAAGGATCAACGACAAGGCAGCAAAAAATGTAGCTATCCACATCCACGGGACCATCCTTCCATGACCTTCAAGTCCTTTAAAAAGAAAGATATATGGATGCATACCTTCCGGTATCTGAGAATAAAATACCGTAAACAATTCAAGCAGATAAAAAAAGACATTTATCAGCATTGCATATGCAACTATACCGGCAAGAGTACGAATTTGCTCCTTACCAGGATCAAACTTACTCACCTTTCTTACAACAAGACATATAAGAATAAGCAGGGCAGGACCAGAACAAAAGGCCGAAGACAGAAAACGTGCAGCCATGATAGCGGACAGCCAAAAATGTCTTCCTGGCAGACCAGCATATAAAAACGCCGTTACTGTATGGATACTGAACGCCCATGGTATAGATACATAAGCAAGGACCTTAACCCACTTGGCATAGTGAATTCCTTTACTCTCAGCACTAAGCACATTCCACCCAACAAGTATATTGAGGATTAAATATCCATTCAGAACAATCATGTCCCAGAAGAGGATCGAATGAGGCGTAGGATACATGATAACATTCATGATTCTGACAGGATTACCAAGATCAACAAATATAAAGAGAAGACACATAGTAACAGCAGCAATTGCAAGAAATTCACCAAGAACAGTAATACGGCCAAAGGCCTTGTAATCATGAATGTAATATGGCAATGCAACCATCACTCCAGAAGCGGCAACTCCAACGAGATATGTAAATTGAGCAATGTAAAATCCCCACGAAACATCCCTGCTCATACCCGTTATTCTCAAGCCTTCTTGAAACTGGTAAAGATAACAGGCAAAGGCAACTCCTATTATTGCAAGCAAAAAAATCAACCAGCTCCAATATTTTTTTGACCCTTTAAAAGCAGCTTCAAGCATAACTACCTCATATGATATAATATACGTTAGGACCTGTGCCTAACTCAGGTTTACGTCGAATAGAATAGCGTTCCCGTAACACTTTCCTGACCTCTGATTGAGGATCTGCAAGATCACCAAATATAAGAGCTCCCTTTTTGATCTTATTAGCAGTTTCAACACAGGCAGGAAGTTTTCCCTCTGCCAGCCTTTCTTCACAAAAGGTACACTTTTCCACCACACCCTTTGTTCTTGTCGGATAATCAGGATTAGCCGGAAAATCAGGATTTAATTTCTTAAGCTGATCATCTTCCATTACCCGGCGTGGATCTCCCCAGTTAAAACTTCTTGATCCATAAGGACATGCCGCCATACAAAATCTGCATCCAATACAACGGTGTTCGTCAATCAATACTATCCCATCCTCTCTCTGCCAGGTAGCCTGCGTCGGACATACCCTGCAACAGGGAGGATTGGTACACTGATTGCATAGTAAAGGAAAAACCCTCTTTTCTATCTTCTCTGCAACATACTCATTTTCCTGCTCAGGAAAGGTATGTTCATAATCATCTTCCCATATCCACTTTATCTCTTCCTTAGGAGAATCAAGATCAGGCACATTATGGATATGATGACAAACTTCCTGACATCTTTTTATCAGATTGTCATCCATCTTAGTAGTATCCACTACCATAGCCCATCTCTTTTCCTGGCCTATGGGGAGATCTTTCATAGAGGCCTCCACTTCACCTGGGACAAGGATATCAACAACCTCCTTTCCTCCAAGAGCTAAGACAGCAGAAGCACCTGCTATTTTTAAAAACTCTCTTCTATCAACAGCCATTATTCTTTCTCCTTAGACTCCTTAGGAACAATATGACAATCCCAGCAGTAAGGCTTTACACCCATATAATTGTGACACTCATCACAAAATTGTGATTTGTTTGAATGACAGTCAAAACATGTCTCTTCAACACTTTTTTTATAAACTTTATCATCCGATGGGATATAATGCCTCTTACCTATACTGACGAGATATCTCCACTGGTCCATCAGATCATGATCAAGGGTCATCTTAGTGGCCAATTCCCTCGGCCTGTAATATCTCTTGTTCTCTCTGACGACCTCGTGTCTCCACTTATCAAGGAGCTGCATATGCCATTCCTTCATAAAGGCCTTTGGAGCAATACATTCCTTTGCTTGTTTCGCCTTTTTTGTAAGGACAGGCTCAGGGGTTTTAGCCGCTTTTCCCGCATTGTATATAAAAGGTGAGAATAACAATCCAAGGCCAATAATCAAACCGGTGATAATCTTGCCTCCATCATACATCCTATTCATCCTCCATACCCGGCAAGGGTTCTCCACGCAGGTCTGTTGTTCTCTTCTTTTCCCCTTCAAAAACCAGCGCATTGGCTACCAGTTCATGGATACCTGTAATATCCACCTCAGGAACCCAGTATTCCATCAAGGTGGGGAATGCTGCCCGGTCAATGGCACAGATACAGGCCATCATGTTGACACCATATTTCTCATGAACATACCTAACTGCATTTGCCCTGGGAAGCCCCCCCCGCATGCGTAATTCCATATTTTCCCCTGCATTAAGACCAGCACCGCTACCACAACAAAAAGTCTGTTCTCTGATGGTATTTGACGGCATCTCATAAAAATTATTACAAACATTCTTAATAACATATCTTGGCTCTTCAAGAAAACCCATTCCTCTCGCTGGGTTACATGAATCGTGATAGGTAAGTATTACGTTATCATTCCTACTTGGATCCAGTTTCAATTTGTTATTTTTGATAAGATCAGCGGTAAACTCCACTATATGAACCATCTTGGTGCTCTTTGCATTCTCAAATTTGGTACCTGTTATAGGAGAAACAGGCTCTTCAAGAAAATCTGCCGGACCGTTAAAGGTATCCATGTACTGATGGACAACCCTCCACATGTGCCCACATTCTCCTCCCAGTATCCACTTGACACCAAGCCTCTTCGCCTCTGCATATATCTTGGCATTCAGTCTCTTGGCCATCTCATGGGAAGTAAAAAAACCGAAATTTCCACCTTCCGCTGCATAGGTACTCCATGTAATATCCAGCCCCTGGGCCTTTAAATAGTGAAAGAGCATCAAATACCCCATACAGGTATAGGTTCCAGGATCAGCAAAATAATCACCAGACGGCGTGACAAAAAGAATCTCAGCGCCTTTTCTGTTGAAATCAGGATCCATCCTGATTCCTGTAATGTCTTCTATGTCGTCTACAAAAAACTCAATATTATCCTTAATAACATTTGGAAGGAGACCAATATGATTCGATTTTAAATAGCAGTTCGCAACCGGACCGGCAACCCAGCCTATATTCAGACCCAGATCATTGGTCAATTCCCGCCCCATTATTGTTATTTCCGCAGTATCGATACCGTACGGACAAAAGAGGGAACAACGACGACATTCAGTGCATTGATACAGATAATACCACCACTCTTTAAGCACATCTTCGGTCAAATCCCTGGCTCCTGCCAAACGCCCAAAAAGTTTGCCACCCGTTGTAAACTTTTTCCGGTAGACTGAACGAAACAGCTCTGCTCTCAGCACCGGCATGTTCTTAGGATCACCCGATCCAATAAAGAAATGGCATTTATCCGCACACGCGCCACATCTTACGCATATATCCATAAAAAGCTTGAAAGATCTAAATCTGTCCAGCCTAAGCTTAAAACCATCCTCAACAACATTCTTCCAGTTATCAGGGAGGTTCCAGTCTTCATCACCAGGTCTCCATTCATGGACATTAGGCGTATCTACCGCCTCAAGATCCTTAGGGGATGCCGCGTGACAGTATATACCCGGTTTCAGTTCAACCGGCGTATCCATCCACCCTTTAAGTGGTGCAGTATGATCAATTTTAGTCAGTTCTTCAGGTTTTGGGGTATCTGCCATGATGACTCCTTAATAACAATAACTATCTGTCTTCCTTGGTTACTATGACTGTTCCACCTTTTCATCAGGTTGCTTTTCAACAGGAATACCTGCCTCTATTAACAAATCCCTGAACTCATCTTCATATTCTTCATAGGTATGAACCTTCACAGGATAATTCCATGGATTTACATGTCTGACCTTACGGTTGTTATTTGCAAGATTTCTCGTAGGACTCAAAAAAATCCCTCCCATATGCATCAACTTACTGAAGGGAATATACGAAATCAGGACACACACGATAAAGAGATGGATAAAAAACATAACACCGATTCCATCCGGCACAGTCGGACTAAACTTGAACAGACCAAGAACCAGTTCTTTCACCGAGGTAATATCAACCCTGATAAAATACCTCATCAAGATGCCGGTTATTCCAAGTCCTAGGATCAGAAAGAGGGGAAAATAATCCTGGGAAAGGGATACATACCGTACCTGCGAGATGTAGATCCTTCTCACAAGCAGATAGGTTACTGCTGCCACAAGCAGCATATCTGTAATGTAAACTCCCGGCACACCAAAACCGATAACCGGAACAACTCCCATCTGCAGAAATCCATCCAGTTTTTCCAGCACATGAACAAAACCGGGAATCGGTTCAGTAAAAAACCTGAAGTGGCGTAAAAATATAACCAGAAAAGAATAATGAAAAATAATAGCTGCTATCCACAGCCATTTTTCCCATTCAAAGGTTATCCTTGTCCCATCATCAGCATCTCTGTATTCAAGCCTGACATTCCTGAATAAAGACCTGAAACACAACACCTCCAAGAGCATCCTCATTATCACACCTTTGGTGTCTTTAGGATTATCTATAGGATCTGTTTTAATCCAGGGAAAAGATTCTTCCTGCCCCGCTGTAGTTGGTATCCTGAAGGGAACAGGAGAACGTGCCCAGCCAATAACCCTGATTATAACCCCTAAAAAGAATGTGGCCATTGCCGCATAAGGCACAACGATACCAAAAAAGGTATACATACCAAATGCCCCTATTCCTATCAACGGAATCAAAACCACAATAATGAACGCCACAAATGAAACTGCAATGCTCACAAGAAAATTCATGGGCAAACACCTCACTATTCTGTTCAGTAATTTAGAAACGTGAAAAAGACACTTCTAAGGCGCAACAAATAAACACCCTCAAAATTATTAAAGCAAAAAAATCTTTTAGGATTAAAGAGGGTTCAGCATACCGATATAATTAATAAAAATTGTCTTTTATCAGTTTCCCTAAAAAGATACATCTTAAAAAGTTTGTTTCTGTACAGGCCCTCTTTGTATCAAGCGCGCCTTTTCTAATACCCTGCCTACTTCGTTTTTAATTTCAGAGACACGAAGATCATTTATTTTTTGCCTGCATCCCATATATATATCAAAGGCCAGTAAAACCACCTTGTCAATCCTCTCAAAAACCCCATCAACATACTCTATGGGCCAGGTTATATTACCAGCCTTTTTAGACTGTATTTTTATGATATCTTTTAGTTTAAATAAAAAACCTACTGCATCTGAAGGGGTAAAATCCTGAACGGCCCTGACCCTTATCATTTTATCAAGAGACAACGGTATCTGATCCTCTCCTGTCCCATCAACGATAAAATCATACAATTTTTCTATCTCATTTTCTATAATGAGACCCACAGGATTTGCAAACTGATCCTTCTCTTTCCTCAGAAAATTCTGTGTTTCAGAAGGGTAAGTCTCTATAACTGCCTTGCGCCATTGTTTTATAATTCCGGACCGCTTTTCCTGTAAAAAATCCTTGAGATCCATTTTCCAAATAAACCCGAGTTGTCTTATCTTCTTTGTTTATAGAAAAAATACCCTTCACATGTTCTCCCGATGAAAACCATTACATGTCCTGTGTATGAGACCTATAAACAAACACTTTGCCTCTGTCAAGAAAAAAATTGTTTATTTTTATAACCTAACCCGACATGGCCCTTAAAAATATCCTGACCACCCACGGATATGAAAATATAGCCTGGTCTTTCACCACTGTTTTAAAGTATCTTCACGGTAAGATAATCAGAGCTACAAGAAACTAATAAACTAATGTTCCGTTCTGTTTAAGACAGATCATTTTTCAAATAGCCTTTTTCTATAATCTTCACAAAAAGAGTCAATGCACGATTTACAGGGGTATCAATGTCAAGGGCCTCCGCCTCTTTTACAATAGCACCATTGATATAGTCAATTTCAGTTAACCTGCGTTTTAAGACATCCTGCAACATGGAAGAAATATTGCTTCCAGTAGCTCTGCAAACATCCTGTACATGGCCAACAGGATCCGAATAAGGCAAGTCTATCCCTTTGGCAGTTACAATCTTCATCACCTCAAAAATAACCCTCTCCATAAGAATTTTCGTACCTTCGTGATCTAACAACGCACCATTTTTAAGCCCGGTAATGGCCGTTAATGGATTAATGGCAGCATTAACAACAAGCTTGCCCCACATAAGGTCTACGATATTATCTGCAGCGGTTGTATCAAAACCTGCATCATTAAACACAGAAACAATGTCTTTTACCAACAGCCTGTTACGTACCTTCGGCCCTATAACCGTCTGTCCTCTGCCGGCATGGAAGACACAGCCAGGCCCCTTTAAGGTAGCCCCCTCCGAAGTTATACCACCAAGGACAATATTCGTTTTAAAAACGGATTCAAGAACCTCCATATTGCCCAATCCGTTTTGGAGGGTCAAGACAGCAGTATCCGTAGTTATCCAGTTTTTAATGGTCCGTGACACAGCTTTCGTCTGATTTGCCTTGACACACACAAGAATAACGTCCGGGTTAAATTCAGGTCTTCCGGTTACTACCGGAATTTTGATATTGAACACATTATCCTTATCTTTCTCTGTCAGTTTAATACCGTTGCTGTTTAAAAAGTATGCCCTTTCTGAATTATGATCCATCAGGGCAACATCTGTACCAGACCTTTTCAGGTGCGCCGCAAAAAGGCAACCCATGGCCCCGGGACCTACGATTAAAAATCTCATAACATTCCCTGCACATTGAACATGTTTACTCAGTGCATTTCACCGCTATTTATTGATGGCGTCGTAAAAAGTCTCCATATACTGTGTTATAGCGTTTGGCCATACGCTGGACATCCTGTATGCCTTCACGCATGACCAAACACTATGCCTTGTGTATGAAGATTTTTACTTAGCCATCGGTTCTACTTTTTACGGGTTCATCATTAATGAATTGACACATTTCAAACATATCTTTGTTACCAAGGTATATCAATACATTACAAACAAATGTGTTGAAGGACATAGCTTAACAATACTTCGTAAGAATATCATATTTTATCCACATCATCAGATTTCATGTGAAAACAGTGCTCAGGCCCTGGAAAAGAACCTGTTTCCACATCATTCCTGTACCGTATAAGAGCCTCTTTTATAACTGGTGCAAGATCAGCATACCGTTTGACGAATTTCGGAGTAAAACGTTCAAACAGCCCAAGAACATCATGATACACCAGCACCTGACCGTCACAATCAGCTCCGGCGCCAATACCGATAGCAGGTATAGAAACTTCCTCTGCAATCCTCTTGGCAAGCAGATCAGGAATACATTCCATAACGATCATAAACGCACCGGCATCTTCAATATCCCTGGCAAAGGTTAAAAGTTCACTGGCGCTGTCTTTATCCTGACCCTGCACCTTGAAACCACTCAGCATGGTGGCCGTTTGAGGGGTAAGCCCTATGTGGCCGCAAACAGGGATACCCACATCAACAACAGCTTGTACTATAGGAGCCATTTTGCTTCCACCCTCTATCTTTACCGCATCACACCTACCCTCTTTAATGAAACGACCAGCGTTTTCCACGGCCTTTTCCCTGCTGACATGATATGACATGAATGGCATATCCCCAATAATAAAACTGTTTTTCACCCCCCTGCTGACAGCCTTCAAATGATGCACCATTTCATCCATAGTTACGGGAACAGTAGAATCGTATCCCAAAACCACCATCCCAAGAGAGTCCCCCACCAGCACAACATCAATACCTGCCTCATCAACCAGCCTGGCAGAAGAATAATCATATGCCGTCATCATGGTAATCTTGTGACCCGTATTTTTCTTGTTTCGTAAGTAATCAAGGGTAATTTTACCTTTTACCATAATGCCTTCTCCTTTTCCCAATGCGTAATTTCGTTTTTTTAGAGTCCATCCATAATAAGATATCTTTATCATAATTATATCAAAAAAACGACAGAATTGGATGAAAATGTATCATACCTTTCTGTGTTCCCGTCTTGTTTTCCCGCCCGGACGGTATACAGACAAGATACGGCCACACACAGATCCCATGCAACGGTCCCACAGTCTTTCAGAACACTTACATCATACATCAAAAATCATCGGTCCATTTCATATCTATTTGCGGTCTTCCCCTCATTTATCGAGCTGATACACTGAGGTCTGAAAAACCTGTATAAACAGATCTGTTGAATGCAGATATAGGGGGGAGGTCAAAAAGAGTTTTTCATTCCATGATCAGCACAGCAAAATTTATCCCCCCCCCTTGACAATTCACTCAGCATGCTTATTTTCCAAAAACGTAAAGTTACGAGTTTGTATTATCCCAAAGATTATTTCTGCAAGGGAAACAATTGTACATAATTACGCACATAAGACTATCTCACCAAACAAAGACGGTTGGAGTGAAGATACCGCAGTCATAGTAACCCGGCATGGTCGGATTCAAAATATCTTGGGGCACCCACGGGTATAAAAATACAGACTGATTTTTAAGCACGGTGTGAGGTATTTTCGCGGTAATATTAACAAGCTTAAAAATAAGATATGTTTTTTGGGGGACATAAGGTGGGCATGTCTTCACAGAGAAATTACAAATTATCTCCAAAGACAACAGCACTGTCCACTCATGGATATATAATTAGAAAGTAGAGTTAAAACATCTAAAACCTAAACAACGAAATCAAGAAATTTGGGAGGAAAAGCGAAAATGAAATTAAGACCATTGCATGACAGGGTAATCATTAAAAGGACAGAAGAAGAAGAAAGAACAAAAGGTGGAATCATTATTCCTGATACCGCCAAGGAAAAACCTGTAGAGGGGATCGTTATTGCGGTCGGAGATGGAAAAAGGACAGACGACGGGAAAAAACTTCCTCTTGATGTAAAAGAAGGAGATAAGGTCCTTTTCGGTAAATACGCAGGAACAGAGATCAAGATAGACGGAGAAGAACATCTCATTATGAAGGAAGATGACATAATTGCTATTGTAGAATAGCAGACTTCTTCCATGACGGGTTGAACAACTAATAAAAATCGAAAGAGCTTACCTGAAACAGATAAACAACAGCAATATGAAAAATATTAAGGAGGAAGTAAATAATGGCAAAAGAGATAAAATATGGAGTCAAGGCAAGGGAATTAATCCTGAACGGGGTTAACACTCTTGCTGATGCAGTCAAGGTTACCATGGGGCCCAAGGGCAGAAACGTGGTTATCGATAAAACATTTGGAGCTCCAAACATAACAAAAGACGGTGTTACAGTTGCAAAAGAGATTGACCTCGAAGACAAATTTGAAAACATGGGCGCTCAGATGGTTAAGGAAGTAGCCTCCAAGACCTCTGATGTAGCCGGTGATGGTACAACAACAGCAACTGTTCTTGCACAGGCAATCTACAGAGAAGGTTCCAAACTCGTAGCAGCAGGTATTAATCCCATGGCCATCAAGAGAGGAATTGAAAAGGCCGTGGATACAGCTGTTAATGAAATCAAAAAGATAGCCAAACCCACAAAAGACGAAGAAGAGATTGCCCAGGTCGGAATCATCTCAGCCAACAATGATGAAACAATAGGCAATGTTATTGCACAGGCCATGAGCAAGGTTGGAAAAGAAGGTGTAATAACTGTAGAAGAAGCAAAGAGTATGGAAACAACCCTGGAAGTTGTCGAAGGTATGCAATTTGACAGGGGCTATATCTCTCCATACTTTGTAACAGATCCGGAAAAGATGGTTGTAAGCATGAGCGATCCTTATATCCTTCTCAATGAAAAGAAGATCAGCAGCATGAAGGATCTGCTTCCCATTCTGGAACAGATAGCAAAGATGGGTAAACCTCTCCTGATCATTGCTGAGGATGTAGAAGGTGAAGCATTGGCGACACTGGTTGTCAATAAACTGAGAGGGACATTACAGGTAGCAGCCGTAAAGGCTCCAGGTTTTGGAGACAGAAGAAAGGCAATGTTACAGGATATTGCCATACTTACAGGTGGTCAGGTAATATCCGAAGACCTTGGTATAAAACTGGAGAACGTCACACTTGATGACCTTGGAACCGCTAAAACAGTTACCATCGACAAGGACAACACTACCATTGTAGATGGCGGCGGCAAACGTAGTGATTTGGAAGGAAGGGTAAAACAGATTCGTGCACAGATTGAGGAAACAACCTCTGATTATGATCGTGAAAAACTTCAGGAAAGGCTTGCCAAACTGGTTGGAGGCGTTGCCGTTATTAATGTTGGCGCAGCTACCGAAGTTGAAATGAAAGAAAAGAAGGCAAGGGTGGAAGACGCCCTGAACGCAACCAGGGCCGCTGTAGAAGAAGGAATCGTACCTGGAGGTGGTATTGCCCTTCTCCGGGCTTTGCCTGCATTAAAAGACCTTAAGCTTGAAGGAGAAGAACAGGCAGGAGCAAATATTGTAATGAGGGCCATAGAAGAACCATTACGCCAGATAGCAAATAATGCAGGCGTTGAAGGATCCGTTGTTGTCGAAAAAGTCAAAGGGACTGAAGGCCCCGTTGGATACAATGCTGAAAAAGACACATATGAAGATCTGATAAAAGCAGGTATCATTGATCCTGCAAAGGTTACACGCTTTGCCCTACAGAATGCTGCATCTATTGCCGCATTGCTCATCACAACTGAGGCAATGGTAGCAGAAAAACCGGAGAAGAAAGAAGACATGCCTGGTATGCCGCCTGGTGGAATGGGCGGAATGGGCGGAATGGGCGGTGGAATGATGTAATCCACCAAACCTTCCAGGATTGTAGTACATTATGATATCAAGGCCACAGGGATAAGAACCTGTGGCCTTTTTTTGCTGTAGCTGTATATCTT
>JAGGTJ010000122.1 GCA_021163815.1 Deltaproteobacteria bacterium | reverse complement strand
CAATTTGATGCGGCCATAAAGGTTGTAATTTTTGAAAATAGTTTACCCTTAAGGAGCGCCGATTTTACCGAATCTGCCGTGTTGGCAAGGACTTGATCATACTACGTCTGCGCCCTTGCCGCCTTGCACCTGTCTGCCGTGCTGGCACAGGTAGATCTTCGGCAAACTCGACGCTTGCAGGATTCAGGTATCATATTAACCCTAAGCTGTATTCATAAAATCATCTCTTCTGAGTGATTGCAAAGATGCCAGAAGACTGTTTCAGAAAGGCGTTCAAAGTTTTTGTCCATAGGTGGTTTTCCTCTGAAATATTCCTTGTAGTACAGGTTATCCTGTTCCCCCGGTGAAAAATCTGTGCCGAGCCAGGTTGTCCTGGCCTTTTTCAGGGCATTGTCTTTCTTGCCATTTTTTTTTGATATTTCCTGGTAATATGCCCATGAAGAACGGGGGAAAAAATGTATGGGCATTATGAGGCCTTCCCAGTATATTTCAAGAAGAATTTTAAAGACTTCCTCTGCATCTTCAAGAGGGTGAAACTTGATGCAGACCATCCTGTTGTGAGCCTTGGGTGATAGACCTATCAGTATGCTGACCAAGGGGTATGATTCCTGTTTGATGGTGTTTAATACAAGGTGATGTATCCATGCCTTAATACGGTCTTCGGGTCTTATCTTTGCATACCTGTATGCCATAGCATGTTCCTGATAGATGTTAGATAGCCTTCCTGTTACTGAAAAGTCTCCTGTTTTAAGCTTGATATCAAGCGGATCAAGGGGAGACGAACAGAGATCCTTTATCTTTGCAATAAAATTATCCATGCCTGTATACAGGTTATTAAACATATATTTGCCTGCATTGCCATGCGGCAACAGTCCCATGGCCCGTATAAAAGAAAAGATATCTTCATGACTATAACCTTTGAGTCTGTAGTTCAGTATCCGCTGTCTGATTTTATACTCTTCTAATCTGTTTAGTTCGATGGGTTCAACCGTATCGATGATTTCCATGTCATCTTCAAGAAATATTCCGAGGCGTTTTTCAGACAGGAATCTCACGGGATTTATGAAAAAAAGACATAGATTATTTATGTCCAACTGTTTCCATTCGTCATCAGGTACAGGTACAGAATTTGTTATAAATGGGCATGGCTCTTTTTTCTGTTCAAAAAACATCCTTGCGGTTTTACAGTTTTCTTTAGAGTAGCTGAACAGATCGGTATCGTCTATAAAGTATTCAGGGTTAAATGCCTGGAGGTGATGTTTTGTAACAAGTCTTTTTTTGGCAGTATGCGGAGGCATGTTTTTGTTTATATAGTCAATAAGCTCTGTAACAAGTACCGATGGCGGAATGGAACTGTTGTCCTGTATATCCTGCCCTATGTAGCTGATATAGAGAATTTCTCTTGCGGAGAGAAGAGTTTCAAGAAAAAGGTATCTGTCATCCTTGCGCCTTGATCTATCCCCGGGTTTTGGTGTCTTAGCTATGAGATCAAATTCAGGGGTTTGTGATTCACGTGGATATGCCTCATTGTCCATGCCAATAAGACATATCATCTTGAAGGGGATACTGCGCATTGGCAGCATGGAGCAGAATGTAATACCCCTACTGATAAAACCTGCATTGAAGCTGTTCCGTTCAATCATACGCATAATGTTCAGGCTGATTACATTTATGCCAACAGGTTCATGAAATTTTGCCACAGAGGCCGTTTCTGACAGATTGTTAAGGGCATTTTTAATGATACGGATATATCTTTCTGTCTGTTCATTAACCGCAAACAGGTCATCTATCAGTATGCCTAATCCTTTTGTCCATTCAACAACTGACCTAAGTTCCTTAAAAGAATGAACATGGCTGAAAAGTCTGTCTGTAAACTCAATAAAGCGCCCGAGAATTGCAGAATCACTTCCCTCTATATTATCATAGGGCATGATACCCTTAAATATATGTTCTTCCTTTCCCGGCATGGCATAACCAAGGAGCATACGGTCCAATCCTGCCTGCCATGTATTGTCTTCATATGCCGGCAGACCCATATCTGCACGCCCTTTGCCGTTAATGCCCCACCTGATACCGCTTTTTTTTACCCATTGTGAGATCATCTTAAGATCAGACCGGTTAAGATCAAATTTATGTAGTACGGCATCTGTTTCCAGTATCTCAAGTATCTCGGAAGCGTTGAGATGACCTGTTACAAGTTCCAGTATCCTGAAAAATGTCTTAACTGTTTCGCTGGTATTTTTAATGGCTCTGTCTGTTATGCTAAAGGGTATGTAAGTACTGCTATCACTGTTACTGCCAAAAACGGCCTCTATAAACGGGACATATTTTTCTATATCAGGCGACATCACCAGTATATCCTTTGGTTCTATATCAGGATTGTTTTCAAGTACATTCAGCAGTTGATCATGCAATACCTCTATTTCTCTCATAGGACTGTGACATGAGTGTACCTGTATGGAGATATCGTTGGGATTGATCTGTCTTTCTTTTTCTGTATCGGAAGTGCCTTCCCGGAGATTAAGGATATCTGACTGAATGCAGGATAGTAGTGTGTTGCCGGAATAATCTTCAAAATCTGTATACTCTTCACAGGAAAACTCATTGATCATGTCAAAAAAATCACGCCCCAGTTTGCCCATGGATGCAAGAAGACTGTTGCCTGAGTCAGCAGGGCCATTCATTAAGGAATGATCTGCATTATCAGCCATATCCTGTTTTTTCTGTGGATTGTTAAGACTGTGTGTCTGTGTCCATGCTGAGTTGTCGTCAACAATGTCTCCCCAGTATTCTTTGCAGGGATTCATAAGAAAAAGGTTTACCTCTACTACGGCAGCCATTGCTGCAAACAGTTCCATATGAAATCTTGGAAGCGCTGATATTCCAAATATCAATATACGCTGTGGCAGCGGTTTTTGTCTGTTTTTCAGGGGGATGTGTGGTTGACATTTATCTCTGTTGCCATTCTGGTTTTCCGGGATTTTTTTTATTCTTGTATGTTGGTCCCTGTCATGTGTTGGTATCGGCCATGTGGATTCATGGTTAAAAGGGTGCCTTTTGTGCCGCCTTAGTGCGAGGGTAAAATCTTTGACAAGGGATGCCCTGTGCCTTTTATCCGTTTCCCGTACAAGTGCCCTGAACAGAACTGCCTGCCACGATCTGTCCTCACCTCTTTCCCATGCAAAGATCATGTTTGGTCTGAAAACGAGATATTGATCAAAGGTATCTGCTATCCTATATGCAATCTGGTGTAATTTAAGGCCGGTTGTGTCTTCGTCGAGATAATTCCTTAGGGAATGGAATTCCGGTTTGTTGATGTATTGCGGCAGTATCCTGGCGAGCCTCCATGTCATTACCATGGGATCAAATAGGGATTGTTCTGGTCTGTCATGTAAGGGACTGATAAAGAATTTATCAATAAATGCATTGGGAAACAGAAATTCGGCGTTGGCACATATCCCGTTGTGCCTGGCAATCTGCATGGATATCCAATGTGCCATTCCCCTGCTTTGTACGATGAAGATTTCTTTATCAAGGGGATTTGCAGGAGGGGTGCGAAGCAGTTTTGACAAGTTTTTGGCAAGAATTTCAAGATGATTGCTGATAAACAGTCTTAGATAAGGCAAAATAAGGTTACCTCATATTCCGTTCAGAATATTTATGGAGGATAAACTATCTTCAAAGATCCAGGCTATTATGGTCTCATTGACTGAAACGCCCAATCCAGGGTTTGATGCCTGGGATCAGCTTTGCATCCGTTGGATTGGGGCCTGACAGTTCAGTTTTTCTCTATAGCAGGATCATGGATGCCTGCCTTTTTAAATCCCTTTGCCCTTATAAGACAGCTATCGCACATGCCACATGGAGAGCCATCCGGCATAGGATCATAACAACTCATGGTAAGCCCGTAGTCAACGCCTAATTCACATCCTTTCTGTATGATTTCTGCCTTTGTCATCCGTATTAATGGCATTCTTATTTTGATTGTGATTTTTCCCTCAGTCCCTGCCTTGGTGGCAAGATTGGCCATATTTTCAAATGCCTGGATGTATTCCGGGCGACAGTCAGGATATCCGCTGAAATCAATGGCGTTTACACCTATGAATATATCTGATGCACCTCTTGTTTCTGCCATGGCAAGGGCAAAAGACAAAAAGATGGTGTTGCGGGCAGGAACATAGGTAATGGGTATTCCTTTGCTTATATCCTCGTTACTGCGTCCCTTGGGAACGGGGATTTTGTCGGTGAGGGCAGAGCCGCCTATTGCCCTGAGATCGATATCGAGAATAAGATGCTCCTTTGCCCCAAGGGCCATGGCTATTTTTTTGGCAGATTCAATCTCCATGGTGTTTTTCTGTCCATAGCGAAAGCTCAGGGCATACAGGTTATATCCCTGTGATCTGGCGATAGCCATGGTGGTAGTTGAGTCTACTCCGCCACTTAAAAGGACAACTGCATTTTTTTTCTGTGTCACATTGTCCATCTACACTCCTCTTGCATTCGGGTTCCAAATGATCTTGTGGAGCTGGATATTCAGTCTGATTTCAAGCTGGTCGTTCAGTATCCATTTTGCAAGAATCTCGGGTTTCATTATACCAAAAACGGGTGAAAAAAAGACCGTATTTTTTTCTGTCAGGCCGTTTGTTTCAACGATCGCCTTTGCGTATTCATAGTCTGTTCTGTTTCCTATAACAAATTTAATCTCGTCTTTTTCTCCAAGATGTCCTATATTATAAAAATAATTTTTGTGTTCCTCGCCGCTTGAAGGACATTTTATGTCCATTATTTTTATGCAGTCTTTATTGACTATACTGATGTCCTGAGAACCGTTTGTTTCAAGAAGGACAGTATATCTGTCTGCAAGCAGCATATCTATCAGTTGCGGTGTCGCTTTTTGTATCAATGGTTCACCGCCTGTAATTTCCACAAGTCTACAATTGTACTTCCTGATCCTGTCACGGATATCGCTAAGATTCATGCCAATGCCTTCGTGAAAGGCATACCTTGTGTCACAGTAGGTGCATCTCAGGTTACAACCTGTCAGTCTTACAAAGATACAGGGGCTTCCTGCATAGGATGATTCTCCCTGAATACTGTAAAATATCTCATTTACTATTACCTGATAAACGGTTTTTTTGTCTGGCATTTGTATGACACTCTAAATCGATATGGAATATTCTTTTTCTGATTATTGTTGTATGGCATATTGTTTTCAGCATCTTGGGTCTCCACAGCCATTACAAAAAGAGGGTTAGCGGTAAAATTGTATTTGGTATTATAAGGGCAGTTTTGATCTGTGCAACGGATTTCTTTTCCCCGGTGTTTGTTTTTAAGATAGGCAAACTAAGCCGTGTGTTGATTGCTGTGCCTACCATATTATTGTAGTTGGCAGTGGAGAAATTGCAAGGAAGTTTATTTAAAACTGTCCATGCTATTTTGTTTGGTTATGGACAATAACCCCATGTGATGGGTAAGGAAATAGATACAGGATATATATCATGGTTGAACAGTATGTAAATTCTGGTAGTTATATTGCTGATAACATGAAGGATGTTTTACTTAAGGCATGCCTTGGTACCTGTGTGGGTGTAACTTTGTGCGATAACGAGGCCAGGGTGGGAGGCCTGTTGCATATTTTGTTGCCGGAACCAACAGGCTCAGACATGAATTATCCCGCAGAGACCTATGCTTCTACCGGGATGCCCAATTTTATTGATGCCATGTGTAGAAAAGGGGCATCAAAGGAAAACATGACTGCCTGTATTGCCGGTGGGGCATTGGTGGGGCCTGTCTCGGAGATGGATCTGTCTTTCGATATTGGCGGACGGTCAACAGAGATTGTCCTTTCTGTATTAAAGCAGGAGGGAATACCTGTTTCCAAGATGGAGGCAGGGGGGTTCTTTGCCTGTAAGCTAACTCTGTCTCTTAATACCTTTGAAACTGTTATAGAACCCCTGGTTGATGGGGATATGCCTGTAGATATAGAGGCTGTAAAACCGTCGTTTCGAGAGATAAAGATGGCCATTCAAAATGTGCGTCCTATTCCTCAGATTGTTCTCAAGATTCTGAGAATGATCCGGAAGGATGACTATGATATTGAAGAGGTAGGCAGGGAAGTTAGTAAGGACCAGATCATAACTGCCAAGGTATTGCAGTTGTGTAATTCTCCTGTAATGGGACTTAAGGTTATGGTAGACTCTATAAACAGGGCGATTGTCATTCTTGGAGAAAAAAAACTGATGCAGCTGATTCTCTCTGCAAGCGTGGAAGCCATGTTTCCTGACGTTATGTATGGATATTCTCTGTGCAGGGGGGGGTTGTACCAGCATTCCCTTGGTACGGCCTTTATTGCTATGGAACTGGCGTCTCTTACGGGAGTTGTAACACCTGACCTTGCCTATACGGCGGGGCTTTTGCACGATATTGGCAAGATCCCCCTGGATCAGTACGTATCATTGGTTATTCCCTATTTTTATCGTTCTGTTAATGATGGAAAAAGGGAGGTCCTCGATGTAGAAAAAGAAACTTTTGGAATTTCCCATGTTGAGGCAGGAGGAATATTGGGCAGAAAATGGTCTCTCCCCGTAGATTTGATCGATGTGATAGAATATCATCATTATCCTGAAGATACGGATAGAAACAGAGAGCTTGTTACACTTGTCTATTTTGCTGACCTGATTATGTCCAGGTTCCAGGTGGGATATGAGTTGGAGAGTCTGAATACGGATATGTTTACGCAACGATTGGATGTCCTTGGACTAAAACCGAATCAGTTTTATGATATGATATCTCGTATCCCTCCTTCTGTGTTTTCTATGGCAGATAATCTTTGAGTATTGCGTGCCGGATTTTTTTAAAAACGAGGTGTCTATATCAGTACATGCTTTGATGTAATATAGGCTCAACAAATAGATGTGTATGGAAGATTACAGCGAAATTTGCCGGTTTGTGCTGGCACGGCGTGTTGAAACAGGAGGTTTTAATGCCTCGCCTACACTTGCAGCAAGTGTGCAGGATACCTATTATGCCCTGCGAATACTGAAATCTCTTCCTGGTCTGTGTCAGGATGAACTTGGCTCTGTTATGAAAGACAGTTGCCTTGAATCATACCTTCAATATATTGATAAAAATTGTCAATTCTCTTTTAAAACTATCTTTCAGTATCTTTATTCCTGTTCTCTTCTATGTATGAATTTAGATGAAAGATGGTCAAGGCGGTTTTTTGCAGAAAGGCTGATGAAAACCAACACCCTTGCGGACATCTATTACTGTATACGGATTCTTAGGGAAATCTATAATTCTTTTGTGAATGTTTCTGAAAGGGATATACGGTCTTTTACAAAAAAATGGAGCACTGCAGAGCAGTTATCTATGCTTCTCTATATCACTGATGGTTCTTGCAGGGGATTGTCAGGATCAAACGAGGATCTGATTATATGGCTTCAGATGTGTCAGGCTCCGGATGGTGGGTTTGGAGGAATGCCTGGAACAACGTCGTTTATTGAAAAATGTCATTCATGTTTAAGGGCATTGTCCCTGTTAAATGCTGCGCCATTAAGGCCTGAAAAGGCAAGATCATTCATAATGAGATGCAAGACTGCAGATGGTGGCTTTGCAAGAAAGAATGGGGGTGCACCTTTTTTGGATGCCACTTGGCATGCAGTGGCATCTCTTAATATCCTCAGATCCTTATGCGGGATTTGATAACCCTTTGCAACAGTGCATAGAAAACTGATTTGTGGATGTTGGATATGGCGACTTTAAACAGGCTGAATTCAGAATCAGACCTTAAAATTGTAAGCAGTTTTACACCATGTGGTGATCAGCCTGAGGCGATCAGGGCCCTTGCAGAAGGGATACATAAGGGGCTTAGGCATCAGGTACTTATAGGTGTTACCGGTTCAGGCAAGACCTATACCATGGCAAAGGTCATTGAACAGACCCAAAAACCTACCCTTGTGATTGCTCCCAACAAGACGCTTGCTGCCCAGTTGTATGATGAGCTGAAGAATCTTTTTATCCACAATGCGGTGGAATATTTTGTCAGCTACTATGATTACTATCAGCCCGAGGCCTATATTCCGCAGACAGATACCTACATACAAAAGGATTCCGCCATCAATGATAACATAGACAAGATGCGGCATGCAGCTACAAGATCCCTTTTGGATCGTGACGATGTAATAATTGTTGCAAGTGTTTCGTGTATATACGGTCTGGGCTCTCCTGAGGTATATCAAAACATGCTTCTGTATGTGGAAAGGGGGGCGTCTTTGGCACGGGATGATGCGGTCAGAAGACTGGTGGATATCCATTATGAGCGTGGAGACATGGACTTTTACAGGGGGCGGTTCCGTGTGCGTGGAGATGTCCTTGATATATATCCTGTTTATGAAGAGGATATGGCGATAAGGGTAATGTTTTTCGGTGATGAGGTGGAGGATATACAGGTTATTGATCCCTTGACAGGCAAAAGAATTAAATCCATTAACCGGGTTACGATATATCCTGCCACGCATTATGTGACGGACAGGGCTATCAGGGAACGTGCAATACGTAATATCAGAGAGGAACTGAAAGAGGTTCTGGAATCTTTTCATAGACAGAACAAACTCCTTGAGGCACAACGTATAGAAGAGCGCACCATGTTTGACCTCGAAATGATGGCAGAGATTGGTTACTGTCACGGCATTGAAAATTACTCAAGGCACCTTACAGGCAGGATGCCAGGTGAGCCTCCCCCCACGCTTCTGGATTATTTTCCGAGAGATTTTCTGACCATTATTGATGAAAGTCACATAACAGTTCCCCAGTTGAACGGTATGTACAGAGGTGACAGGTCCAGAAAAGAGACACTTGTCAGACATGGATTCAGGCTTCCGTCTGCCATGGATAACAGGCCCCTTACATTTGAAGAATTCTCTGAACGGATAAATCAGGTTGTTTATGTATCGGCTACTCCGGGGCCGTATGAGCTTGAGATGAGTGAGATGACAACGGAACAGATTATCCGGCCGACCGGTCTTTTGGATCCGGTTATACTGGTAAGACCGGCAAAAAATCAGGTGGATGATCTGCTTGGTCAGATCCGGGAGAGGATAGAAAAAAACGAAAGGATACTTGTGACCACGCTGACAAAAAGAATGGCAGAAGACCTTACGGAATATTATGCTGATCTTGGAATCCGTGTGCGGTACATGCATTCGGACATAGATACAATAGAGAGGATGGAGATAATAAGGGATCTGAGGCTTGGAAAATTTGATGTCCTGGTAGGGATAAATCTTTTGAGGGAGGGCCTAGATATTCCGGAGGTCTCTCTTGTGGCGATTCTTGATGCAGATAAAGAGGGTTTTTTGAGGTCGGAAAGGTCTCTTGTTCAGACATGTGGAAGGGCATCGCGTAATGTCAATGGCACTGCGATTTTGTATGCAGATACAATAACGGATTCCATGAGACGCGCCATGAACGAAAGCAGGCGTCGCCGCAAAAAGCAGATGGAGTATAATCGTTTGCACGGTATTACACCTGCAACCATCAAAAAGGATATCAACAATGTGCTGAGTATGTGTGAGGCGGATTATGTAGATATACCTGATACATCATCTGTTGCGGAAGAGGAGGGTGTGTATGTGACGCATTACGAGTTGCAAAAGATGATTAAAGATCTCACCAAAAAGATGAAGGAGGCCTCAAAGAGACTGGAATTTGAAGATGCTGCCATACTGAGAGACAGGATAAAGGCGTTAAAAGAAAAAGAACTTGATATGCTGACATTTTCATAGCCCGGTAAAATTGGCATGTCCGAATTCAAGATACTATCCACCCACGGGGATATGAGAATACCGCCTGGTTTTTCAGCATGGTTTTGTGTGTTTTCGCGGTAATATCTTTTAAAGGTCTCTTTTTTACTGTCAAGGATACCTATGCCGATAGAAACAAATGGGAAAATACCTTTTATGACGGACAGGGCTCTTCGGTTTTCTGGCAGAGATATAGATGTTCCGTTTAGAATAGGCCTGAACTGTTCGGATGTCGGGAGATCTGAGGTCATATGCACTGAGATATTGCGTCTGTTACCCGGAAAACGCCTTGTATGTGCCGGCAAATGGGAAGGCAGGCATATCGTGGTTAAAATATTTCTGGATTCAGTACGGGGTAAGTATCATTTTTACCGGGAACGCAGAGGGTATGTTGCCCTGTCTGAGGCGGGAATAAAAGTACCGCCTGTCCTGTTTTCAGGCACTGTTTTTTCAGGTAAATCACCGGCCATTGGATTTTTAAGGCTTACAGATGCCCATGACTTTTCAGAGGTATGGAAAGACACGAAAGATGATAATCAGCGTGTCCGTATCCTGTGCCGGATTGTCTTGCTTATTGCGGATCAGCATGAGGCGGGTTTGAAACAGGACGATCCCCATCTGGCCAATTTTCTCGTTGATAATGATGAGATTTATTCAATTGACAATGATACGGTTGATACAGGGCATAAGGGTGTTCCCCTTTCACGACACGCCTCCATTAAAAATCTGGGGCTTTTTTTTGCACAGTTTGACCCGGAATTTGACCCAATAATCAAGATTGCCTTTGGTTTGTATGCAAAGATACGTTTGTGGTCTGAAGTGAGCCGTTCGTTGTTGATGAAGGAGGTGAGTCGGTACAGAAAAAAAAGGCTTGATGCATATTTAAAAAAGATATTTCGTATGTGTACAGCCTTTGAATGTAAAAAGAACTTTACCAGATATCAGGTTTGTTCAAGGCAATATTGCGAATCTATGCAGGGCTTTTTTGATGATCCGGACGGAAAGATTGACAAGGGGAGGTTTTTGAAAAGGGGTAATTCTTCTACGGTTGTCCTTTTGGAGGAGGGGGGAAAGACCTTTGTTGTTAAAAGATACAATATAAAAGGTCTATGGCATGGGGTAAAACGGGCGTTTACACCCAGTCGGGCAAGACGTTCATGGAAAAATGCCCATATGCTGATGTCTATGAACATATCAACGCCAAGCCCTGTTGCCCTGATAGAAAAACGTTTTGGCCCGTTTCGTTCTACGGCATACCTTGTTACAGAGTTTGTCGATGGTATGGATGCGCATAACCTGTTTCATTCCAATATGGTACGCTATCCCGATGATTCGTGCATTGTGGACAGGTTTTCTCATCTTTTCAGATCATTTGCAGATAAAGGCATTGTGCATGGAGACCTGAAGGCAATAAACTTTATAGTTAGGCGTGACAGTCTGTTCATAACAGATCTCGATTCGATGAAGGTATGCAGGTCACGATGGTTTTTCCATAGGGCCTTTAAACGGGATATAAGGCGTTTTATGAAAAACTGGGCAGGCCTTGACAAATGGAAAAAACTGTTTGAAAAGAGGCTGATGTCAGACAATATTATCCGGTCTTTTCTGTAATCCGGGAAATGGAGCTAAACCGGCATGGCCGGATCCAAAACATCCTGGCCACCCACGGATATGAAAATACAGACTGGTTTTTCAACATGGTTTTGTGTGTTTTCATGGTAAATGTACTATGGGGGGCAAGAGAATTTTTCTTTCGCTCCGGACCTCCCCAGTTGCGGCTTCCCCCACTGATAAGTCACGAAGATACGATGCCCTCCCGACACTTGCGTCAGAAAAACCCTCTTGCCCCTAACTATTATTGAGCTATTATCTTGGGTTGGTCTTTTTTGTGATTGATCTTGGGAGATATTGATTCCATCACAGGAATGGGCATTGCCCCGTCTTATGTCAGAAGGATGGATGAGAGGGTATCGGCCATAAGAAACCCCTTGAGTGTGGGTATTGCAGTGCCGTTTTTTATATTGAAAAATCCTTGTTGTTCAAGGCGGTATATTGTTTCTGTTGCCCCAGGGATATCTGCAATCCTTTTTATATCAATCCCCTTTACTGTTCTTAGACCCAAAAAGACATATTCCATCAGGATCTGTTCATCCGTAAGCACCTCTGATCCTTCAACGGGTACTTTCCCCTGTTCAAGCAGTTTGCAGTATGTCTTGATATCTCTGACGTTCCACCAGCGTCTTGAACCGCAGAAGGAATGTGCAGCCGGTCCAAGTCCCAGATATGGCACATGTTGCCAGTATTTTATGTTGTGCCGTGATATAAATCTTTTCTCTTTTGCAAAATTGGATATCTCGTAGTGAATGTATCCATGCTCTTCAAGAAACCTGTCAGTCATGAGGAAAAAATCTCTTTCCGTATCTTCATCTATGGGGCGTATCTCTTTCTGTTTTTTCATCTCCCACATAGGTGTGCCCTTTTCGTAGGTCAGTTCATAACAGGAAATATGCTCTGGTCTGAAGGAAATGGTGCTCTCAAGGGTCCTTAGCCATTCATCCATACTCTGTTCAGGCAGGCCGTATATGAGATCAATCCCTATTGATTCGACACAGGCATCCTTTAATCGTTGTAGCGCCAGGACAGCCTCTGTGGCATCATGCCTCCTTCCGAGAAATTTCAGTTCCGGATCGCAGAAGGATTGAATCCCAACATTAATCCGATTGAAACCCATGGCCTTAATTGCCTCTATCTTTTCTTTTGTTAAATCTCCGGGATTTGCCTCAATAAAAAATTGGCTGTCGGAAGAGAAGGGCAGGTGTTTAAGTACCCACTCCATAAGATCAGACAGGATTTCTGATGGCAGGCAGGTCGGAGTCCCTCCGCCGAGATACAGGGTGTCAAAGGCAGCAAATGAGTGCCTGTAATGCAAGACCTCATGTTTTAAAGAGGATAGCCAGGCAGAAACGAGGCCATGGGACGGGGAAGGTACGGAGTAAAATCCGCAATACAGACATTTACGGGTACAGAATGGTATATGGATGTATAGACCTGGTCTGTGACTTGGCATGAAATTTTTGTACACGTTTTTTGGATTGGAAAAATCGATAGTACCCAAAATTGATTCGTGAATGGGCACTATCTAAAATATCTTTTTGGCAAGAAGGGTGTATGGCTTCTATGTATCAGTCTTGAACACGGCAACAAATGCACTTTGCGGAATGTTGACAGAACCTATCATCTTCATGCGTTTTTTGCCTCTTTTCTGTTTTTCAAGCAGCTTGCGCTTCCTTGAAATATCTCCTCCATAGCATTTTGCAGTAACATCCTTTCTGAATGGAGGAATGGTTGTTCTTGCTATTATGTTTCCTCCTATTGCCCCCTGTATGGGGATCTTGAACATGTGTCTCGGAATCTCATTTTTGAGCCGTTCACATACGGCAAGTGCCCGTATCCTTGCCCTGTCTCTGTGTACTATCTGGCAGAGGGCATCAACCTTTTCTTCGTTAACAAGAATATCCAGTTTTACAAGATCGTTTTCCCTGTAATCCAGGATATCATAATCAAAAGATCCATAACCCTGTGTGACACTTTTCAGCCGGTCATAAAAATCGAATATTACCTCTGCCAGGGGTAGGTCAAACTGTAATTCCACACGTTGGCGGGATGTATAGTTCAGTTTGGAGTTAACACCTCTCCTTTCCATACATAACTCCATTACCTGTCCAACATATCTTTCTGGAATCAGTATGCTGGCGCGTATATATGGTTCCATGGCCTTTACTATTGTGGCAGGATCGGGATAATACAGAGGGTTATCAATGGTCACGGTTTCTCCATTGCTCAGCAGAAACCGGTATTCAACCGATGGAACAGTCATGACAATATACTGGTCAAATTCCCTTTCAAGACGTTCCTGAAAGACCTCAAGATGCAAAAGACCAAGAAAGCCGCATCTGAAGCCCATACCAAGGGCTGCGGAGGAATCCTTTTGGAAAATTAATGAGGCGTCATTCAGTTTGTACTTTGCAAGGGCATCTGACAGTGATGTGAAATCTTCCGACGACACAGGATAAACGGAGGAAAAAACAACGGGTTTTACCTCCGTGAAGCCAGGCAGTGGTTTCGGTGCAGGGCGCTTATCTAAGGTAATGGTATCTCCGACCCTGGTATCGCTCACCGTCTTTATGCCGGCTATGATGTAGCCGACTTCCCCTGCATACAGAGCCTGTCTGGGTTCTCTTTCCAAACGGAATATACCTACCTCTTCCACCTTATAGGTGGTATTGTTGGACATAAGACGAATGGTATCACCGGCACGAACCTGACCGGCAAAGACCCTGCAGCTTATTATTGATCCGCGGAACGGGTCATAATGGGCATCAAATATCAGGGCAGATAATGGGGCATCTATGTCCATTGAAGGAGGAGGGATAAATGTGGCAATGGCGTCAAATATCTCGATTATACCTGTTCCCTCTTTGGCCGAACATAGCAGCGCCCCGTCCGGATCCAGGCCCAACTCCTCCTCAATCTCGTTTTTGACACGGTCTATATCTGCAGATGGAAGATCTATCTTGTTGATCACAGGTATGATTTCCAGGTCATGTTCCATGGCCAGAAAGAGGTTTGCAATGGTCTGTGCCTCAACACCCTGTGATGCATCTACCAGCAGTAGTACTCCCTCGCATGATGCCAGGGCCCTTGAGACCTCGTAAGAAAAATCTACATGGCCGGGTGTATCTATAAGATTGAATTCAAAATTTTTCCCTTCAGCGTTTGTATATGGCAGGGTTATGGCCTGGCTTTTGATCGTTATGCCTCTTTCGCGTTCTATATCCATATTGTCTAAGATCTGATTGCGAAAATTGCGTTTGCCTACCAGATCGCTCATTTGAATGAGACGATCGGCAAGGGTAGATTTACCATGGTCAATATGTGCTATGATACTGAAGTTTCTTATTTCAGGCATATTTTGTTTTTATCCCTTGTACTTAAGATAAATTCGGATGAAATGATGTCTTTTATAGACAGATGTTTTAGAAAAACATTCTGCCCCTCAGTGTTACATGAACACGGGTTTTTTAGGGGTTGAATTTTATTATGTATTATAGGAGTTTCAGTTATTGTCAAATTTGATATGATGACGAAAATCTGTCAGGTTATACTTGATAATTATGATGATTTCAGACAATTATAACACGCAGATAACATATTTAAAGAATTTTATTCATGGTGAAATAATGGGACTGATTTTTGGTAAACGTGAAGGCCTTATATATGATGTCTGGTATCATTCTCCTGAAGGCAGGTCGATTGAAAAGGCCATTGAACGTATCTGTGCCGCCCTTGTTGGTGTTAATGTGGGGGAACGTCTTCTTGATATAGGTTGTGGTAGTGGCAATCATCTGCTTCTTTTCAACAGGATGGGGTTTGATGTCAGTGGTATTGACGCATCAGAATATATGATTAAAAAGGCAAAAGACCGTTTTGGCAACTCTTATATCCTTGAAAGGGCCTTTGCAGAGGATCTTCCTTTTGATGATAACGAGTTTGATATAACTATATTAATAAATACACTGGAATTTTTGGATAATCCCCTTGCCGCCCTGAGAGAGGCGGGACGGGTTTCAAGACGTTTAGTATTTATCGGTGTTGCAAACGGCATGTCATTAAACGGTCTTTATAGTAAGATACGTGGTTATTCAGGAGATCCTTTTTTAAAAAAGACAAGATTCTATACATCCTGGCAGTTAAAATCACTTTTGAGCAGGGCCTATGGAAATATGCCGGTATCCTGGGCATATGCAAAGGCACAATCCTTGTGGCAGAGACAAAAAAACGAGGTCTTTGATCACGTACATAAAAACGCTTCCCACAAAACCGGTCATATGTCGGGGCGGTTGAACATACGTTTGGACAGAAAAGAAATTAAAGAAGACAAAAGCCCTGTTTCCAAAGAACGGTGCCTATATCGTTTCGGACCATTTTTGGGCGCCTCTGTAAACATAAAATATATTGTGCGGACAGATAATTTACCTTTAAAACTTCGCCTGGAAAAAGCGGATAATCCTATCATTGCGATAAGTACAGGAGATGTGTAGTGTAGGGGCGACCGGCCGGTCGCCCCTACACCTCCGGACATCTATCATCGCAGATCTATGCGATTGCAGGAATATTATTATTCATTGTCCGGAGCGTATTTTATTACCATTTGCACACAAAACCGGGAATGTTTGTTCGGGGATATCTGCAACGGCGAAATGGTGTTGGACGAATTGGGAAAAATCGTCAGGCAATGTTGGTTAGCCATCCCCGACCATTTCCTCTATGCCCGATTGGGCGTATTCGTCACTATGCCCAACCATGTGCATGGGATTATTTGGATTGTGGATAATATTGTAGGGGCGAAAAATTTTTCACCCCTCAGGCAGGACATCTGAAAATCTGTTTTTTCCCGAAAAAACCCTTGGGGACGACCACAATACCCCGTGGGCTTATTGTAAACTGTTTTTTGTCCTCAAGTGGATTTATCCCTATTTCAGTATTTGCCGGGATAACGTTATCCTTATCTATAATAGCCTTTTTGATCCTGCAATTTCGTCCGACTTCAACTCCGTCCAGGACAACGGATTCGTCTACCTTTGCCCAGCTTCTTATAACCACATTGTATGACAAAACGCTGTTACGTACCTCTCCGCTTACTATACATCCGGGAGCAACAAGTGAATCCATGGCCTTTCCCACCCTGTAACCTTCCTTACGTTCTGTGGCAAAAATAAACTTGGCTGGTGGTGCCTCTATCGAATAGGTATGTATGGACCAATTGTATCCATACAGATTAAAATAGGGATCTACCCCTGTCAGGTCCATATTGGCATTCCAGTATTCGTCAAGAGAACCCACATCTCTCCAGTATCCTGAATCCCGGGTGCAGGGATTCAGGCAGAGATTACGCTGACCATCTTCTGATGTTATATAGACATAATCTTCGATGCAATTTCGACTGCGATACGGATACCCGTAAACCCTGTAAGAGGAAAGCATCCTGGGTATGATATCCCGGCCAAAATCGTCATGTTGGCTGGACCGTAATATCTTTACAAGTACATCAGTCTTAAAAATATATATCCCCATGGATGCCAGCACATGATCAGGATCTCCGGGGATGGTTTTTATGTCTTTTTCGGGCTTTTCCTGAAACCCGTTTATGTGAAAATCCTCATCTACCTGGGCAACACCAAATTTATTTGCAGAATCAATGGGTACATCTAACAGGGCAACGGTCAGATCAGCATCCTTTTCCCTGTGATATTTGTAAAAAAGACTGTAGTCCATCTTGTATATATGATCCCCTGAAAGGAGGAGACAGTTTTTTGGCCTGTAATCATCTATCAGGAAGAGATTCTGCCGAATGGAATCTGCCGTACCGCGGTACCAGTCTTGCCCTACCCGCTGCTGCGGTGGAACAATCTTTAAAAAATGACCTATCCTGTGACTGAACACATTCCATCCAGCCTCAAGGTGATCTGTCAGTGACTGTGATTTGTACTGTGGAAGTACCACAATCCGGTATATCTGGGAATTAATACAGTTGCTCAGAGGAAAATCAATTAGGCGATATATCCCGCCAAAGGGAACCGCCGGTTTTGTTCTATCCTTTGTAAGGGGCATAAGTCTTTCACCTCTTCCCCCGGCCATAACAAATGCGATCAGATCTTTCATGGGTTTTTCTCCCGCCTGATAGGACTTGAGGAACAGTGCTCACAAAAACGCAACATAACTTTTGCATCGTTGATCTTTTATGGTATCATTATAAGGAAAAATTGAACTTTTTACTAATAAAATAATATGACTTAATACCAGGGTTTCAACATAGAACCCTGAGAGCATCTTTTAAAAAGTCGAGTCAATGGCTAAGTAAAAATCTTCATATACAAGGCATAATGTTTGGTCATGCGTGAAGG
>JAGGTJ010000123.1 GCA_021163815.1 Deltaproteobacteria bacterium | reverse complement strand
TCGAAAATGTAGCTTAAAAAATAACAAAATCGGTCTTGACATGGGGTCCACTTTAGATTTAGATGTACCCCACAAGATGCAGCGATTGCGTCAGTGGTGTGAAGATGTAATGCTGTGCAATCGGATGTGAAGTATGATTTTGTATTTGTGGATCAAGAAAGCTTTGAGAAGTATGCACCGAAGTCATTTGATGATTTACTGGCAGGTTTTCATGAATACAAAAATGAAATATAACAAGGTGCTACACCTGACCGCTATTCCGCTGGCGCTTTATAGTGGCAGGTGAACTTGGTCGTTAGCGCAGAAATAAAACAAATATGGTAGGCAAATAAATGGCAAAATTAGGATCGAAAAAAAGGCCAATTGTTGTTCGTGTTCATACAGATAAAAAGGCAAGGTATGTGGCTGAAACATGTGCAAAGCATGGATGGCATTACATTATAGGATTTGAGCCTGATAAAGCAGAGGATATTTCTGATCTGGAGAAGTTGCTTAATCCGCAGAAGCCGGCAATATCGAAAAAGATTGGCAGGAATGATCCTTGTCCCTGTGGTAGCGGCAAAAAATACAAAAAGTGTTGTGGAAGCAATAGGATGTGATAATAACTATGCGTTAACAATCGGCTACAAGGGACGGCGAACAAGACGTTGGAGACGGAAGTTGCCCCGCACAAAAATCACCCCAACTTCCGGCAATGTCTGCGCCGGGCCAATTCTGCTCAACTGCCGCCGTTGGGTTATGATAATAACTACAAGAAGGGGAACTAAATGCCAACAGTATTTAGATCCGGTCCTTATCGTTTCTTTTTTTATGCCAGTGATCGCGATGAACCGTATCACATACATGTGGAACGAGATGACAAAGTTGCGAAATATTGGCTTGATCCAATACGTCTTCAAAATATTGGCGGTTTCAATCGTTTTGAATTAAAACAGCTTCGGAGTATAATTACAGAGAAAGAAGAATTTTTTATGGAGGCATGGAATGAATATTTTAGCCGTTGAAATCGAAATTCCTTATGCCGTAGATGTCTACGCAACTGAGGACACCCTTACCGTCGATCTTAGCGATGGTCGAACCATATCTGTCCCATTGGGATGGTACCCGCGCCTTGAGCATGCAACTTCTGAAGAAAGAGCAAACTGGAGGCTTATTGGCAAAGGTCAAGGAATCCACTGGGAGAGCATAGATGAAGATATTAGCGTGGAGGGGCTTCTTGCCGGAAAGCCTTCTGGCGAGAGCCAGGAGTCTTTTAAAAAGTGGCTTCAAAGTAGAGTAGATGGCCCAACAACTGCGTGAACTCGGATTGGCAATTACGCTGCGCTTCATTGCCAGCCGGTTACGCGTAGCGTTCCCGGTGGCTACGCCGCCGGGAATTGCGATGCTGATCATGTCGAGTTTCTCGCCCCGTTGCCTTGCGCCGGAATCGGGTAGCCGGGGGCTTAACACCCCAGCCCCCACAACACCCAACATGCAGGCGCACTGGGCGTTTCACAGAGCCTGTCGAGCCGTAGATGGATAGTGAATATTTACCCACAGTTCTTTGACAGACAGAAGCCTTTGATCTTTGAGCCATTGATTGGTCATGCCTATCTGGGTAGTTAGTGTCCGGGCCAGATACCAGAGACCCTTTCGGCTTATGGTTGCTGATATGGCGGCATGCAGGGAGGTACCAAGCTTATGAAGCTCTCGCACCTTTGTCCGGGCGCATATCGCCATTGTTTTTATCATGAAAACACACAAAACCATGTTGAAAAACCAGTCTGTATTTTCATATCCGTGGGTGGCCAGGATATTTTGGATCCGGCCATGCCGGTTTAGTAACACATTCGCACCCTTCTCCTGAGCCAGTGGTCAATTTCAGGTATTGGACGATAGTACTCCGATACCCAAAATAGTTCATTAAAGTGAACCCTATGTATTCTGGTTGGTATCAATAGAGACTATGATTTTCATGGCCATTCTTCTGCTTATTGCAAGCCGTGTGTCCTTGTGTCCGATAATAATCCGCCCCATTCCACTGTTATTTATGATCTCTATGCTGTCCCCAGGGCGCAACCCCAACCCGAACAGCCGCCCACAGGCCATTTTTCCCCCAATAATTCTCTGTATCTTCAGCTTTTCGCCGGATTTTGCCATTGCCAGTGGAATAAGGGGTTGTCTCTGTTTCATACATGCAGAACAGATACCATAAATATCCATCCTGTGTTGCAGCATGTAAAATCCATAATCAGAAGCTACCTTGGCCTGCAATCTCTCTATCTCCTCGTTGGAAAATTCCACGATCTTTCCGCATCTTGTACAGATAAAATGATCATGATGCAGACCAAGATGCAGGTGTTCGTATTTGATGGGTTGGCCTTCAAATTGCTTTTTTTGGGCAAAGCCAAGATCTACCATGTCGGTAAGGCACTGACTGACAAACTGAAGGTCATAATCATAACCCTTTTCCTTGAGAATATTGTGCATTTCTTCAAGGGAAACATGTCCTGGGGTAGCCAAAAAGGCATTAAGCACATTTAACCTGTCTTCTATCCTGTCTGTTTTGCTTTCTTCAATAAGTGCCTTAAAGTTAAGCTGTTCGAGACTGTTATTGTTTCTTTCATACATACTGAAAACCTATTATACCAAATCCTGCAAAGATCTCATACTGTATGTATCTGCATAACCTAAAATCTTCATATGCAAGGCATAGTGTTTGGCCATGCGTGAAGGCATACAGGCAGAATATCACCTAAATCCTGCAAGCGTCGAGTTTGCCGAAGACCTGCCTGCGGCCTTAAGGGTAATTTTCAAAAACCGCAACCTTTATGGCCGTATTCAAATCGATGTGTGTTATGCAGGCACAACATTTCTATAATTTGCTGATATTAAAAGCCTAAATTCCTTTATGGATAAGAGCCATCCATAACTGGTTCAAAAGATCTGTTCATCACCCATCCATCCCCATAGTTTTGCACATCTGCACAGACACTACATGTACCGGAGAATCTGTCCAATGGGAGATAGGGTAACCCTGTTATACATGAAACAGGCACATTGTAAAACCTGAACCTGTCAGACAGCAGACTTTTATCGGATTGAAACGCCATATCATCCACCCTGAGGTCTTTTGTATAACCTTTGGTGTTGACAATTGCATTTGCAGTATCAATCCACATAGGTAATGCCCCCGAAGCACCATATATGGATATGTGTCTGCTTTTCATGGGTCGGTTATCATCATAACTCACATAACAGGCTATCACATATCCCTCTTTAAGGTCTACCTTCCCCTTTATATTGTCAAAACCGGGAATAAATCCCACAAAACTTGAATTGGTAAACCTGTTGGATGTGCCTGTTTTTCCAAATGCAGGCACAGGAACGCTTATTAACTCTCCATCACGTTCCTTTAAGACTGCCTGAATCTTGCCCCGTGCCTTTTGTCCTGTGCCGACCTCTATGACTTTCCTTAATATTTCGGATATCATTGAAGATGTCCTCGGGGAAAGTACTCTTTTCTGTTTCGGTTTGTACTGCCATATTATCTTTCCGGTCCTGTCTTTTATCATGCTAATCACAGGAATCATTGTGGGGGGCAGATTTGGAGCAGATGGAATATGGGCAGTCATTATGGTATGATAGGCGAGGGCAGCCTCCACAAGACTTATGGCATTTGGTCCAAGGGGAAATGACATAACCGGATCAAGCGGAGTGGAAATACCAAGTTGTTTTGACAGCCATATTACATAGGACAGATTTACAAGCATTCTGAAATCCGGCACACGATAAAGTACTGTTGGATCGTAAGCATTAAGGCTTTTCAGATACTTGAAGTTCTGTTTGCAATCCGACTGTATCATATCAAGTATTTCAGAGGTGATAATGTTGTCAATCCATATATCTTTGGCTGATACAGGAGCGTGTTCCCGCAACCATTTTTGATCAAGAGGGCGTATATAGTTCATATGAGGCGCCATGTTGGTATCTTCACAGTATACAATTCTTGTACGTGATGTATTACTTTTCTGTAAACCAATACCGCGTCTTTGGGGTGCATCGTTTACTGCCTCTTGGTCCGGTGGCCGTTTCTCTTCAATAAAAAAATGTGCCATATATCTTGACAGGGAGGATTTTTTTATGGCGTTGTCATAAGGTGTGTAAGGTTTGACTAATCTGTTTATTTCCCGGTAGGCCCTTTTCATATGTACGTTGGCCTGTAACAACCGACTAAAATCAAATCGCAGGATATCTCTCTTTTCCTCTGGTTTCAATTTCAATCCGGATGTATCGATGTATAAATGCAGGTGAGAGAGGTATTTTAAGATATCTTCATGCCCGCTGAAAATTACATCCGTTTTGACCTGTTCTTTAGACAGGTTAAATGCAGCCTGCCTAAGGGCCATGTTATTGATTACAATACCTTGCTTATCTCTCAGGCGTTTTTTGTATGCCGTATAGGATTCATTTTTCTGTTGGTCAAGCTTTACTATGTGCATTACCTTACGGAATTCATCGAGGTTCAGACGGTCTGTAAGATGACACAAAAGCCAGACGGTTGCCAGATTTTCTGATTTTGCTCCTGCCCATACCATGGAAACTTCTTTTGATCGGGGTTTGTGGTCAGGACGTGGCAAATATACCGTATCTTCAAACTGAAAAACTCCCCTTGTATTGTCAAGAATATCGAGTATATTCCACTTGAGTTGCAGGGCAGCAGTATAAACCAGGGGTTTGAATACAGAGCCGAACTGTCTTTTTGCATCAACCGCCCTGTTAAAGAAACAATTTTTAAAGCCCCCGACCATGGCCTTTAACATACCGTCATGCATAACCACAATACCGCCCTGAAGTTCGGGTAGCCATGACAATTCCAGCCTGGCACGGCCACTTTCAGAGGAAGTTACCATCCTTACAGGGATAAGATCACCCTTATGCAGGTTGGATAGAAAGCTGATAAGATACCTTCTATTAATATGAGTCCACCTTCCAAACCTCCATTTAAGCCAGGCATCGGCTACCTTTTTCATTCCCTGGTAGGTGATAATGCCTCCTCCGTTTTTCCAACACACAACAATCCGTGGCCTCTGTTTTTCTTTATAGATTTGGCTTATGCGTGCAAAAAAGGGCTGTTGATTTTGGAGTGGTTCTCTGTTGAAACCCCCTTTAACCTCTTTTTTGAATTGCTGCTGATGGGTCTTCAGATTATAACCGTTCAGTTTTATGTCCAGCAGGGAAAGATTGTTACGCAGGTTTGAAAGAGCCGTCTTTTGTATAGGGGCGCTGATGGATGTATATATAGATATCCCTGAGGTCGCAATGTTATCGATTCCCTCCTCATGTAGGATATCCTTGAAATATTTGGAATCAAGCTGATTCCTTACATAATCCAAAACAACATTCAGTCTGTAGGTAATTTTACCCTCTTTAAATGGAACAGGCTGTTTTTTTGCCTTCAGGTACTGTGCCCTTGTAATGAACTTCATCTTCAGCATACGTGACAGGACATAGTCCTTACGTGCCTTGGCAAGACGCATTGCCATATGTTTTTCTGTCTCGGTCTTTTTTATGAAGGGATTGTATCTGTTCGGGGCCTTGACGGAACCTGCAATAAACGCTGCTTCAACGAGGTCAAGGTCTTTGGGGGACTTTCCAAAAAAATATTGGGCAGCTATCTTCAGTCCCTTACCAAAACTGGTTACAAAAAACTGATTACAGTACATCTCCAGGATCTCTTGCTTGGAATATCTCCTTGCCAATAAGATGGCCTGTATCAGTTCTTTTATCTTGGCCTTGTATGAACGTTTTTCACGTCTGAAGATGTTTTTTGCTGTCTGCTGGGTGATACTGCTTCCACCCTGAACGATCCTGCCGGCCCTTATATTGGAAATTAATGCACGGAACAGCGCCTTTATATCAAAACCGTAGCGTTCATCAAAAAAGCGGGCATCTTCTGCCGCAATGAGTGCCTTGATAAAGATCTTTGGGATTTCGTTGTAACGTACATATTTTCTGTGTATCCTGTTAAAGAAAACGCCTATTTTGCTTATACCATCATCGTAATAGACGGGGCTTTCAGATGCAATAATATGCTCAATAGCCCCTTTTTGTATACGTGCCGAGGCATCTTTTACCACAGTGTAACAAAAATAACCCGCCGGTATGGCAACTGACAGAAAAGCTATGAATATAACAATGATAATAAAGAGAGATAATCGTTTAACCGTCATTTTTTTAATGTAAGGCCCTTGAAAATCTACTATGAGTTTTTTTGAACCTGAAAAGCTGTGGCTTCACCTTGATGTTTCAAAAGATGTTTTTTTATAGATGAAAGGCCGCATTTAATATCAGCGACAAAGATTGCCTGATAGTAATTTATTGCGTATGATTTCCTTGAGGTTGAGACCTTTCATAGAAAGCCCCTTACGCCCATACTTCATATTCGCCTCAATAATCAGCCACCTGCCTTTATGTTCAATGAGATCCAAACCCACATCATCAAAATTACACATCCTTGCGGTCTTCTGTGCACACAAAATGGCCTCTGTAGGTACATTGTCAAAGACAATACTGCCTTTTTGATAAACATTGGTTCTAAATTCGCCCTGGGCACTGACACGCCAGTACGAAAGTATTGGATCGTAGTTTATCAGGACCACCCTTACATCTCTGTCATGGGGTATATATTCCTGTATGTAGGCAACCGATGTATTATTCAAATATGCCTCAAGGTCCCTGATATTTTTTATCTTAAATACTCCCCTGCCTCCGGCAGAACCCCGTGGTAATTTTGCAATAAAAGGGAAATCAAAATCCCGCAGTATATCATTGTAGTGAAGATGATAGTATATCCTTGTACGGGGATGCGGTATTCCGGACATATAAAACATGGTGGTCTGTTTTATCTTGTCCTCAGCAAACAGGTAGGTTTCAAGACTCGGAAATATCTTCCTGCCCATGGTACTTAGAAACTGGGCATAATTTTTGGTGGGAAAAAGAATGGGAGTTGAGGTCAAAATCAGGTTTCTTTCCGAGGGAGTATAGTCATAGAAGTTCGGCTTGACTCCAAGGGTAAGAACCTCAGGCACCCCTTTAAGCCTGCTTCCAAGAGCGATAAACCTGGCTTTGTCCATAGTCATCAGGGGTTGGTGCTCACTGCAAAATAAGACAATATGAGGCCTCCTAAACCGCCATGGCCGGATTCAAAATGTCCGACCACTCAAGGTCTTTTATAAGTGTTTATACAAACAGCAGAGGTATCAGCCCAGTAATTAGGGGGATAAGAGCGAATGTACTATAGGGCAAGAGAATTTTTCTTCCGCTCCGGGTCTCCCGGGCTGGTCTCTTCAGTGACTTATCCGCGGGGGACACTGGCCCCCTCCGCATTCCCGGCACTCAACTACTAATCAAAAAATGGTTTGCCAAGAGGCTTGGGTCGCCTGATGGAGGATTATACTTTCTATAGAGTTTTTGGAGAGTTGAGTGCCGGGCTGCGGCTTCCCCCACTGATAAGTCACGAAGATACGGCGCCCTCCCGACAGTCGCGTCAGAAAAACCCTCTTGCCCTTAATTGTTATTGAGCTATTACCGGCAGAGGACTATTTTTCAAGCCATTACCTTATACGTTTTGCAAAGGCACGGGCATTGTCAATAACCGTGCAAAGATCAAAAGAGAGCAGTTCTCGGTTATACATAACTATCTGTCCATTGATTATGGAATGGATTACATTGGCTCCAGAAGCAGAATAGACCAGGTTGGAACAGGGGTTATACATTGGCACCATATTGGGTTGAGATGTATCCACGACAATAATATCTGCCTTTTTGCCCTGTTCAAGGGATCCTGTAACGGTATCCAAGGATAGGGCCTTTGCTCCTTCTATGGTTGCCATATGCAGCACTTCACTTGCTGTCATTACAGTTGGATCCATATTGGCCAGCTTGTGCAGTTTTGCCGACACATCCATCTCAGCAAAAAGATCAAGATTGTTATTGGATGCGCATCCGTCTGTCCCTATTCCTACGGTAATACCTGATGCCAACAACCTGGGCACAGGGCTTACACCTGAGGCCAGTTTCATGTTACTTTCTGGATTATGTATGATCTTCACATGGTTATCTGCAAGGAGGTTTATCTCTTCCTCATCCAGGTGAACACAGTGAGCAGCTATTAGATGAGGGCCAAGAATGCCAAGGGAGTCTAAATATTGTACAGGCTTTTTCCCATACCTGTCTTCAACTTCCTTAACCTCTGCAAGGGTTTCTGCAAGATGAATCACTAATAACGTATCGTGTTTTAAGGCCAGTTCATTTGCAGTTATCAGAAGATCGGGGGCACAGGTAAAAACGGAATGGGGATCAACCGATATATTTACAGTTGGACTGTCATGCCATTTGCTTATCAATTCTTCAGTGTAGACAAGACCTTTTTTCAGGGGACCATAGTTGGGAGAATCAAAGTCAAACAGGCCTTCTCCAACGACACATCTCATTCCTGTTTCATATGCAGCCCTTGCTACCTCGTCTTCAAACATGTACATGTCGCAAAAGGTGGTTGTTCCGGTCATAATCATCTCTGCACATGCCAGCATTGCACCGGTATAAACAAATTCAGCCGTCACATGACTTTCAAGGGGAAATATATAGTTATTCAGCCATTCCATAAGGGGCAGATCATCTGCAATCCCCCTGAACAGACTCATTGGCACATGGGTATGACCATTGATAAGACCAGGTAGTATTATACCTCCGTTCGCATCCAGGGTTTTTTGTGTCTGAAAGGGACATGGCCCTGAACCTAAGTGAGAGATATAATCATCTTTTATACAGATATAACCATCCTCAATAACAGAGTTATCTGCATCCATGGTCAGGATAAGGCCATTCTTTACTATGATATTCATATATTCTTGCATTGTGTGGTTTTGGCTGCCTTGCACAAAGTACCAACATCCTTGATATGGGCCTGGTATACAGGAGACAACAAGGGATAAGGTATGCAAATACTATAAGACAGCATATAGGGGCTCAACGCCATCAAGTTTCAGAGTCATCCCCGTTTTCCTGTTTTGGAACAGGAATCTTAACAAAGTTTACCCCTTCCTCTTTTAGGATCTTTTCTTCTTCTGCAGTGGCAACTCCCCTGATGCTTTTCTTTTCAATGACCCCATAGTGCATCTTTAATGCTTTTGCAGAAAACCTGGTTCCCACATCTTCTGAGTTTTGCCATATCTCTTTGATAAAATCCTGGACTGCAAGCTGGTATTTAACAAGAGTCGCTACACTGTCTGTTTCTGAACCCGACTTTTTGACAGTGACAGGCGAAAGAACCCGTCTGATATCAGAATCATTACAAAAAGGGCAAAGCACCATGTCCTTGGCGTTCTGTTCTTCAAAGGCATCAAGACTGTCAAACCATCCTTCAAAAACATGCCCGTTGGAGCATTCCATATCAATAGAAATCATAGTCAAACCTCTTTTAATTCAGTATTCCTTCTGCATTGAAGTCCATTTTCATGAACGATCTGCAGGACACTGTTTGTTGTAAATCATATCATCCCTTAACAGTCTTAACAATTCAGCAGAAACCGGACCAGGAAGGCCATTGTTGATAATATTGTTGTCATAACTTACCACAGGCAGGACCTCTATGGAAGTTCCGGTCAAAAATATTTCTTTGGCCCTGTATGCATCCTCAGGTGTAATATTGGTATGTTTGGCTTCTTTTATCATTCCTTTTTCCACCAGATCCATGGATAGAGACAAAACAGCCTTGGCAGTTATACCGGAAAGGGTCCTGTGTGTTGACGGGAATTTTAACACATTGTCTTTTGTCAAGATTCCGATATTTTCTGTGGCTCCTTCGGCAATATACCCGTTTTCATCAATGGAGACCGGAAAATCAGCGCCCTTATTTAAGGCCTCCATCTTCATAAGTACATTAGGAAGATAATTACAGGACTTGATATTTGCAAAAAATGTGTTTTTAACAGGGATAGAAGATGTAATAAGAGATACTCCCTTTGAATAATATTCACGGGGTATTTCTCTGAAGCGCATGGCGTTTACATACATATGGCTGGATGGACAATCAAAGGGATTGACATTAAAACTTCCGGGTCCCCTTGATACTATAATTCGTATGACACAGTCTTTATGTGGTGTAAGGCCGATAAGCTCTGAGACTATCCCTTTTATCTCCCGATAATCAGGGGGAAGATCAAGGGCAATGGCCGTAGCTGAACGATTTAATCGTTGCAGATGCGCATCCATCTGATATACTTTTCCTCCAACGCATCTCATAACCTCAAACACCCCGTCTCCTCTGTGAACGAGATGATCATCAAGAGGAACATGCATCAGGTCAGGATCAGTAGTGAAACCATGCCACTGGCTGGAATACATGGAGAGGTAATCCTGCTGCCATCTTGTTTTTTGATGGCCTGCCATCTGATAAATATTGTCTTTTGTAATACGATTGAATTTCATAACATACCCAATATTACAGACTATCTCTATTGCAATGTTGCATCAGGAAAAAAAATACATAGAGAGTACGGCCGACAGGATGGGAATATATCTGTCTGCCAGCCAGATTAACCAGTTGACAACATACCTGCATGAATTATGGGAATGGAACAAAAAAATAAACCTTACAGGCCTGTCTTCCCGCAAACAGATTATCACAGAGCTTTTGTTAGATTCCCTGATATGTGCTCAATACATACCAGATGGCGGAAGGCTTCTTGATATTGGATCAGGAGCAGGTTTCCCTGCCATTCCCCTGAAAATAAAAAGGCATGATCTTGAAGTGCTCCTTATAGAGCCAAAACAGAAACGGGTCAGTTTTTTAAGGCACATAATACGGGTACTGAGACTTGATAATATTCAGGTCATAAGAGGCAGGATTGAACATGCCCCCCGGGGATTGAACAGAAATGGGTATCAAACAGTGACTGCACGTGCTGTGGCACCGTTGTCTACCGTACTTGACTGGGCATCGCCATGGATCACGGAAGATGGGTCCATAATAAATTTTCAGGGGGCGGATTTCAAGGACACACTGGAAAGGAGTTCAAATGTATTGAAACGCCATGGCCTCTGTCTTGCTAGGTGTATGCCGTATATACTCCCCCACACATCTGCTGTTAGACATATTCTGATCTTCAGACGCAAAAGGGAAATGTCCTGATGCCTGTCCATTTATAATGGACGATGAACCCGTAAACAGTCCGTTTTGCAATGTCGCCTTTCTGTATTTCAAAAAACGGGTTTGTGCAGAAGCACTAATCTATTGTCCTATCAATTCCATGGCCTTTTTTACCACGGTCTCTGCGGTAATACCGAATTTTTCAAAAAGTACCTTTGCCGGTGCGGATGCGCCGAAATGGTCTATACCTATGACAGCTCCATTTACACCGATATATTTGTGCCAACCCATGGAAGATCCTGCCTCGATGGCTATAATAGGGATCTTTTTGTTATACAAAACATCCTGTTGATATTGCTCTGTCTGTCTGTCAAACAGTTCCCATGACGGCATGCTGACTACACGTACGGAGATATTCCTTTCTTCAAGTGCCCGTGATGCTGAAATTGCAACATGTACCTCGGAACCTGTGGACAAAAGTATTATATCAGGTCTATCATCTTTGGCCTCCTTTAATATGTATGCTCCTCTTCTCAGACCCTCGGCAGGAGCAAATTCCTTCCTGTCCAGCACGGGCAGTGCCTGGCGTGTTAAAGACAGGGCTACAGGACGGTCAAAAGACTTGATAGCAATCTGCCATGCCTCGGCCGTTTCATTGGCATCGGCAGGGCGTATGACCGTAAGGTTCGGGATGCTTCTTAAGGAAAGAAGATGCTCAATAGGCTGATGGGTTGGGCCATCTTCCCCAACGCCGATACTGTCATGGGTAAAAACATATATAACCCTAATGCCCATAAGGGCGGCCATACGTATGGAAGCTCTCATGTAGTCTGAAAACACCAGAAAGGTTCCCCCGTATGGAATGAGACCGCCATGAAGGGCCATGCCATTCAGGATGCCGCCCATGCCATGCTCACGGACTCCAAAATGTATGTTGCGGCCACTGTAATTGTTTGGCTCCAGATCCTTTTCACCGGTAATTAAGGTCTTATTTGATGGGGCAAGATCAGCAGAGCCCCCAATCAGATTAAACAGATACGTGGCGATGGCGTTAAGAACCTTGCCTGATGCAACCCGCGTGGCAATACCTTTTTTATCGGCAGGAAAAAAGGGTATGTCCCGAGCCCAATCTGCCGGCAGTTCATCTTTCATTATGCTGTCAAACTGTTCATAAAGGTCAGGGAACTCCTGCCTGTAAAAATGGCATCTTTCCTTCCACTCCTTTTCGAGCTGTTTCCCCTTTTTAATTGCCTTGCGAAAATGAGCAAGGACCTCTTCTGGCACATAAAAAGGTTTGTCTGTTGGCCAACCCAGTCGTTCTTTTGTTAATCCTGTTTCCTCAGGGCCAAGAGGTGCCCCATGAGCAGAGGGAGAATCTGCCTTGTTTGGACTCCCGTATCCTATGACAGATCGCACTGCTATAAGGGAAGGCCTGTGTGTTTGCTTCTGTGCCGACAGGATGGCATTCTCTATTGCATCAAGATCATTTCCGTCTTCCACCTGCTGAACATCCCATCCATAGGCAGCAAACCTTGCCTTTACATCCTCTGTAAAGGATAGATCCGTATGTCCTTCAATGGAGATATGATTATCGTCGTAGAGGCAGATAAGTTTTCCGAGTCTGAGATGACCTGCCAGTGATGCCGCCTCGTGGGAAATGCCCTCCATAAGATCTCCATCACCTGCAATAACATAGGTATAATGATCTACAATAGAGGGGCCTGGCCGGTTAAACCGTGCAGCAAGAAAACGTTCTGCAATGGCCATCCCCACCCCGTTTGCAAAACCCTGACCCAGAGGTCCTGTTGTAGTCTCTACTCCGGCCGTTACACCACGTTCAGGATGACCCGGAGTTTTGCTGTTCCACTGCCTGAACTCTTTGAGATCTTCTATTGTCAGGCCATATCCGGTCAGATAGAGCAGGGCATATAACATGGCCGATCCATGACCGGCAGACAGAACAAATCTGTCCCTGTCCGGCCACAATGGATTCAGGGGATTATGTCTCAAAAATCTGGTATATAAGACGTAGGCCATGGGTGCGGCTCCCATGGGCAGGCCGGGATGTCCTGATTTTGCGCTCTCAATGCAGTCTACGGCCAACATTCGGATTGTATTCACACATAACTCATTATCTACCTTCATCAGTTGATCATGCTCCTGTATGGTTTCTTCCTATACCTCATGATACCCTGTGTGCCTGGGCCGTTTCATAACTACTGTCTGTATGCTTATAGACAAGCCTTTCTCATCGTGTCAATAACCTTTTTGTAATCATCTTCTAAAAAAATGGCGGAACCTGCAACAAATATGTTTGCTCCTGCCTGGTAAACACTGCTTATCGTTTTTTCATTTATACCGCCATCCACCTCAATTTCTGTTGCAAGCCCCTTTTTTTCTATCATTTTTCGTACGGTCTCTATCTTGGAGATTGCCTCTGGAATAAACTGTTGACCACCAAAGCCAGGGTTAACCGACATTATCATAACAATATCTATGTCAGTTAAAATATAGTTCAGCATTTCAACAGGGGTTGCAGGATTAAGTGCAACCCCTGTCTGTACACCCATCTTTTTTATAACCTGGATCGTTCGGTGCAGATGATAAACAGTCTCAGCATGGACAGTTATAATATCTGCACCGGCCTTTACAAAGTCATCAATATAACGATCAGGATCTGAAATCATAAGATGCACATCAAGAGGAAGGCTGGTTATATCCTTTACCGCCTTTACTATTAAAGGACCTATGGTTATATTGGGGACAAAATGTCCATCCATTACATCAATATGTATAAGGTCTGCCCCTGCCTCTTCAACTGCCCTGATTTCTTCTCCAAGCCTCGTAAAGTCAGATGAAAGTATTGAAGGAGATATTTTTATCATAACAACTCTCTTGAAAATAGTTTATGCAGGTTTTAGGTCATAAACTGTCCTTGCCTATACAACATGTCTTAACGGTAATAGCCCAATAATAATTAGGGGCAAGAGGTTTTTTCTGACGCAACTGTCGGAAGACCAAAAGCGGAAGAAAAATTATCTTGCCCCCACAGTGCATTCGCTGTTATCCCCCTAATTACTGAGCTGATCCATACATCTTCCTGCAGGACATTATTTTTGTTTGGAAAACATGGCGGCAAAAAAACCGTCCATGCCGTGCAGATAAGGAAGTGTCCTGAAAAATCCATCGGGAGATATAAATCTTTTCAGATGTTGTGGTATATCAGACTCAGACCGTGCCATGTCTTTATTTTTATCCAAAAATGCCTGTACCACATCTTCGTTTTCCTCTTTTGATATGGTGCAGGTTACATACAATAGTGTTCCTCCCCTGGAAAGCAATCCGGCGCATCTGTTCAAGATGGCGAGCTGTAATTCAGACAGCCGTCTGATATCCCTTGCCGACTTTGCCCATTTGCTGTCAGGATGTTTCGATATAACCCCCAGTCCGGAACATGGTGCATCTACCAGGATTTTTTGAAAAGAACAATCAAAAAAAGGTAAGGTGCCAAGGGCATCGGCAACAACAGGTCTAACACATTGTTCTGTACCAAGACGCCATGCAGAATCTAAAAGGGAGACAAGTTTGTCACGATTTGTATCAATAGAGACAATCTGTCCCCTCTTGCCTGTAAGTTCTGCAATATGGGTCGTTTTTCCCCCAAGGCCTGCGCATACATCAAGGATGCGTTCATTCTTTGCAGGCAGCAGAAGATGAGAGACAAGCTGGGCCGCTTCCCCCTGAATCTGAAACAAACCCTGTTTAAAGGCATTGATGTCTGTGACAGGGCCAACCATGCCGGATATTCTTATACCCTCAGGGGCATAGGGGGTCGGCATACATTCAACTCCTTCTGCTCTAAGCCGTTCAATAAGCTCTTTCCGGCCGATTCTGAGACAATTTGTTCGGATGGTTAAAGACGGAATACGGTTTCCTGCCTCAAGCAGGGCCTCGGTTGCATCAGGCCCCAGTTCCCTGATCCATTTATGCACCAGCCACACAGGATAGGAGTAAAATACCGACAGATGCCTTACCAGGTCTTTTTTACGGTCAGGAAACGGAATATCATTTTTTAATCGACATGCCTGTCTTAATACCCCATTAACAAATCCTGCTGTTTTACGCGATATGCCTTTGACCTGTTTTACCGCCTCATTGACCGCCGCTGAATCCGGCACCCTGTCCATGAACAGGATCTGATAAAGGGCCATCCGCAGTATGTTTAATACCAGCGGATCTATCCTGTCTATAGGTACATGAGAAACATGTCCAATGATCCAGTCCAGCCTTAACCTGAAGCGAAGCACCCCCTGAACTAAGTGCATGATAAAGGCACGATCCCTGCCGCTCAAATAATGGTGTCTGCCAAATATGTCGCCGGTATGTCTGTCGGCAAGGCAAGAGGTATCTTCTAACCTGCCTAAAATTGAGAGCGCCAGTCTTCTCGGTGGAACATGTTTCATGTTGAAATCCTTTACGGATATTAAATCCTGTCCAAATGGTCTTTGTTACACGACCTGTTTATGGGCAGATGCATTATCCGAAGTGAGCGTCTCAGGCTTTAAAAAATGTCTTATTGCCTCTTCAAGCATTTCAACATCTACATCGGTATCATAGCATGGACCAAATGGCCTTATGTTCAATATCCCAAAAGCCGGGATAGGATAGGTGTCCTGTATGCCACTTGTAAGATCTCTCTCGCAGGCCACACCTATAATGACCTCTGGTCGTGTTTCCTTGACGATCTTTCTTGCAAGGGTTCCTCCGGTAGCAACTGCCATTGGCACGCCATAACGATGAGATAACTCCAGCAGGTCTTTTATCTTGCATTTTCCACATTTTCTGCAGTTTTCTATGTTACCGGTAATTCTGAACTTACAGTTGTGGTTTTGGAGACAGTGAGGGAGAAGAACCAACAGCCTTTCAGGACTTACTTTTTTTGCCTCTGCACGCACAAGCTTGTTGTTAACCGCTATAAATGACCGCCATACATCCTCTTTCTTTATCCCGATACATCTTCCGAGAACAACCAGTATAGGGAAGAGCACCTTGATAACCATTCCCCTCATGCGTTTGCTGAAAAAGAAATTTTTGCCGGTAATCACGGTTAAGAGCAGGGTTAATGCACCCCCAATAACATACAGCACAACACATGCAAGGACAGATGCAAGTATCCATGGCAGATTCGGCTGGATGTTGGCAAGACCCACATATGGAACCCACCATACGAGAAAGGATATGCCTATCGTGACAACACAGCTTAAAAGAAGTAACAGGACAAACGTCTTTATTGCAGGTCGTTTAAATTCTTCCGGTTTTTTTTGGCCTTTTGCGTTTACATCATCTTCCATTCTTCAGGACAGTTCCTTTTCCTATTGGGAAACCTCTTAAAAAATCTGGCGCTGCAAGTCTTTTTTTACCGGGGAGCTGAAGCTCCCTGACAGAAACAAGGCCACAGGATGTCTCTATGTGCAAACCTTCATTATTAAAGTCATATACCCTGCCGGGAATGCCTACAAAAGTCCTGTCAACAACCGTGGAAGCAAAAAGCTTCAGCCTTTTTCCTTTGACCATAGTTATTGCCCCTGGCCAGGGATCAAGACCGCGTATAAATGCAGAAATTTTCCATGCATCCTGATTCCATTTGATGAAACAGTTTGAGGTATTTATCTTGGGGGCGTAAGAAGAGAGGGAGTTATCCTGAGGTGTTTCATGCAGGTTTCCCTGAACCAATTTCTCTATTATTTCCAGGAGAAAATCCCCGGACATTACGGCAAGGCGATTATGAAGCTGTCCTGCAGTCTCGTCGGGTAAAACATGCACCTCCTTTTGCAGGATCACATGTCCGGTATCAAGGCCGGTATCCATTCTTATGGCAGTCAGGCCGGTAAGCTTGTCATCGTTCAGAATTGTCCACTGTATGGGGGCAGGGCCTCTGTACCTCGGTAAAAGCGAGGGATGAATGTTTAACGGGCCTAACCGCGGAATTGATAGCAATTCCCTGTTAAGTATCTGGCCAAAGGCAATCACAATTAAAAGGTCTGGTCTCATCTCAGATATAGTTTGGCAAAACTCTGTATCAGATGCACGGTGGGGCTGGAGTACATTAAGACCGTATTTAAGGGCAGTACCTTTGACCGGTGAATATGTAACCTTTCTGCCTCTTCCGCGGGCCCTGTCCGGTTGAGTTACTACTGCCATGACATCGTGTCCATGTTCAATCAGGGATACAAGGGAAGGTACTGCAAATTCAGGCGTGCCCATAAATATTATTTTTGGCTTGTTCAATTCATATCTCTCTTTTGATCCTTTTTGATTTTACGCAAAAAATCTCAGCACACACACTCATGCACTGTTTTCAGGCAGGGAGTTATGTTTTTTTGAGTGCTCAATGCCTCTTGCGCCTCTTTTGCAGTTTCTTTTTATAGATTGATCTTTTCAGAGGACTGACATAATCTACTATCAGTGTCCCGTTCAAATGATCAATTTCATGCTGAAGACATATTGCCAACATCTTATCGGCTTCGATTAGTACAGGTTTTCCATGCCGGTCAAAGCCTCTGACTTCAACTTTGGCCTTTCGTGTGATTTCTGCGGAAAAATCAATGACACTCAGGCAGGCCTCTTCATACCTTTCTTCTCCCTCTCCCGCTGTAATCTCAGGGTTTATCAAGACATGAGAATCCTTTGGCTTATCCTTGGCATGCATGAGATCATAAACTATTATACGTTTTGTTTCACCTACCTGAGGTGCAGCCAGCCCTATCCCGGAGGGTGCATCATACATGGTTTGAAGCATATTGTCTATCAGGGTTTGAATCCCTTCATCTATGTTTTCCACAGGATCTGCGGTTATCCTCAGGACCTTATCAGGATATGTATAGATTTTCATTTTCGATTTTCCTTCTTTTGTCTGTTTTTGCGGTAAATACTGATGAACCCGTAAAAAGTCCGTCGCAAAAACCTTAGACACAATATATTGCGATACTTAACAAAGGTATCCCTGTATATTGGTATTAATTTTCTGATTTTCGACTTTTTACGACGCCATCAATACTAAACACTAAAAAAAAATAAATCAAGACAAGAGCAATGCTGTTTTATTTTTTAAAAAGAGGTTATACTTTACCATGAAAACACACAAAACCATGTTAAAAAATCAGGCTGTATTTTCATATTCGTGGGTGGCCAGGATATCCTGTCTGCGCCTGTCTGCGTGCGTTGGCGCACAGGCAGATGCGTTGGCGCACAGGCAGATGCGTTGGCGCACAGGCAGGTTTGGATCCGGCCATGCCGGTT